>NZ_CP034328.1:2480000-2821822 GCF_003940805.1 Tabrizicola piscis
AGACCGTACCCTAAACCGACACAGGTGGACTGGTAGAGTATACCAAGGCGCTTGAGAGAACCACGTTAAAGGAACTCGGCAAAATGCCTCCGTAAGTTCGCGAGAAGGAGGCCCCATCGGCAGGCAACTGTTGGTGGGGGGCACAAACTAGGGGGTGGCGACTGTTTACTTAAAACACAGGGCTGTGCGAAGCCGTAAGGCGACGTATACAGTCTGACGCCTGCCCGGTGCTGGAAGGTTAAAAGGAGGGGTGCAAGCTCTGAATTGAAGCCCCAGTAAACGGCGGCCGTAACTATAACGGTCCTAAGGTAGCGAAATTCCTTGTCGGGTAAGTTCCGACCTGCACGAATGGCGTAACGATCTCCCCGCTGTCTCTAACGTGGACTCAGCGAAATTGAACTGTGTGTCAAGATGCACACTACCCGCGGTTAGACGGAAAGACCCCATGCACCTTTACTCCAGCTTTGCACTGGCATCAGGATTGTGATGTGCAGGATAGGTGGTAGGCATTGAAGCGGGGACGCCAGTCTTCGTGGAGCCTCCCTTGAGATACCACCCTTCGCACTCTTGATGTCTAACCGCGGCCCGTTATCCGGGTCCGGGACCCTGCATGGTGGGGAGTTTGACTGGGGCGGTCGCCTCCCAAACAGTAACGGAGGCGCGCGAAGGTAGGCTCAGACCGGTCGGAAATCGGTCGTTGAGTGCAATGGCAGAAGCCTGCCTGACTGCAAGTCTGACAAGACGAGCAGAGACGAAAGTCGGTCATAGTGATCCGGTGGTCCCAAGTGGGAGGGCCATCGCTCAACGGATAAAAGGTACGCTGGGGATAACAGGCTGATGATGCCCAAGAGTCCATATCGACGGCATCGTTTGGCACCTCGATGTCGGCTCATCTCATCCTGGGGCTGGAGCAGGTCCCAAGGGTATGGCTGTTCGCCATTTAAAGAGGTACGTGAGCTGGGTTTAGAACGTCGTGAGACAGTTCGGTCCCTATCTGCCGTGGGTGTAGGAGACTTGAGAAGAGTTGCCCCTAGTACGAGAGGACCGGGGTGAACGAACCACTGGTGGACCAGTTATCGTGCCAACGGTAGTGCTGGGTAGCTATGTTCGGACAGGATAACCGCTGAAGGCATCTAAGCGGGAAGCCCCCTTCAAAACAAGGTCTCCCTTGAGGGCCGTGGAAGACCACCACGTCGATAGGCCAGAGGTGTAAGTGCAGCAATGCATTCAGCTGACTGGTACTAATTGCCCGATAGGCTTGATCTGATCCGGTAACAGCAAGGCAATAAGCCTCTGCGGATCGTCAAAAGCAAACACAGACTTGGAACAATCACTGATGTCAGGGACCGAAAACAACGGTCCCTGGTCTCTTCCCCGGACTGGTGGCCATAGCACGAGCAAAACACCCGATCCCATCCCGAACTCGGCCGTTAAGTGCCGTCGCGCCAATGGTACTGCGTCTCAAGACGTGGGAGAGTAGGTCACCGCCAGTCCTGAAAAGAGACCATCCTCTCTCCATACGATATCACCCTACCCCCCGATCGCAAAAATGCCCTCGGGATACAGTCGAGGGGTCCAGCAGCCCCGTCAGCCCGAAAAAAGGCACCGCCTTCAAGGGCAGACAAAATGCCAAGAACACCGGGCTGCAGCGGACCACCTGCAAGAAAACGTCGCGGGGTGGAGCAGCCCGGTAGCTCGTCAGGCTCATAACCTGAAGGTCACAGGTTCAAATCCTGTCCCCGCAACCATTAAGACCCTACTGATGCCACCGTTCGCGGTGGCTTTTGCATGTCTGGCGTCTGTCGCGAAGTGCAGGATCGATGCCAAGGCCCCGTGTAGCGTTACATGGGCCTGTCCCCGCGTCTCGCCGGGTGACACCTCGATCCGGTCGATCAGGCTGCGCAGGTGATCCATGGCCTGCGGGCGCGTGGCCTCGTCCGCCAGAAGCGCCTCTATCTCTTGCACCTTGCGGCGGTAGAGTTCGCCGAGGTTTGGGTGAATCTCGAGGCCGGGTGCCGGGTTGACCTCCTGCAGGCTGCGTTCGAGATCGCGCTTGCGGGCTTCAAGCTCCGCGAGCTTCTGGCGGACGATCCCAGGATCACCATCGCCGTCGAGGATGAACGCCAAGGCGCGCTCGATGCCGCGGTTGACCTTGTCGAGGTCCTTGCGGTGCACGTCGGCATTCTGGTGCCGGCTCCGACGCATGCGCTCGACTTCCATCCGAAAGCTCGCGGCAAACTCAGCGATCAAGTCGTCACGCCCGAAGAGAATGTCCTTCAGTCCTGCCAGGATGCGGGTCTCAAGCTCTGCAGCGCTGATGCTGACCGGGCAGGAGCGGGTGCCCCGTTCACGGCGCGCTGAGCAGGAGTAGCGCTCGCGATTGATGATGGTCATCGCGCCACCGCAACCGCCACAGCGGATCAGGCCAGAGAAGACACGCTTCTTGGTCTGGCGCTTGTTGCCGGCCTGCGAGCTGTAGCGTGCGCGCAGAACAAGGGCTGCGTACCAGGTGCGCTCGTCAATCATCTGCAGGTCCGGCAATTCCTTCGTGACCCAGAGGTGTTCCGGTCGCTTGAAGATGGCTGCCACATCCTCTTGGTCGCGGCTGATCCGGTCGAGAGCTTCGGCAATGACGATGTCGAACGCTCGGTCGCGGGCGGCCTCCATCAGAGCCATCATGCCGGGCCTCGTGCGCAGGTTGCTGGCGCTGAACGCGTAGTCGCTGAACACCTCGACAACCTCGTAGCCGGCCTGAAGGGCGCGCTCCTGGCAAACACTCACCTGGTCATCGACGGAGGCACCCAACTCTCAGGTTCGGGTGGGGAGAAGAGATCTACAACGGAATGATCACGGAAAACCACTCAGGCAGAAGCCTGGGATAAGGTCCATACTAAGCTTGAAACTGGGGGCATTCTTGCGCTCGCTCCTGCAAAACTCGCGACATACACTAGATCCAATAGGTGGCAGATCGCCCATAAGTACAACATCAGCAGATCAAATACTGCCTAACGCTGATGGGCAGCTACGGGCGGAAAGCCGACCTTCGTCGCGAACAGGAGAATTCATCGGCAGCAACTAAAGCAGACGTTGATAGTCCCAACTGGACGGGCAACGGCAACTGTACCTTGAAGCACAGATTGCTGAGTTCTCTTTGCTACGTTCGAGGCTCTGGGCTAGGGTTTTCAGCGGTCGCCGAATGCGGTTCGATCCTCTTGTGATTGGATCTCAACCCAACGCTTCGCTAGGCGGAGTATTCTAAATCCTGCTTCCAACCCGAACGACGCCCATGGCGACGGCAAGCCCGGCAGTGGCCATGATTGCGCCCAGCCATTCGGCTGGTGCAGGCATTTCGCCGGTGACTGGTACGCCGACAATCAGGGCGGCGGCGGGAACAAGTGCGGGAAACAGCGCGGCCTTGCTGGCCCCCAAATGCTCGACAGCCTTGCCATAGGCAATGACGGCCAGCACACCCGAGAGAAGGCCCTGTACGACGATCTGAGTCAGTAGGGTCTGCAAGGGCAGCGCCGCCAAACGGTCAAAGCTTTGGGTGACGACAAATCCGGGCAGCACGACCAGCGCCGAGATCACGGCCACGGCGGCGGTCGCGGGGATGCCGCCGATCTTCCACTTTCGCAGGAGAACCGTGAAGCCGACCCAGAAAAGGCCTGCAACGACAAACAACACATCGCCTCGCCATGCTCCGGGCAGTTCTGCGCCGCCCTTGCCAGCGGCGATCAGGGCAAGACCGCCCAGGATGATCGCCACGCCAAGAGCCCGTTCGCGGGGCGGGCGTTCGCCAAAGATCAGCCAAGACGCGGCCATCGCCCCGAGCGTCAGGGCCGAGGGCTGGACAACGGCACCATGGGCCAGCGGGGCAAAACTGTAACCGCCAACACCAAGGGCGATGAACATCGGACCGGCAAAGAAGGCCAGCGCTGCACCGCGCCGCCAGCCGACGCCGCCCAGATCGCGGATGCCGTTGCGGAGCAGCCAGAGCAGCATGATCGCCCCAGCCGTCACAAAGCGCAGGAAGACGAAATCGACCGGTGACTGACCCGCGTTGACCCCTGCGCGGGCAAAGGCCAGATAGGCCGCCCATATCGCAACAGCGGCAAGGCCGAAGCCGAGCCCCTTGGTCTGGGCAGACAAGGCGGAGCGGACGGGCATATCAAGCGCGGACATGGGACCCTCCGGTTCAAAAAGTGACGATCTGGCGGCCTTCGCCCAGAAGGGCGCGGAGGCTGGCATGGCCGTGGTCGTCGGTCAGCATCGGAATGCCGGCCGCCTTCAGCGTGTCCTGGACGTCGTATGCCTTGGCACAATAGCCGCAGACGCCGCGGAGGGCGGGGGCGACCCTGGTCCAAGCCCGGTGCAGGTCATGCTTCGGGTCCAGCACCGCGGCCAGCGTGGCGCTGCCGCCGCCGTCGAAGACGATGGTGACGTCGTCCCCTGCCGCCATCAGCTCGGCGGCAAATCCGAAGGCGCGGTAGGCGCGGCTCAGGGCTTCCGTGGTGACGTTGGAATAGATCACGATGGCGATCTTTTGGGAGACCTTTGCAGGGGTTTCACTGCGGGACTGGGTTACGGTGTCAAGCATTCTGGCCTCCTCAGGCGGCTTGGGTTTCAGCAAGGGCGGTGGTTGCGGCAATGCCGCGCTGCACGGCGGGGCGGGCCGCCATGGCGGCATACCAGCGGGCAAGGTTGGGGCGGGTGTCGAACGAAACGCCCGCGAACTCGCGCCGCCAGAACCAGCCGAAATGGGCGATGTCGGCGATGGTGTAATCGGTTCCGGCGAACCACACATGGTCGGCGAGATGGGTGTCGATCAGGTCGGCAAGACGGTCAGCCTCGGCCTGGTAGCGCGTGATGGCGGGATCGTTCCGGTCCTGCGCCAACTTCTGCCAGTAGCCGGACTGGCCAAAGGCCGGGCCCGTGCCCGAGAGCTGAACGAACAGCCATTCGAAGGTGCGGGCGCGGGCGACGGGATCGGTGGGCAACAAACGTCCGGTCTTCTCGGCCAGATGCACCAGGATCGCGCCGGATTCCGGCAGAACGAGGTCACCATCGATCAGCAGCGGCACCTTGCCGTTGGGGTTCAGGGCTACATAGCCAGGTACCTTCTGTTCGCCCTAGCGGATGTTCACGGGGCACAGGTCGTAAGCCAGACCCAACTCCTCCAGCGCGATGGGCACCTTGACGGAATTCGGGGTGGAAAAGGCATAGACGGTCAGCATGGGTCTGGTCCTTCAAAGAAAGATGATCTGGGTGGCAATGATCTCGCAGAGCGCGAGAAAGCCAATGAGCAGGGCGGCGTTGAGAACGATCGGCATGGCAGGCTCCCGAGAAAGACGGTTGACCCCCGATGTGCCCGGGGGCCACCGCTCTCCTCAGTTGCTGAATGATTTCACGAGGGCCGCAGCAGAGGCCCCTTCGAGAGCGAGGCCATAGCCTGTCTCGCGCACCAGCGCCTCTTTCAGCGGCTGGATGAAATGGATGCGGGTGTTCCGGCGCGTGACTTCGGGTTTGGCGAGGTAAAGGTCGGCCAGCGCGCGGGCACGGGCAACGGCGGTGCCATCGGCCACCACTTCGGCCACCACGCCCCAGTTCTTTGCGGTCTGCGCACTGATCGGTTCGGGATTCAGCAGCAACGCCTCGGCTCGGCCCGCCCCGGCGCGATAGGACCAGGTGGTGTAGATGCCGTCGCCCGGCACGATGCCGCCGGCGAAATGTGGCAGGTCGCTGAAGCTGGCGCTTTCGCCCGCCACGATGACATTGGCCATCAGCGCATACTCGGAATGGATGTGCGCGCGGCCCTCGATGGCGGCGATCATCGGCACGCGGATGTTGGCAATGTTCTCGACGATCTGGACGCCTTCATCATGCACCCGGCTCCAGACGTCGGGATCGGCCACGTTGCCGAAGGTCGAGAAGTCGATGGCGGCCATGTAGTCGCCCGCCCCGGTCAGTATGACCGCCTTGGTGTCGCGGTCCTGCGCGATGCGGTAGAAGGCCTCGGTGAACTCGGTGTGGTCCTGCGCGGTAAAGGTGATCGGGCCGCCCATGCCGTCGTTGATGGTGACAAGGAGGACACCCTTGGCGTCACGTTCCATCCGCAGGCCACGGGCGGCGGTGAAATAGGCGGGCACAGTGGGCACGTCGGCGTTCAAGGCGCCGGCCATCATATCAAGGTCTTTCATCTGCTTTCCCTTTCGGTTTGGGGCGCGGCCCCGGTTGCGATGAAATGAAGATGGACGATTCCGCGGAATTCGATAATCATGCGTTGATGCATCACACTGATCCGTACAGCGTATGAATACCGGCCTTCTAGAACATATCTGCACCTTCGTCCGCGCGGTGGAAACCGGCAGCTTCACCGCCGTCGCGGCCGAGCAGGGGCAATCGCAACCCACTGTCAGCCGCCAGATATCGGCGCTGGAGGATCACCTCGGCGTGCGCCTGATGCAGCGCACCACGCGGGCGCTGACGCTGACGGATGAAGGGCGCAGCTACTATGCCCATGCGCGCGGCCTGCTGGACGCGGTGGAAGAGGCGGCCCTTGCAGTGCGCCCGGACGCCGCCGTGCGGGGCACGCTGCGCATCGCCGCGCCGCTGGCCTTTGCGCGTTTGCACCTGATGCCCCGCATGGCCCGGTTTCTGGACAACCATCCCGACTTGCGCACCGACTGGGTTCTGGGCGACAGGCCTGTCGATCTGGTGGAGGAAGGCGTCGATCTGGCCATCCGCATCGGACGGGTGACCGATCAAGGGCTGATTGCCCGCAAAATCGGCTTGATGCGGCGGGTGACGGTCGCCCGGCCCGACTACTTCGCCCGCGCCGGGCGACCGCAGCATCCCGCGGACCTGACCGCGCATGACTGCATTGTCTACACCGGCCTTGCCACCGTGGACGAATGGCATTTCGCCGGCCCCGACGGCGCGCCGATCATCGTCAAGGTCTCGGGCCGGGTTAGGGTCAACGCGTCCGAGGGCATGCGGTCTGCGTTGCTGGAGGGGCTTGGGCTGGCCGTCTGCCCGACCTGGCTGTTCACAGACGAAATCGAAACCGGCCTTCTGGAGCGCGTGCTGATCAACTATGAGCCTGCGGCCCTGCCGATCCAAGCCGTCTATCCAAGTCGGCGACTTGTTCCCCCAAGAGTCCGCGCCTTTGTAGACTACCTCGTCGAAGAGTTTCGCGCCGATGTCCGTCTGGCCCCTTGAGCATGATTCACATCAGCCCCAATGCCAAAGTCAGACAGTCAGTTCTCCGAAAGACTACGGTTGCAACCTTTCGGTTGAAACGCAGCCACATCCAGCTTAGCCGATCTCCCCAAAAGAAAATGCTTCGCCGCATATGAACGGCCGTTTCTGGGAGGCAGCGCCGTGTTGGTTCACCTTGGCGTGTCCGGCAGCCAAGGGCCGGATCCGGCATCACAGCTTCGCAGTGACGCCAGTGAAATGTCGGACATTCTTCTGCCGCTCGTAGTGAGGTGATTGCGGCATGCCATAGCAGTCATCGGGCGGCTGACTGAAGCCGTTGGAAGCCGCCACAGATTCATCGATCAGTCTTTGGCATGGGCATAATCCAGCCTGCTATTTCCAGTTTTCCCAGAAGCCACCCACTTACACTTTCGCTAGAGGCTAGCCTTCAGCCTTCCCCGTCTGGGGGTCTGGACGACCAGGTTCCCGACTGTCCGGCGCCATGACCGAGATGATACACCCGGTCTATGTAGTCTTCGGCAAAGGGTTCGCGGAGGTCATAAGGAACGTCTTCGTCGATGTAGGCGAGATGAAAGTTTGCCTTGCGCGCGGTTGCAAAGAGGTAGGTCGCATTGATTGTGGCCCGGGCATGGGACTTGAGGAACGTCTCATATGATCGTGTCGCGACGCCGACGATCGAATCCGTTGTCACGCTAAAGACTGGGTCCAGGCTGTTATTGATGATAACATAGAGGTTCGCGGAACCGCGCCCTGCCAGTTGCGGATTAAGCATGATCGCATCCGGCCCGATAAAGACCTGGGCGAAAATCCCGCCGTCGCTGTGCAACTCGTCGTAGCTGCCAGCCGCAGTCTGAACCTTGATCCTGACGGCCGGGTAGTAGCCGGGAATGCTGGCCGAGGCGAGGAGCACCTTCTTGAAGAGGTCGGCCGAAGGTTCGGTTCCGGCGGCGGCAATCGCGCCCATATCCCACACGACAGGCCGCTGCGTATCTAGGTTGGCGGTCATGACGAAAAGCCTGCGACCGGCCCGATGCGCGGCGGTAATCTCGGCCAGTATCCGGGGCGTGACCGCGTCATCGATCAGCGCACGCAGTGCCCGGTTGTTGGCAATGCTGTTGCGGAAAAGAAGGTTGAGCGGCGTTACGCCGCCGTTCAGCGGTTCCGTCACCGCAGGGCTGAAGGCGCGGGCGAGTTCGTCATCATACTCGCTGCCAAGAAAGGCGAAGGGCGCGATCAAGGCACCGGCGCTGACACCGGTCACCACGTCGAACTCCGGGCGGTCACCGCGCTCGGTCCATCCGACGAGGAGACCCGCGCCGAAGGCCCCGCCCGAGCCGCCGCCGGACAGCGCCAGGATGTCGACGGGTGCCGTGGTCAATGGCGGGGCAAGATCTTGACGTGCCGCCGCCGCGGCGAGTTCGGGCAGGCCCGCGTCCGCCCAGATGCGCGCGCCCGACACCCCAGCGACGGACAGGTCGCGTTCGTCGGCCGCAGCATAGGTCTCGCGGGGCAAGGTGGTGCAACCGGCGACGGCCCAGATGCAAAGGGCGGATACAGCTCCCGCAACCGCAGGCTTCAATCGCCGCAGGCCGGCCGACCCTCTTGCCGTTGGCGCAATCACGAAGGTTCCTTCGCACCGCGGCCGATGGCGACTTGCAGCTCGGCCCAGGTGGTCGCCGTCTGCCGGGTTGCCTCGGCCAGGGACAGCCGTGCAGCGGTATAGGATCGCTCGGCGTCGAGAAGATCGATCAGCGTCGTTTCGCCTTGCGCAAAGGTCTCGCGCGAGAGCTCAACCAGCCTCTCGCTGGAGACCACCGCATCTGCAAGCCGGTCCATCCTGTGACGGTTCGTGCGATAGGCGCTGGCGGCGACCTGAACGTCCTCGGTGGCATCCAGCACAACGCCGCGCCAGACAAGCTCGGCAGCCTGCGCGTTTGCGACGGCCTGGTCGCGGCTGGCCGACAGGCGGCCACGGTTGAGGACCGGCAGCGTAAGGCTGGGGCCGAAGGACCAGGTAGAACCGTCCCGTTCCGCAACCGACCCCGAGAGGGTAAGCGACGGATAAAGCTCGGCTTCGGCGACACCGACGGCGGCAACGGCGGCGGCTAGGCGGCGCTCTTCGGCGCGGATATCGGGGCGGTTGCGCAGAAGGTCTGCCGGGACACCCGTCGCGGTGCCGCCCCGGGGCCTTGGCTGCGGTACGCCCGCCTGCAATTGCCGCATCAATGGCCCCGCAGGTTCGGCAAGCAGCGTGGCCAGAGCAAAGACGTTCCGCTCGAATCCTTCCTGAAAGACTGGAAGATCGGCCCGCGCGCTGGCAAGATCGGATTGAGCCCGCACGACATCGATCTCGGAGACCATGCCCGCGCGAGCCTGTTCCCGCACCAGTTCCAGGGTTCGTTCCCGGCTGGAAATCGTCGCCCGGGTCAGGGCCAGCGCCTCCTGATGATAGCGGGCGTCGATATAGCGGCCCACAAGCGAAGAGATGACAGCAAGCCGGGTGGCTGCTGCGTCGAAGATCACGGCGTCACGCTCGGCAAGCGCGCGTTCTTGCCCGCGCCGGATGCCACCAAAAAGATCAAGGACATAGCTGCCGGTCAGGGTGGCCGTGTCCGTCGTCGCCGCCGAAACATCGTCGCCCCCCGCCCGCGTGGACTGCGCGGTCAGGGTGCCGTCGAGCTGGCGATTGATCCCCGTGGCGCGCAGGGCGGCCTCGACTGCGGCGATACGGGACCGGGCCTGCGCAAGGTCGGTGTTTGCGGCCAGCGCCCGAGTGACGAGATCGTCGAGGGTCTTGTCCTTATAGCCGCGCCACCAGGTCTCGCCCGCAGCGTCCTGAGCCCCCGTCCCGATCGCACCGACAAACGCGGTCGGCATCTCGACCGTGGGCACCACATAGTCAGGGCCAACCGTTGTGCATCCGGACAGGACAACCGACAGCAAGACCATGAGCGCATGCTGCCTTCCACCCGGTACGGCGGTGCCTGACGCGCGGCCCGTCATGCCTTTGTCCTTGCGGTTTTCGCGCGGGCGGGATGGGCGATCTCCTCGGCCTTGGGGCCAGTTTCGGCCAGAATACGCCCGTCCTCCATCTCGACGATGCGGTCGGCGATATCGAGAATACGGTTGTCATGGGTCACCATCAGCACGGTCATTCCCCGCTCTGACGCCAGCCGCTGAACAAGCTCGATGACCTCGCGCCCGGTCTTGCTGTCAAGCGCGGCCGTCGGCTCATCCGCCAGCAGCAGTTCCGGCTTGCCGACCAGCGCGCGGGCTATCGCGGCGCGCTGCTTCTGGCCTCCCGAGATCTGGTCCTGATACTTGTGCATATGCTCGGAAAGGCCCACAGCGGAGATCACCTCCATGCAGCGGGCGGTCGCGTCCTGCGCGCCGGCCTCGCCCTTCACTTCCAACCCCATGCGCACATTTTGCAGGACCGTCAGGCTGCGGTGCAGGTTGTGGTGCTGGAAGATGAACCCGGCCAAGCGGCGGGTTTCGACCATCACCGTCTCGCTCGCGCCAAGAAGTTCATGCCCCAGAACCTTGACCGATCCCTCCATCACCGACCGCAGCGCGCCGACCAGCGTCAGAAGCGTGGTCTTGCCGCAGCCCGACGGTCCCATCAGGAATGTCGTCTTGCCGCGTTCGACAGTCAGCGACAGGTCGCGCAGAACCAGCCTGCGCAGATCACCCTCGCCGTACCAATGGTTCAAGTGTGAAATCTCGATGGCGAGGCGGGGGGCGCCGACGGGAGCATTCATTAGAACACCTCCGCCGGGTCCGCGCTGTAGATCCGCTGCATCGCGATGGTGCCCGCAGTCAGGCACATGCCGACGGTCTGAAGGAAGACCCACATGACCCGGCTCCAGGTCATGATCATGTCCATGGCAACGGCCTGGCCGACAACCCGGTAGAGCAGAAAGGACAGCAGCAACGCCGGAAGGAAGCCGAACACGGTCAGGATCGCCGACTGTTCATAGACGATTGCCAGAAGGTAGCTGTTCCGGAACCCCATCGCCTTGAAGGTCGCATATTCGCCCAAGTGATCCTGCACGTCACTGGTCAGGATCTGGACGACGATAACGGCACCGACGAAGAGGCCGACGATGACTCCGAAGGTGAAGATGGTGGCAATCGGGCTGTTGATGCGCAGGAAGTCGCGGGTCACTTCCTTGAAGTTGGGCATCGTCCAGACCTTCACCTCGGCTGCGCCAACGGCCTTGGTTATTGTGTCGGCCATGACATTCAGATCGCGGCCCGGCTCGACGGTCAGAAGGCCCATGTTGATGACGCCGGGATGTCTTGACCTGTCCAGTTGCAGAAAGGTCTCGCGCGACACGACCCCGTAGGCTTCGGTACCGAAGCTGGCGCCGAAGTTGAAGGTGCCGATCGCGCTCACCGTCTCACCGGCCAGCTTGACTTTCGGCTGCTCGCCCGCGGCGATCCTTCCGAAAAAGGCGCTGTAGTCGCCGCGCGAGCCTTCGTCGATCAGCATGGTGCCCGATGTCCGCAGAAGCGGTATCTGGGCATCAAGTGCCGGGTTGGTAAAGACCCGGACATCTGTCGGCACGCCGATGACGACCACCTGACCGACCGTGCCGTCGGACGGCTTGGTCCAGGTCAGCGTCCCGATGTAGATCTCGGCCCAGTCGATTACCCCTCGCACTCCGGCCGCCTGGATCAGCCTGCGGCGGGAGAAGTCACCTGAATCCGGGACGATGCCTTCGGCATCGGCACTCATGATCACCAGATCAGTCTTGAACTGCTGGTGAATGACGGTGGTGGAATCGAAGAGCATGTTCATGAAGCCAAGCTGCATGAAGACCAGAAGCACCGCGAACCCGACCCCGGCCGAGGCCACGATGAACCGGGACTTGCTGTGGGTCAGCTGCAGCCATCCCAGCGGCGTGCGGCCCCTAAGCATCGTCACCCTCGCGCGCGTCAAAGGCGACCAGAACCTGCAAGCCAGAGAGGTCGCGGGTGGCCGTCGATGCTGCCTCGTCAAGTGTGATCCAGACCTCGATCACTCGGGCGTCGACAATTGCGGCCGGGTCAGTCGACAGGATCGACTGGTCGGAGATACGGACACCAAGGCGGGCGACTGCGCCCCTTAGCTCATCACCCAGCGCGCGCGAGGTAACGGTCACGCCCTGCCCCACAGTCACGCCCGAGATGTCGGTCTCGTAAACCTCGGCGCGGACCTTCATCTGCCCGGTGTCGCCAACCTCGGCAAATCCGCTGTCGTCGATCTGCTGCCCGATCCGCCCGAACAGCGCCAGGATGCGGCCGTCGATGGGGGCGACCACCGACGATTTGGCATAGTCGGCCTCGGCCTTGGCTCGCGCGGCCCTTGCGGCCTCGATCTCGGCCTCGGCACTTGCCTGATCGATGCGAAGGCCCTCGATATCTCGCAGGCGGTTCCGCTCCAGCTGGATCTCGATATTGCGAAGGTTGAACGTCGCGGACTGCACATCCAGGCGCCGGTCTACGAGCGCCGTGTCTTCATAAAGCCCGCTGTCGCGCAGCCGGGTCATCCGGTCAAGCTCGACCTGCGCCTTTTCCAGCACCACGCGTAACTGGTCGACCTGTGCGGCAAGCTGCCGCTCGGTCGCGTCCAGATCGGCCGTCAGCGCGGCTAGCGCCACACGCTTGACCGACTCGTTCGCGACCGCCTGCGCCAGTTCCGCGCGCAGCAAGGGTTCGGTGTCGAGGATCGCCAGCACCTGACCCTTGGCCACCGTATCGCCTTCCGCCACGTCTATGCGTGAGATCCGGCCTACATTCTGCCCGGTCGGCGCGGCAACGGTCACGCGGTTGCTGACCGGCAGCACCTCACCTAGGGCGGTGATCCTGCGCGGGGCAATGGCGTCCGGTTGCGTTTCCGCCTCACGTTCAGCCTGCAGGCCCGCGAGATAGGGCAGGCCAAGAAAGTACACCCCCATGGCAACAGCGATGGCCAGGGCGGCGCCGATGAGCCAGTTCCGCCCGGCCTTCCGCGGAGTAGTTGCGCCTATCTCCGTCATGCTGTGCGGGGCCCCGCGTGGTCATCAGCAGCGGCTTTGGGCAGAGTCAGGGTGACCGACAACCCTTGCGGATGATTGTCCGACAGGCCAAGCATCCCGCCATGGCGCTCCATCAGGTCGCGCGCGATCGCAAGGCCAAGCCCGAAGCCTTCGGACTTCAGGGCAGTTCCCGAGCGTACTGCCTCGACGCGGGTGAACGGTTCCAGCACTTTCTCGCGGTGATCAAGCGGGATGCCCGGCCCATTGTCGCGCACCTCGATGACCACCGCATCCGTCTTCTTTTCCGAGACCAAAACCTGCGCCTCGCCCGCGAATTTCGCGGCGTTGCCGATCACGTTCTCCAGCACGCGACGGATCAGGTCGTGGTCGCACCTGACCACAAGATGCTGCGGCCCATGGTAGTCGATGGCGTGCCCGTGATCGGCGAACTCGTCGGCAACGGTCTTTGCAAGCACGGCGATGTCCACCAGCTCCAGCGCAAGCGGCCGATGTTCCGAGCGCAGAAAGCCAAGCGCGTCATCGATCATCCGCTCCAGCACCTGAATGTCGCCTTCCATCGCGGTCTTCGCCGGGCTGTCATCCAGAAGCTCGAGGCGCAACAAGAGCCGCGTCAGCGGTGTGCGCATGTCATGCCCGATCGAGGCGAGCGTTTGCGACCGGTCGCTGATCAGCTTGCGGATGCGCTGGCGCATCTTGTTGAAAGCAAGCGTGGCGCGGCGGACCTCGACCGGGCCGCGGTCGGGAAGGTCGGTAGCGTCGGCGTCGCCTGCAAAACGCTCAGCTCCGCGCGCAAGGTCGCTGATAGGCGCGACAAGTGCCGTGCCGGCCCAGACCGAAAGGAACATGACGGTCAGCGCAAGGATCGACAGACCGATCAGGGCCACGGTCCGAGGGACGCGTTGTACGAAGGAGTCGCTGCGCGGCTCGAACACCAGCCAGTCACCGGTCGGAAGCTGGGCAGCGACAGCAAAGTCGACCGTCGGGAGGAGGGCTGCCAGCCCGCCGGTACTGCCGTCGAACACCAGTACCTGATCCCGCCAGTAGTCCGGCAGTGCATTGGCAAGCGCCGCCTCTAACCCCGGAATATCCACGGCTGCGCGGGCGGCCACCGCTTCGGACATGCTGGCTTCCAGCCGGAACCGGTCATCAGTAGCCAGAAGCGTTGCAAGTCGGTCCGTCATCTCGGGGATGTCGGCCTGGCGGGCCATCCGCAAGACCGTCAGAAGCGGCTCGGAGGCCGCGACGCCAAGTTGGGCACGCCCACCGCCAGTCTGGTTGGTGGAAAGATCGATCATCGTGATGGTCACGACATGTGCCATCACCTGCGTGAGGATCAGAAGTGCCGCGATCTGCCACCGGATCGGCCACCGGGTCGGGTTGAAGGTCATGATTGCTCCGTCACGATGACCGACACGGTGAAGACATAGCCGCTGTGGCGGACTGTCTTGATCAGGGAGGGGGACGCCTCTTCCGGCTCGATCTTGGACCGAATGCGAGAAACGAGAGTATCCACGCTGCGGTCATAGGGTTCAACCCGCCGCCCTTGGGCCAGCTTCATAAGGGCGTCACGGCTCAGCACCTCGCCCGGATGCTTGCAGAAGGTGCGCAAAAGCTCGAACTCCGCGCTGGTCAGCTCGACCCGGACGCCGACCGGGTCGAACAGCTCGCGCGCCTTGGCGTCAAGCTCCCAGCCGGCAAAGCTGTAGCTGACAGGCGCGAGTTTTCGCCCGTTGGCAGCACTTTCCGTCCGCCGCAGCACAGCGCGGATACGCGACACCAGTTCGCGCGTGCTGAAGGGCTTCGTCACATAGTCGTCGGCGCCAAGGTCCAGCCCACTGATCCGGTCGCGCTCCTCGCTCATCGCGGTCAGCATGATGATCGGCGTCGGATGCGACATCCTGATCTGGCGCGCAATCGAGAGCCCGCCTTCGCCCGGCAGAAGCAGGTCCAGCAGCACCAGATGCGGCGGATCGTCGGTCAGGACCCGCTCGACCCCCTTGCCGTGTGGCAGATGCGTGGTGCGAAAACCGGACCGCTCCAGAAAACTGCAGACAAGGGAACCGATGGCCGGATCGTCTTCAACAAGAAGAATATGGGTCAGGGTGCTCATGCCTTCTTTTCGCTCCGACCCGGCCAGAAGTCATCAACCGGTATTTGTCAAATCTTGTCAGGCCGGGCCTGTGGACCCGGTGCCGACCCGCCAGCCAAAAGACCGGCGACAAACTTCGAGACAATTCGACCACCCCCCAATCGTCCGCGACAACCCATACTGCGAGCACATGGCGCCCCGATCACCGGGGCTGCTTTTGCGAGGATGGAGGCCCTGATGAAGACGATACGAATTCTGCAGGCAGTCACGCTGGTGGTCGCCATCTCGCTGCCCCTGGCGGCCAATGCCGAAAGCCCGGCATCCACCGTTGCCGACGGCAAGCCCTGGAACTTGACGGCCCCGAACGGCCGCAAGATGGCGATCACCTTCTTCCAGGATGGCAAGGTGAAGATGAAGATGGGCATGATGAGCCGCAATATGACCTGGCAGCCGACCAAAGAGGGCATCTGTCTTATCGGCACCCCCAACGGCGACCGCTGTATGCGTCTCGAACCCACGGCCAACGGCTTCGTCGGGTTCAACGGAGAGGAACAGACGCTGACGTTAAGCCGATAACACGACACGAACATTTTGGGCCGGACGCGTCGGTTCCGCGACAGGTGATCGAGATGTCGCTTGCCGCGTCGCGTATGACCGCATCGGGCCCAAGGCGGTTCTTGTCGGTGGCCAGCGGCTGTCGCAATCTCGGCTTCGGAACAGTAAGGATGACTGGTTATGCGACCGCCAATTGAAAGCTGGGGCGTTGATGCAGACCTTGCCCCGTTATTCGGTGGACACCGGAACCTCGCTTTTGTGACGCTTAACGTCGGATCGGGACAGAGGCTTGTATTCAAATCAACGCGCCGGTCGGAGGATGCCCTCAGTTGGCTCGTTTCTGTTCAAGACATCGCGGAGGGAGTGGGTTTAGTGGTGCCCAAGCTCATCCGGAACAAAAATGGGAAACTGACCGAGGGCGGCTGGACCTGCGAGCCCTACTTGGATGGCAGTCACTTCACCGACGATGAGCTTTCATCGGTCCGACCTTTGGTAGCTGAGCTTCACGCGGCTACCAGCGATATTCCACAGCGGCCAGGCTTCCTGTCTTCGCGAGATTTGATCGAACGGGAATACGGTGGCGATGTGGACTTGCGAGCCATGCCTGCGAGCCTCGTCGTTCACTGCCGAAATGCTTGGTCCGCTGTCTCAGATCAGAAGCAAGCTGTCATCCACGGTGACCTCAACCCAGGGAATCTTATCAGATGCACAGATGGGCGGACTGCGCTCATCGATTGGGATGAATGTCGCCGTGATCTCGTCCTGTTCGACACGGCAGTGCTCGGTGAGGCCAGCGACGAAGAACATTCAGCTCTCTTTGCTTGGGAACTAGCGTGTTCTTGGCAAATCGAACCGCACTACGCCCGCCAGCAAGCCTCGCAACTCTGAGCGAATGCCTGCATTGTCCGCACAGCGGTCACCTGCATCGCGAGAATGCTGAAGTGCGGGCCAACGTCTGCTTCGGGGGGCGCGGCCTCGCAGCATGGGGTGAGGTCGACCGACAGGTATAGGCCGGGCACGTCGACCTGACATTACCGCTTCGAGCCCTCCTACTCATTCGTCGGTGAAAGGTGGCTTTCTTACTTTCGCGGCGGCAGGCTGGGGGAAATTCCTCGTAACTCTGCGATCAACGTCCCGTCCATCGTTACCCTGTTCCATCATACACATCTGCGCGCCCGCTCTCGGAACCGCGGGCAATCCCAACGGTCAGCTTGTCCCCTATAATGACCGGACGTAGGTATTTGATCTTGCATTGCTGGGCGACGGCCGGATGCTGGCCGCTGCTGCCAGCCAAGCCGAATGCAGCATCAGCCGATGCGAAAATGGCGCCGCCGTGACAGGTGCCGTGAGCCTGAACCATGCTCTCGCCGAGAGTCAGCTACAGAGTAGCCGCGCCGTCACCTACGCTATCGAGCGTCACACTAAATCGTCGCATGAGGGCATCTCCTTTGAACATGCGGCGTGCGGTGTTTTGGTTATCGTTTTCCGTCATTGCATAAGCTTTACATGCGAATATGGTGCTAACGGCAACATATGCGAGAAGGAGTCAATATGCCGGAGGATCGCATCGCACAATTCAGGGAGTTCAATCGGTTCCACACGCGACTGGTGGGCGCTTTGAATGAGCATCTTCTGGCATCGGACTACACGCTGCCCCAAGTCCGTGTCCTTTACGAAGTAGCCAATGCACCGCCCAAAGCGCCGCCGTCCGCCCGTGATCTCGGCGAAGCTCTTGGAATGGATACCGGCTACCTCAGCCGCATCGTCACCAGCTTGTCGGACGAGGGGCTGATCGAACGCGTTCCGTCGGAACGTAACGCGAAGCGTCTTGCCCTCTCGCTGTCCGAAAATGGACGCAAGGTCTTCAAGGGATTGAACGATGCGTCAGCAAAGGAAGCAGCGGCGATGCTCGAAAAGCTGTCCGATCAGGAACAGCGCGAGCTAATCGGTGCGATGGGGAAGGTGCGTCGTCTGTTGGGCGATGGGTCGAAGGAAGCAACCTTCGTCCTGCGTGATCCCGAACCCGGCGATCTGGGTTGGATCACCTATCAGCATGGGCGTCTCTACGCCAAAGAATACGGGTGGGACTGGACCTTCGAGGCGCTGGTGGCGGAAATCGTCAGCGAGTTTGCCAAGAGCTATGATCCCTCCTGCGAACGCTGCTGGGTCGCTGAACGCGAGGGCGAGGTCATTGGATCGGTCTTTATCGTTCGGCAGGATGACCAAACCGCCAAACTGCGCCTCCTCTATGTGGATGCCAGTGCGCGCGGTCGCGGGCTAGGGCGGCGCTTGGTCGCGGAGGCCATGCGTTTCGCCCGCGACAAGGGCTACAAGCGCATGACCCTCTGGACGAATGATGTGTTGGTCTCCGCACGCCGCATCTATGAAGGAGCCGGATTTGAGCTTCTGGAAGAGGAGCCGCATCACAGTTTTGGAAAGGATCTGGTCGGTCAGGTCTGGGGCCGCGATCTGTGATGCTTGGATCGGGCGCGGTCGCCGGTCTACTGACGGGCATAAAGGTAGGTGCTGCGCTGTTTGCAAGTCAGCTCGCCGTCGGCGCTATCGGCGTGGGGTTATTGGGGCTTCTGCGCTACAGGATCGCCCTGCTGTTTCTGCTCCCCCTTCTGCACCTGAAGCCATCCGCGCCGGTGGCTCGCAAAGACTGGCTCCCGATCATCCTGCTCGTCCTCTGCCAGAGCGGTCCGGCATGATCTGGTTGATGGTTCTGGCAATCGGTCTGTCGTCAGGTTTCGGCTATCTGGTGTGGTTCCACGCCATCGAAAGCCTGCCCGCCACCCTTGTTGCGGGGTTCCTGGCGCTCAGCCCGATAACCGCTTTTGTCCTGTCCCTCATACTCCTTGACGCGGCCGTCACGCCCTCGCTGCTGATCGCCACAGCCCTTGTGTGTAGCGGGATCGTTTGCTTCGCGCGCTCCAATCCCCACCAATAGATCGAAAGGCAAAGCTCCTATGAAACTTACACTGCAACCCGGCCTGAGACACGCCGGCACCCTGGAAGTGCTGCCCTCGATGACCGTTTCGAACGTCAGCGCGGAGCTGAAGGCCTTCGCAGACATGCCGCCAGTGTTTGCGACGGCGATGATGGTTGCTTTCATTGAAGCCACTTGCATCGAGTGCATCGCCGACCATTTGGAAGAAGGTGAACACTCGGTCGGATCACACATCAACGTCAGCCACACCGCCGCAACTCCACCGGGAATGTCTGTGCTGGCAGAGGTAACATTGACCAGCGTGGAACGCCGGATGCTCACGTTCAAAGTTGAGGCTTTCGATGATGTTGGATTGATCGGACAAGGCAGTCACCAACGGGCGGTGATCGACATCGACCGCTTTAACGCCAAAATCGCAGATAAGGCTAAAGGCTCGTCGCGTTAAAGCTGACTTTGGACCAACGTAACTTTGTCCGCATAGCTGCCGCTGAACCTTCACCATCCCACCCGGTGGGGCACTCTCTTGGGCACTTGGTCAGGCGTTCGTGGCGACGGATGTCCCGGACCACGCGGTCCTGCGCCTTTTGCAGGACGCGCTGGGCGGGCGGGGTTGATCGGCGCCGGACCGTCGGGGTCAGGACCGAACAGCCGCCCGGCTTCAAGCCTTTGGGCGGGGGCGCACGCGACCATAGGCCAGGTTTACGGCCGGATAAGCCTCGGCAAATGGGGCGCTTCGGATGCCACCGCCTTGTGGGTAGGGGCGATAACGCAGGTTTGCGATCGACCGCAAGGCAGCCGCAGCCGTGCCGTCAACCTCGGGGCCTGCCCGTCGCAAGACCAATAGGTTCCGTCGAAACGTCGACAATGTCGATATCGCGCGCAGCCCAAGCGTTTCGATCAGCTGGGGAGCCCAGCCGTTCCTTGCCCATAGGTCAAGAATACTGTCAATAGTCAGGCCGTTTGACTGCTCAGACATGCCTCGGGCCGGTTCTGCAACCGCAAAGACGATCAGATCCCTTGCATGGCGGGCCATCGAGTCCAGGAAGACCTCCGCTGCGGCCGCATCAAGGTGCCGGTTCAACCCAAGGCACATTACCAGGTCAAAGCAGCGGCCAAGCTCAAGTCGCTGGCGCAGATCATGGCGCGCCGACTGACTCTCTCCAAGAACCGTGGCGGCAGGATCAACGCCGTTAACTCCCAGGATCTCGGTTGCCCCGAACATTTCGAAAAGCTTGAGGTAGCTGCCCGCCCCACAGCCGATATCCAGAACAGAGTTTGGCTGAACGGTTTCGGCCAGAAAGCGGAAGGGCGCGATGTCTACCGGCATATTTGACGGCTGCAAGACATCGGCCGCTTTCTTTGCCGAATTCGAGGCTCCCTTGCCGCGCTTTGCAGGCGGCAGCAGCCCTGAATAGTCCAAGGCTGATTTCCCCATGACGGTCTTGAAAACCGACAACTCTGCCGGGAGCACAAAGCCGTCCGAGTATCGTCGGGCAAGATCAAGCTTCGGCAGTGCCGCTTGGGCGTTGTCCATGAAATCCGTTGTCCTCGCGCTCTGGGCATAGGACATCGCGATGCTTGCAACAGCCGATCCCGAAAGTGGCAGCGCGGCGTCTCGCACGACGTCCAGCAGGCGTCTGCGATGGTAAGAGGTGCCACTGTAGTTGGGGCCAGCCTTCAGCAACGAGGGTTTTTCGATGACGGCGCTGTTCCAACCTGACAGCGCCTTCGCGAGGATCTGATCCGCGCTGCGAACCGGGATATGGATCAAGGGAAAGTCCGGTCTTGCCGCCGCCGCCATCCAGTCACGTCCGATCCGGACTTTGTGCGCCCCTTTGCCCACCGCCATCGTCTCGGAAAAGGCGCCACCAAGGTGCAGAACGCATTTCGTGAAAGCGGGCTTTTCCGCGCGGCGAACAAACCTGATCGTCGTCATCGGGTCCCGGTCGTCTTCCTTTTGCTCTGGACCCGGCAGATATGTCTGCCAGGCGTGAGCCGTTGCTGTGCCCGCCGGCTCTGCGGAAACGTCGCTGCGGAAATCGGCGGGATTCTTTGCAGAAAGAAATTCGTCGCAGTCCAAGAAGAACACGTGATCGGCGAAGAGCGCACTCTGCACGAACCGAAGTGCGGCCGTCGCCTGCGATGCCTGGGCAAAACCGTCTTCGGGACTGTCTACCACGAATATGCCACCCAACTCCCGGGCACAGTCGATCGCAATCCGGCGCGTCTCGTCGATCGATCCGTTGTCCATGACGATCATCGCGTCAAGATAGGGTCGATTTGTCCTTAAGAAGGTTTCGATGATGTCCTGTTCATTCTTCACCATCGTTATCGAGATGGAATGAACACCCGAGTCCGGGGCCTCCTGCACTAAGGCTCTTATGTCATTGTAAAAATTTGATAAGAACTTCGCAAACTGCATTCGGTATCCGGCCTGCAGCGCGATCCAGCGGCGCCGCGACCACGTCTAGCCGCAGCGCGAACACCTGGCAACGCTAATGTCGGCCTAGAACAATGGCTTGTAGACGTTCCCGTTGGTATCCGTCACCGACCCGGTCCCGCTGGCGGTGCCTTCGAACTTCTCAGGTAAGTCGGAGCATATCGTCGTCCTCGGTCAAACCGCCCATTGTTTCGGCGGCCTCAGATGACCGCTTTCCGCCCTCAGGTCGGTCACAGTGCATCTGTGAGTGGTGATACAGCCACCCAAGCGAACGACCGCTTCGTCCGCACAGCGGTCATCCGCATCGCGAGAATGCTGAAGTGCGGGCCAACGTCTGCTTCGGGGGGCGCGGCCAGGCAGCATGGGGTGAGGTCGACTGGCAGGTATGGGCCGACAACGACCACACCGTCGCTGTGGGCGAGAAGCGCTCGTTCGCATCGATACGCAGTGTGCGTGCATTGATGTCGCTCCTGGCTTCAGCGACGATCGAAAATCGCTTCCAACGTCGGCTCCAATCACGAGGCGTTCAAAGGCCGGAACGGATGTGGCCCCGGTTCGGTGCAGGAATGCGACTTGGTGGCTTTCCACGGTACACCGACTGGTGCCGAGGTCGGCCGCGATATTCTGGCTCGGCTGGCCAGCGAAGCGTCTAGCCAAGAGTCTAATGCTGTCTTTCGGTCAAGCCATATCCAAGATCGGGGTAGCCTTCCGCCAGCCCCCCAATCACAGTCGTCCTTTAGCGGGTTCAATGTCGCTCCCTGTGCTGACGGTGCGGCGATGATTGGTAACTTCATCGGCCATCACCGCGCGGCCTGCGCCCTGAACCGTCGGCCTGGGCCAAGCCCAGGACCAGCGGCGCCAGCGAACTGGCGCGGCGGGACCCTTGCGATTGCCTACCTCCTGCGAACGGAATTCCCACCCGCAAGAATACCGTTGATCAGGGTTGCAACCGAATTGTGAAGTTCGGTTCTTCCGTCTTCACCAGGATCATTGGCATGAGCGGCCGCCGCATCGCGCAGGATGCCGACGATCTCTCTTTCCGGCAGGATGTTCCGGTCATTCAGCGCCAGAAGCAGGGACTCGCAGATTGCTAGAGCCGCAGTTCCGGCTACATCAGGGACGTTCTTCATTTCGCGGACACTCCCGTTGCGGCACCGGACGCGAACGTCGAATGCCTGCGAATTCGAAATCCCGATTAGTGTCGCAGACCTGTGGTAGGAATGACTGACGTGGATCAGCGTCACCGTCTTCATGCTGTCCTAGAGGTTGACCGGGAGATTTTTACCTTCCCCGCCCCTGCGTCACGAAAGGATTGCCGTCCTTGACAACCCAGCACACTCCCTTTGCGCGAAAGCTGGGGGCCTTTGTCGCCCTTTCCCCCGAGGAACTGGGTTTGCTTGATCAGTTGCACAGCCGACGCAGGACCTTTCCGGCGCTGCGGGATATGGTCTACGAAGGGCAGGTCGAACGATCAGCCTACATTCTGGCGTCCGGCAGGGTCTGTTCCTACAAGCTTTTGCCGGGAGGAACCCGGCAGATCGTCGATTTCCAGATCCCGGGAGATTTCCTTGGCTTGCGCTCGGTCCTGTTTCGCACGGCGGACCACAATATCGAACCGATCACCCGGGTGCAGGCCTCGGAAGTTCAGGCACAAGACTTGCTGGATGCATTCAACACGGCACCCCGGCTGGCTGCGGCAGTGCTCTGGGCGGCTTCGCGGGACGAAGCGATGGTGGTGGAGCATCTCGTTGACATCGGGCGGCGGGATGCCAAGCAGCGGATGGGGCATTTCCTTCTAGAATTGGGTGCGCGGCTGAAGCTTGTCGGGCTGGGCTCAAGCGACGGCTACAACTGCCCACTGACGCAATATCTGCTGGCCGATGCCCTTGGCCTGAGCGCCGTTCACGTGAACCGGGTGCTGCGCGAGCTGCGTGAGGATGGGCTTGTCAGTTTTCAGCAGGGCAAGGTCATTTTCAGCGATTTCGATGGCCTGGTCGAGTTTACCGAATTTGACCGACACTACCTTGATCACGAGGGTCCATTGATGAAGTGATCATGCCGCTGTCAGACCGCCGTCAACCGTATAGGCTCCCCCGTTGATGTAGCCCGCATCGTCGGAGGCAAGGAATGCGACCAGCCCCGCGACCTCGTCCGGGCTGCCATAGCGGCGCATCGGGATCGTTGCGGCAAAGCCTGCATGGACGGTGGCAGCCTCGCCCGGGCGCGCGCCTTCTTCGATCGAGGCCATCATCCGGCTTTCGATCGGGCCGGGGTTGATGCAGTTCACCCGGATGCCCTTGGCCCCCCATTCGACCGCCGCCGCCCGGGTCAACCCAAGGACCGCGTGCTTGCTTGCGACATAGGCGCAAAGGCCGGACGAACCCGTCAGCCCTGCAACGCTGGAGGAGTTGATGATGCTGCCATGCCCGGCCACGGCCATGACGGGGATCACCAGTTTCAGCCCCAGGAAGATGCCGGTCACGTTGACCTCCATCACCCGGCGAAACCCATCAGTCGGAAAATCGGGGATCGGGGCGACTGGCCCTTCGATGCCCGCGTTGTTGAAGAAGACGTCGATTGTACCGAAGGTAGTGACTGTGGTTTGAACCGCCGCCGCGAAGGCAGCTTCGTCCGTGACGTCGGCCTCAAGTTCCAGCAGGCGCTTAGGGTCCGCGACAACGCTCTGCAACTCGCCAAAGTCGGTCCCAACCTTGTCGAGTGCCGCGATAGAGGCGCCACGAGATGCCAGAAGCTTGGCCGTCGCCAGTCCAAGTGCGCCTGCGGCACCGGTGATCAGGACAGTCTTGCCAGTCATTGAAAGCGTCATCGGCTATCCTGAATGATGTAGAAATGTCCATGTGCAGCGCGTCGCTTGCTCGGTTCCGATCACCCGATGCTCGTAACAGGGGACAAGAGCATCGGGTAATCGGTCCGTCACTTGCCGGAGCCTCGGGGAACGCAAGAGCCAGCAAGTCGATGCCCATTTTGACTGTCGGATGTGCTCTGGCGCTGATCCAGGTTTGCGTCAGGGCAATATCTTCGCTGCCGCTCCGGTCGGGATGGACCTTTCCGGAAGTGATGTGTCGAGCCGGATCTGTGTGCCTGCCTTGCCTTCGACAATGGCGCGTGCGTCCTGGAGGCTGCCGATCCCGGCGAGCTTTCCACCGGCCCGAACAAAGGCACAGGCCGAGGTGATCTTCGGTGCCATTGATCCAGACTCAAACTCCATCGCATCCAGCGCCTCGGGAGTAATGCGACCGATGAGCATCTGCGTGGGAGTTCCCCAGTCGCGGAACACCGCCTCGACATCCGTCAGCATCAAAAGGATGTCTGCCGCAAGGGCCGTCGCCAGCAGGGCCGCTGTGCGGTCCTTGTCAATTACCGCCTCGACCCCCTCCATCTTGCCATCCACGCCGCGCACCACGGGGATGCCGCCACCGCCCGCACAGATCACGCTGACCCCTGCCTCGACCAGAAGGCGGATCGGCCCGATGTTCAGGATTGCGACGGGGAGGGGTGACGGGACAACCCGGCGCAGGCCGCCCGTCGCTTCGGCCACCATCGACCATTGATGATCCGCCCGGACCTGTTTGCCTTCTTCGGCAGTATAGACCGGGCCGATGGGCTTGGTCGGCTGGTCGAAGGCCGGGTCCTTGCGGTTGACCTCGACCCGGGTAAGCAGGGTGGCGCAGTCGGTGCCTGGGGGGAGGGCATTCATCAGCTCCTGCTCGATCAGGTAGCCGATCATACCTTCGGTTTCCGCCCCCAGCACATCCAATGGCCAGGGATTATCAGGCGCAAACGTCGCCGCGTGCAGCGCCATTAGCCCGACTTGCGGTCCGTTGCCGTGCGCGACGATGACCTGATGATCCCGCGCAAGGTCCGCCAACGCCTCCGCTGCGATCCGCACATTGGTGTGCTGCGCCTCGGCCGTCATCGGCTCGCCGCGCTTCAGTAGGGCATTGCCGCCCAGGGCCACGACGATGCGCATGTCAGGCCCCTATCGTGGCGACGAGGACAGCCTTGATCGAATGAAGGCGGTTCTCGGCCTGATCGAAGACCTTCGATGCGGGAGATTCGAAGACTTCCTCCGACACCTCCATGCAGTCGATGCCATAGGTCTGGAACACTTTCTCTCCGGTCTTGGTGTCGCGGTTGTGGAAGGCGGGCAGGCAGTGCAGGAACTTGGCATGCGGATTGCCGGTCAGGTCCATCACCTTCTGCGTGACGGTGAAGGGAGACAAAAGTGCGATGCGATCCGCCCAGACTGTCTCCGGCTCGCCCATCGAGACCCAGACGTCGGTGTAGACGAAGTCGCAGCCCTCCGCTCCTTCGGCAAGCTTCTCGGTCAGCGTGATCCGCGCGCCCGAGGTTTCGGCCAGCGTGCGACACTGTTCGACCAGAACCTTGTTCGGCCAAAGTGCCTTCGGCCCGCAGAGGCGGATGTCCATGCCGATCAGCGCCGCGCCAACCATCAGCGACGCGCCCATGTTGCCGCCGGTATCACCCACGAAGCAGAAGGCGATGTCGGACAAGTGCTTGTGGGTGTTTTCCCGCATCGTCATCAGGTCGGCGAGGACCTGCGTCGGATGAAACTCATCCGTCAGCCCGTTGTAGACCGGGACGCCCGCGAACTCGGCCAGCACTTCGGCCTCGGCCTGTCCGAAGCCCCGGTATTCGATGGCATCATAGAACCGGCCCAGCACGCGGGCGGTGTCCTTCATCGTCTCCTTGGTCCCGATATGGCTGCCGGTCGGCCCAAGGTAGGTGACATGCGCGCCCTGGTCGAAAGCGGCAACCTCAAAGGCGCTGCGGGTCCGTGTGCTGTCCTTCTCGAAGATCAGGGCGATGGTCTTGCTTTTCAGCAATGGCTGCTCGGTGCCCGCCGCCTTCGCCTCTTTGAGGCTGGAACCAAGGCGCAAAAGGAAGCGTAACTCGTCCCCCGAAAAATCCAGCAGTTTCAGAAAGCTGCGGCCGTGAAGATTTTGCGGCATGGGTCACCTTTAGGTCAATAGGGTTTGCGCGGACGGGCGGCGCAAGGAATAGGGCATGAGGTCCAGCGTCCGCCCGAGGCGGAGAAGGATCGACGGGCGGCCCGAGGTGACGCCGCAGATGCGCGCCACCTCGGCCCGGCTGTCCGGGCTTTCAATGGCGGGGTTGATGTGGGCCATCGCCAGCCCCTGAGCCGTCGCCGCAAGGCAAATCCTTGCCAGACGACGGCCGGTGTCGATGCGGCCCGCAGGTGTGTCCGGGTCGCTGACCAGAAAGGCCAGCGCGGGCGTGCTGTCGATCTGCGCGGCCAGCGCCTCGCTTTGACCCTTGGCAGTGACAAGCACCCCGAAGAGGCTTTCGCCCAGCATCTGCGGCAGGGCGGGGCTGCCGCTGCAGCCGGAAAAGAGGCCGTCACGGCTTTCCAGCGCGGCGCCTTGCGAAAACCGCAGCCATGATTTCAGCTCGGCCCGGTAGGCAGTATCGGCCATCTGAGCGCCGTAAGCCGCGACAGTCAGGTCGCGAAGCGCAGTGCGGGTCGGGGCATCCTCGATCAGGCGCAGGGTGGGGTCGGCCTTTAGGGCCACGCGGTCGGCCTCGGTCAGTGCGCTGCCGTCGTAAAGCCCGCGATGGGATTGGCGGATCCTTATTGCGGGCAGGAGTGGGGAGGCGGCAACGCCCTCAGCAAATATCAGTGTCACCGTGCCATCGGCGGCGATTTCCGGGCGGGCCGTGGTGCCATAGGCGGTAGCGGCGATGATCAGCGTCTCCACCGCCGCCCCAAGGCTGACAAACAGGTGGTGATCGTCGGGATCCACCACCGGCGTCCGCCGCGCGGGGTCGACGGCGATGTGCACGCCACCCGGCACTGCGGTGAAGCGCCACGCTTGGGTGTTGTGACTGTTCGGCGCGAGTGCGGCCATCCGCACGAGTTCGGCCAGACGCTCGGGTCCGGTCGCAGCAAGGTTCAGCGGCACGCGGGCACCAGCGGCGGTCGTAACATAAAGATCGGCCTCCCGGGCCTGCCGCCAGTAGCCCGCCGCCCCAAGGACGACCGCAGTCCCCACAGCCGTCAAAAGCGTGCGGCGGTTCATTCCAGCGCGTCCCGGATCAAGGGACAGGTCATGCAATGCGACCCGCCACGCCCGCGCCCCAGCTCCGCGCCCGAGATGGTGATGACCTCGACCCCCGCCTTGCGCAGAAGGGTGTTGGAATGGGTGTTCCTCTCATAACCCACGACGACGCCAGGAGAGACGCACAGAAGGTTGTTGGCGTCATCCCACTGTTCGCGCTG
Source organism: Tabrizicola piscis (assembly GCF_003940805.1). Taxonomy (NCBI): domain Bacteria; kingdom Pseudomonadati; phylum Pseudomonadota; class Alphaproteobacteria; order Rhodobacterales; family Paracoccaceae; genus Tabrizicola; species Tabrizicola piscis. Next base: position 2,507,559 of record NZ_CP034328.1, read on the forward strand.
GGATTCGTAGGCATCGCCGCCCGTGGGCACGGTGCGGAGTTTTTTCAGGCCAAGCGCCCCGGCGACGACCCCCAGAAAAGGCGCGGTCTCGGCTGTCACTGTCACCCCGCCCTTGTCGCCGGGGCGCAGGGAGTAGGTCTGGATCGCGTCCGTCACCTCGGCGAAGACCGTCACCAGATCGCGGTCGCAGAAGGTGAAGACGGTGTCGAGGTGCATCGACGACCGCGCGCGGGGGAACTGGCAAGCGATGACCCGCTCCGCTCCGCCCCCGGCGAACAGTGCCCGCGCGACTTGGCCCACCGCCTGTGGCGTCGTGCGTTCGCCCATGCCGATCAGGACAGTGCCATGGCCGATGGGCATGACATCTCCACCCTCCAGCGTGGCCATCCCGTGATCAACCAACGGATCGCCGAACCAGATCGGGAAGCCCGCATCGGCGAAGTCGGGGTGAAAGCGGTAGATAGCGGTCAGGTTCAGCGTCTCTAGCTTGCGGGCGGCTCAGAACATCGGGTTCAGCGTGACGCCGCCGTAGATCCAAGCTGAAGAGTCACGGGTGAAGATCGTGTTCGGCATCGGCGGCAGCAGGAAATCCTCGGGCCTCAGCATCGGAACCACGACACCCGCCTCGGGGATCGGCAGTTCGGCGCGGCTCATGCCCCCGATCAGGATGTGGGACAGGGGTTTGGCGGGCATCTCGGTCAGGCAGGCGAGGAGGTCGGCGGAGAGGCCGACGCCAACGGAGTTGTCGTTGATCCGTGCCTCCAGCAGCCACTTTCGGGCCTCCGGGAGCGCCAAAACCTCCTCCAGCATTTCGCGCAGAAGGACGACCTCGACGCCGCGCTCGCGCAGGATGTCGACAAAGGCCATGTGGTCGATCCGGGCCTGTTTCACCCAGAGGACATCGTCGAAAAGGAGGCTCTTGGCATTTGCGGGCGTCAGCCGCGCCATTTCCGACCCCGGGCGGTGGACCAGGACGCGGCGCAGGGTGCCGGCCTCGGAATGGACGCCATAGGTCAGAGTCATGGCGTGGCCTCCACGTAGACGGCCAGCGCGAGGGCGGCCATGAGGATGAGGGTGAGGATGACAAGAAGCGGCCAGACAAAGCGCAGCCAACGCTCGTAGGGCACCCGACCGATGGCGAGGCCACCCATCACTACCGCCGAAGTAGGGGTAACAAGGTTGACCATCCCGCTGGCGGTGGCAAAGGCGGTGACGACCAGCTCGCGCTTCACCCCGGCGAAATCGGCGACGGGGGCGAGGATGGGCATCGACAAGACCGCAAGGCCCGAGGTGGAGGGGACGAAGAACGACATTCCCACCTCGATCCAGTAGATCACCAAGATGAAGGCGGTCTTGGGCAGGCCCGCCACGCTGACTTCGGCGGAGTGCAGGATGGTGTCGGTGATGTGCCCTGCGTCCATCACCACGACGATGCCACGCGCCAGCCCGATGATGAGGGCGACGCCCAGGAGGTCCCGCGCGCCGTTCACGAAGGCCTCGACCAGCTTGCCTTCGCCCAGCCGGGCGACGATGCCAATGACGATGGCTGCGGCAAGGAAGAGGGCGCTCATCTCGGCCATCCACCAGCCGCCGGTGGAGACTCCCCAGATCATCACCGCGAAGGTGAGGGCGAAGAGGACCAGCACCAGCTGTTGCAGCCCGGTAAAGGTCACATCGGTGGTGGTGTCATTCAGAAAATGCGCCTCGTTGGTGGCCTTGCGGTCGAAGACCAGCGATTTCGACGGATCGGCCTTAACCCGCGCGGCATAGCGCATGACGAAGGCGACGGTGACCGCCCAGCAGACCACCAGAATGGCGATACGCAGCCACAGCCCCTCGGCAAAGGTCACCCCCGCGGCGTCCGAGGCGATGACGGTGGAGAAGGCGTTGATGGTTGAGCCGAGCACCCCGATCCCCGCGCCCAGCATAATTACGGCGACTGCCACCAGCGCGTCATAGCCTGCGGCGATCATCACCGGCGTCAGGATCAGGTAGAAGGCCAGGGTTTCTTCAGCCATGCCATAGGTAGTGCCGCCTAGGGCGAAAAGCGCCATCAGGAACGGGATCATCCAGACCTCGCGCCCCTTGGCCTTTACCATCGCGCGTTTGATCCCGGCGTCGATGGCACCGGTTGCGGTGACCACACCGATAAAGCCGCCGATGATCAGGACGAACAACGAGACGTCGATGGCATTCGCGGTATAGGCCACGGGATCATAGAACCCGGCGATGGGGGCGAGGAGGACGTCGAAGATACCCTGCGGGTTAGCGTCCGTTGCGGCATAGCTGCCAGCGACGGGCACATCCTTGCCCAGGGCCTCGGATGGCACGCGGGCATATTGCCCGGCGGGGATGATCCAGGTCAGCGCGGCCACAAGGATGATCAGGCCGAAGAGGATGGTGAAGGCGGATGGGAAACGGAACCCGGGTTTTTCGGTTAGCGGCATGGGCTTGGTCCTGTGGTCGGGCTTGCTGGCGCGATTTTAGGCCGGACCGCCTCGGGTGGCGTTGATGCAGGTTAGCGACCTGGCCTTGGTTCATCGGCTGGTCGGGGCGCTGACCCGCCGCCGAGCCCCAGCCACTGATGCAGGTCAACGCAGGGTTGGCCTGGGTCATGCGACCATTACGGACAGGCGACACCGCGCCTGATATCCGAAAGCGCCCATGAAACATTCTAACCCATCCCTTACCACTGGTCTGAGCCAGGCCGAAGCCACTACCCGGCTTACGGCCGAGGGGCCGAACGAATTGCCCAAAGGCAAACGCCGGTCGCCGCTGCGGATCATCTTCGATGTGCTGCAGGAACCCATGCTGGCGCTGCTACTGGCGGGGGGCGTCGTCTATCTGCTTTTGGGCAGCAGGGAGGAAGCGCTGATCCTTCTCGCCTTCGCCTGCCTATCGGTCGGGATCACCGTCGTGCAAGAGGCCCGGACCGAGCGGGTCCTGGAGGCATTGCGCGACCTGACCAGCCCGCGTGCGTTGGTCATCCGCGACGGTCAGCGTCAGCGGATTGCGGGGCGTGAGTTGGTACGGGGCGACGTGATCGTGCTGGCCGAGGGCGACCGGGTGCCAGCCGATGCGGCCCTGATCGACGCCCAGGACCTGTCGGCGGACGAATCCCTTCTGACCGGCGAGGCGGTACCGGTACGCAAACTGGCAGGGGCGGCGACAGAGGCGCGACCGGGGGGCGAGGATCAGCCGATGGTCTATTCCGGCAGCTTGATCGTGCGGGGCACCGGGGTCGCCTGCGTGACCGCTACCGGCAAAGCCAGCGAGATCGGCAAGATCGGCACCTCGCTGGGGAAGCTTGATACCGAGACGCCGCACCTGCAACGCCAGATGCGCAAGTTGGTGATCGTCTTTGCAGCCGTGGGGGCGGCGGTCAGTGTGGCAGTGGTGGCGCTTTACGGCTTGTTGCGGGGCGGGTGGCTGGACGGGGTGCTTGCCGGGATCGCAGTCGGCATGTCGATGCTGCCCGAGGAGTTTCCGATGGTGCTGGCCGTCTTCATGGCGATGGGGGCCTGGCGGATTTCCAAGGTCCGGGTGCTGACGCGGCGGGCCTCGGCGATTGAAACGCTGGGCGCGGCCTCGGTCCTATGCACCGACAAGACCGGCACGCTGACCGAAAATCGCATGACGATTGCCGAACTGCGCCTGCCCGACGGGACGGCGGCCAAGGTTGGACAAATGCTCCCCGAGGCGTTCCGTGAGCTGGCGGCGGCGGGGGTGATGGCCTCGGCGCCCGAGCCCTTTGATCCGATGGAGAAGGCATTCCACGCCCTGTCCAAGGCCGACTTGCGCGAAGACGAGACGCTGCCCGGAACTGGGCGGCAACTGGTCCGCAGCTATCCCGTCTCGCCCGAGCTTCTGGCGATGTCGCAGGTCTGGGGGGCGGGAGAGGGCTGGCAGATCGCCGCCAAGGGCGCGCCCGAGGCGTTGGCGGTGCTGTGCCGCCTGGACAAGGCGGCGCGCGCACGGATGACGGTCGAGGTCGATCAGATGGCGGGCGCGGGCTTGCGCGTCCTGGGCGTGGCCGAGGCTTCGCAGCAGGGCACCTTGCCCAAGGACCATCGCGATTTCTGCTTTCGGTTTCTGGGGCTTGTGGGCCTCGCCGACCCTCTGCGCGCCTCGGTGCCCGATGCCGTGGCCCAGTGCCGCAGTGCGGGGATTAGGGTGATCATGATCACCGGCGACTATCCCACCACCGCGCAGGCCATTGCGGCCGAGGCGGGGTTGCACGGGGATCGCGTCATTTCCGGGCCAGAGCTTGCCGCCATAACGGACGTTGACCTGGCGACTGCGGTCCGCGATGTCACGATCTTCGCCCGCGTCATGCCGGAACAGAAGCTGCGCATCGTGACCGCGCTGAAGACTTCCGGAGCCGTGGTGGCGATGACCGGCGATGGTGTGAACGACGCGCCGTCGCTGAAAGCCGCGAACATCGGCATTGCCATGGGCGGGCGCGGGACCGATGTCGCGCGCGAGGCGGCGTCGATCGTACTTCTGGATGATGACTTCGGCTCCATCGTCACGACTGTCCGCCTGGGCCGCCGGATCTACGACAATCTGCGCAAGGCGATGAGCTTCATCCTTGCCGTTCACGTCCCCATCGCCGGGATGGCGCTGATGCCGCTTCTGTTCGGGATGCCGATCCTCTTCGGCCCGATGCACATCGCCTTTCTGGAAATGGTGATCGACCCGGTCTGCTCTCTCGTCTTCGAGGCGGAGACGGAGGAAGACGACGTGATGACCCGCAAACCGCGTCCGCCGGGCGAGCCACTGTTTTCCGGCCCGACGATCCTGTGGAGCCTCGTGCAAGGCGCGCTTGTTCTGGCAGTGAAAGCGACGATCTTTGCCCTGGCCCCGGGCTATGGGATGACTACGGATCAGGTGCGCGGGATGACCTTTGCCGCCCTCGTCTTCGCCATCGTGGCGCTGATCCTGGTGGACCGGTCGCGCTCGTCGTCGATACTTAGGGCCGTCACCCGCCCAAACCGGGCCCTGGCCGTGGTGCTGCCCATCGTGGGGGCATTGCTGGCCGTGACCCTGTTCTGGCCCACCGCGCGCGACCTTTTCGGCTTTGCGGCCCTTGGTCCGGCGCATCTGGCGGTGCCGCCACTGGCAGGCCTGACGGTTCTTCTCGCGCTGGAAGTGATGAAGCCGATCTGGCGCTGGGCGGTGCAACGCAACAAGGCGGCCCCGGCGATCACGTCCGGAAAAATCGCGGTCCACTGATCTGGGGCAGCGCGGACCGCTCGACAGAAGCGCAGCCTGACAAAGAACCGCCAGAGGCTGCCCCGTGCCGGTCACGCGCCGCACCGCTTAACTTGGCGAGCGTAACCCGCTTCAGAAGTGAGCATTCCATGCCGTTTAGAAACTTCATCTTGTTCTCAACTTTCGCGCTTGGCCTGTCAGGTTGCCTTGCTAGTGACACGGAACGTGGCCTTGCCGGGGCCGCAGGCGGCGCCGTCATTGCCGGAGCCACGGGAGGCCACCCCTTGACCGGGGCCGTCGTCGGCGGTGCGGCCGGATACTTCTGCCGCGACCTTAAAGTGCGCGGCTGCCGCAACAATTGACCCCACCCTCACCTGAAAGGACCGCTCCATGAAGGGCTATCTCGCCGACATCGAAACGCTGACCGAAGAGAACACCGATTTTCGCAAGGTGCTTTACACCGGTCATAACCTGCAGCTCGTGCTGATGTCGCTGACCCCCGGTCAGGACATCGGGACGGAGACCCACGCCACACATGACCAGTTCTTCCGCATCGAAAAGGGCCATGGCGAGGTCGTGATCGACGGCGTTCGCCACAAGATCAAGGGCGGCGATGCGCTGATTGTTCCAGCCGGGGCGAAGCACAACGTCCTCAACACCGGCGACAAGCGCTTGCGCCTCTATACGATCTACGGCCCGCCGAACCACGTCGACAAGCTGGTCGAGGTGACCAAGGCCGACGCCGAGGCCTCACGCGAAGTCTTTGACGGCGTGGCCAGCGAATAGCGGCCCAATCCCCTTTCAGCCAAGGATGACCCCTAATGCTGCGCGCCCTGACCCTTGTCTGCGGGCTTCTGGCCCTCCCCGCCCACTCCGAGACCACCAGCCTGACCATCGCGCAAGACCGCTATGAGGCCGGAGCCGCGGTCAGCTTCAACGGTCCGTCAGTGACCGACCTTTTTATGGCGGGGAACGTGGTTTCCGTGACCGCGCCCGTCGGAGGTTCCGCCCATCTGGCCGGGCGACGGGTTTCGGTCAACGCAGCGGTGGCGGGGGATCTTTTCGCGGTGGGATACAGCGTGACAGTGACCGCCCCCGTCAGCGGCGATGCCTCGGTTTCGGGGTATGAGCTTTCGCTGGGACCCGTAACCGGAAACCTGCGCGCGGCGGGGTCCGAGGTCTTGGTCGCTGCGGTTGGCGGCTATGCGTTGATCACAGGCACGGACATTGCCCTGCAGGGCGTCATCGCAGGTGATGCGGTGCTCGTGGCCGATGGCATCATCTTCGGGCCAGAGGCAAAGGTTACAGGCGCGCTGACGATCTATGCCGAGGATCCAGCCAGCATAAAGGTTCCCGAAACTGTCGCCCCTGCGGCCCGCGTCAAGATTGAGCAGCGCAAGCAGTACACCGAGGGCGAGTGGTCTAAAGAGATGCCGATGCAGGTGCCGGTCTGGCGCGTCGTCACGGGCTTTCTGATCGGGGTGCTGATCTCGGGCCTCATCGCCGCAATGGTCATCGCGATTGCCCCGCAGGCGGTGCAGAACTGGCGGACGTTGGCACTGGCGCATCCGGGCCGCGCGATCTGGTCTGGGTTTCTAGTGACCTCGGCCCTGGCGGGATCGGGGTTCGTCCTGATGCTGACCCTGGTGGGGGTGATCCTGCTGCCTGTTATGCTGATCCTGACGGTTCTAGCGATCTTTGCGGGCTATGCACTGGGGTCCTATGTCCTGGGCGTCGGGGTGTGGCTGGGCGTCGGGCGCACGTTGCCGGAGGGCATCCCGGGCAAGTTCCTGCTGGCTTGCCTTGGGGCCTTTCTCGCGGGTCTTGCATGGCTGGTGCCGATTGCCGGGTGGTTCTTCGTCTTGGGCCTGACGATGCTAGGGATCGGCACGCTTGCAGCCTTTGCGCTGCCCAGCGGTTGGCTTCTGCGGCGGGAGGCAGTGCAGCCGTGACGCCGGTCGGTTCAGGTGCAACCTGGTGACTGGCACAGGTCGCAAGGTCCTGATTGCGGCGACATTCATCCTCGTCGGCTTCGGCACGGCGGTCTGGTGGCAGTTCAAGACGGACATCGCGACGGCAATGGCACGGGTCATGCAGGGTAGCACCCTGATCGACACCCCTTGCGGCCCGATCGAGTATCAATCGGTGGGTGAAGGGCCGGTCCTTCTGGCCGTGCATGGCAGCGGCGGCGGCTTTGACCAGGGCATGGCCTTTGCCGCGCCCCTTGTCGCCAAAGGCATCCTCGTGGTGGCCATGTCGCGCTTTGGCTACCTGCGCACGCCAATGCCGCCCGATGGATCGGCCGAGGCGCAGGCCGATGCCTTCGTCTGCCTGATGGATGCCCTGGAAATCGACCAGGCCGCCGTCATGGGCGGGTCGGCGGGGGCGCTCTCGGCACTGCAGATGGCGCTTCGGCACCCCGACCGGGTGTCGGCGCTGATCCTGCTCGTCCCCATTGGCTACAAGCCCCCTGATCAGGCGCCTTCTGCCGAACCAATGGCCCCTTGGGTCGAGGCCGCAATGATGCGGGTGATCGGATCCGATTTCCTCTTCTGGACGGGCCTGCACGTCGCGCGGGACCAGATGATCGCGATGGTCGTCGCCACCCCGCCCGCAGTTGTCGCTGCAGCCGATCCAGCCGAGCAGGCGCGGGTCAACGTCATGCTGGATGCGATCCTCCCGGTGTCGGCCAGGGTGGCAGGCCTGAAGGCGGACACTGCGGCAAGCAAGTCGATGACCCCGGTCGACCTGAGCCGCGTCACTGCCCCCACCTTGATCGTCAGCGCGCGGGACGATGGCTACGGCACTTATGCCAGCGCCGAATACATGGCCGCGCAGGTTGCAGGCGCACGCTTCCTAGGGTTCGAAACCGGAGGCCACGCCTGGGTTGGCCACAATGACGAAGTGATGGCTGCGATTTCGCAGTTGGTCCTTTCCTCGCAACCGCCGACCGCGCCGTGACCAGCTTCTGCGGATCAACTTTTCCGGCAACATTCCGGTCCACTTGAGCGAGGTTAGTGCAGCCCAACCGCATCCGCTGTCCCGTAGACTGAAGCAATTCAGCTGAATGAACGAGGAGACTGCAATGCTGCAAGATGGAAAGTTTCAAGGACCCACCGCCTCGACTGACTTTGCGGGTCTATCCGCGCAATTTGACGTACTACGCGGCGATGTCGCGACCCTGACGCACTCCGTGACGTCGATGGCGGAAAAGCGCGGCCGCCAGATGGTCTCGGACATCTCGGACGGGATCGGCGACGCCGTCCACTCGGTCGAGCAGCGGGGCAAGACCGCCGAAGCCAGCATCGAGACGACCGTTGCCTCCCACTCGTATCTTGCCCTGTTCCTGGCGGTCGGTGCGGGCCTGATGATCGGCGCGCTGTCGCAGCGCTGAACTTCGGTCGTCCAGGGCGCTCGTCCTGAACGGCCCAAATCCAGAATGCCGGAGAACCCCATGTCCCTTGGAACCATCCTTGCCATCATCCTCATCATCTTCCTGCTTGGCGGGTTCAGCGGCCGGTTCGGCGGCTACGGCTATGGCTACGGCCACGGCGGCGTAGGGCTGATCGGGGCGATCCTGATCATCGTCCTGGTCCTGATGCTGCTTGGCCGGATCTGAGAGGGCCACATGGACCCGATCAAATGGGTTGCCGGGGCGTTGGTGCTGGTCGCCGCCTATGCAGGTCTGGCAAGCTTTGGCGGCTGGCGATGGTCACAGACCAGCCGCCAACTTGTCGCCCGGCTTGAGGCGAGCGAAGTCAGCGGCCGGGCGAAAACCTTCGACGCAGCCGAACTCGCTGACCTGCCCGACCCAGTGCGCCGGTATTTCGAGCGCGCGCTGATCGATGGCCAACCGATCATCCGCTCGGCCAGACTGTCGATGCGAGGGCGCTTCAACATGACCCTCACGGCAGAGTCATGGAAGCCCTTCACCTCGGACCAGGATGTTACGATCAACCGCCCCGGTTTCGTCTGGGATGCCCGGATCACGATCGCCCCCGGCCTGCCGATCCGGGTGACGGATTCCTATATCGGCGGGCGGGGGCGGTTGCATCCGGCCCTTCTGGGCCTTTTCCCGGTCGGCACCTTGGAGGGCGCCGGGGACTTTGCCAAAGCCGAACTTATGCGCTGGTTTGCCGAGGGCGTCTGGTATCCGACCGCCCTTCTGCCCAGCCAGGGCGTGACCTGGACGCCGGTTGATGACACCTCTGCCCAGGCCAGGATGACCGACGGCCCGCTGACCCTGTCGCTGCTTTTCCGGTTTGGCGCGGACGACCTCGTTGCCAGCATCCACGCCGACGCCCGCGCCGCCACGGTTGATGGCGTGTCGGTCATGCTGCCTTGGGAGTGCCGGATGTCGGACTACCAGTCGCAGTATGGCATGTTGATCCCGATGACGGGCGAGGTTCTGTATCTAACCGCCAATGGGGAACGGTCGTACTTCCACGGCACGGTCACGCAGTTCACCTACGCGTTCTACTAGCGCCTACCCCGTCACCAGTCCATCCCCGACCACGATCTGCCGCCGGCACTGCGCGGCGATCTTTTCGTCGTGGGTCGAAATCAGGAAAGTCGTCCCTTCCTCGCGGTTGATCTCGCCGATCAGGTCCATGACTTGCAGGGCCGAAGCCCGGTCAAGGTTGCCGGTCGGCTCATCGGCCAGCACCAGCTCGGGGCTGTTCATCAGCGCGCGGGCGACGGCGACGCGTTGTTTCTGCCCGCCCGAGAGGTTGGCGGTGGGAAAGTGGATGCGCTCGGCCAAGCCCATGCGCACCAGAAGCTCCTGCCCGCGGAGCCGCGCCGTCGTTGTCTCGCGCCCCTCGCGGACAGCGGTGGGAAAGCACACGTTTTCTAACGCGGTAAAGTCGGGAAGAAGGTTGTGGAACTGGAACACGAACCCAATGTGCAGGTTGCGGAACTCGGTCAGCGCGCGGTCGCTAGCGGCGGTCAGGTCGACGCCCAGCATCGAATGGCTGCCCGAGGTCGGGTGCATCAGCGTACCAAGGATGGTGAGAAGTGTGCTTTTCCCCGACCCCGAGGGGCCGAGAAGGGCCGCCAGTTCTCCCGTCTGCATCGCCAGGTTCAGCCCGCGCAAGACGCGCGTCTCGGCCTCACCGGATCCGAAGGTCTTGACCAGATTGCGCACGTCCAGAAGGGCGGTCATTGGCCGATGGCCGTGACCGGGTCCAGCCGCGCCGCCGCCCGCGCGGGCAGGATCGAGGCTAGGATCGCCCCCAGTGTCGTCAGCCAGATCGCCAACCCATAGGCGCCTTGGGTGATGTCGATGGGCAGACCGCTTTGCCCCGGCCCGAAGCTGTCGCGTGACGGGAAGGCCAACAGCACGCCATATCCCGCCGCCGCGCCAAAAAGGCCTCCCATCAGCCCTATCAGCGCCCCTTGGGCAACGAAGACCACCATCACGAACCAGCGCCCCGCGCCCATTGCCCGCATGATCCCGATCTCGGGCCTACGACGGTAGGTGGACAGAAGCAACGCCGAGGCGACGCCGATGATGATGGTCAAAAGCGCGAAGGCCTTGAGGATGTAGCCCGTCTGCGCCTGCGCCTTCAGCGCATCAAGCAGCTGCGCGGCCTGTTCGGTCCAGGATTTCGCATCGAGCCCGGTCAGCGCTTTGATCTGTGGGGCTAGCGCGTCGGCGGCGTAAAGGTCGTCCAGCTTGATCTCGACCCGCGTCACCCCTTGCGGCAGCTTGAACAGCGTCCGCGCGGTCGCAAGGCTGACATAGGCCTGTCTGCGGTCCGGCCCGCCCGATCCCATCTCGTAGATCCCGGTGATCCTTAGCACCGCCACGACCCCCGACGAGCTTTGCAGCCGCACGGTCTGGCCCAGCGTCAGGTCCATATCTTTGGCCAGCGTCTTGCCCAGAAGAACGCCACCCGCCCCAAGAGTCGCCGACCCCTTGGTGACGTAGCTGGCAAGGTTGGCGATGACCGACTCGTGTCCCGGCTCCAGCCCGTTGATCGAGACTTGCGTGACCTGCCCGCCACGCGTGAGGAACCCCGATCCGTTGATCTGCTGCGAGGTGCCCTTCACCCCCGGCAGGCCTTCGATCAGCGGGATGAAGGCGGCAGTGTCCTTCAGGATCGCGGTCGCCTTGGTGGACGGCTCCTGCACCAGAAGGACAGTGCCCGGCGCTGCGGGGCCCAAAAGCGCCGGGTCCACGGCTTCGGCCTGGATGGTGATATGGGCCATGTCGCCGGCCGTGCGGGACATGATGAACTCGGCCAGCCCGCCGATCAGCGCTGACATGAAGATGAAGATGAAGACGCCTATTGCGACTCCGAAGACCAAGAGCGCCGTCTGCGCCTTCGAGGCGGTCAGGTAGCGGGTGGCGATCTTCAGCGCGTAGAGCATCAGGGTTTGACCTTCACGGCTTTGCCATCGGCAATGCCGGTTGCATCGCCGATCACGACATCGCCCGCTACCAGCCCGTCCGTCACGATCAACCGGGCGGCGGGCCAGTCTATCAGCATCACGTCGCGTCGCACGGCCTTGCCCTCGTCCAGGAGCAAAACACCGGTGCCGTTTGCATCCCGGACGATGGCCGCGCGGGGGACAGTGATTGCCGCCGCACGCTCATCGACCGTGATATTCGCGGTCACGGTCAGGCCGATCGGGGCCTGGAGGGGGGCATCTGCGGTCAGCTTGACCTCCAGCCCGCCCGTCGCCTCGTCCACCTTCTGCGAGACGAAGCTGACATGGCCGTCCAGCACGGCTGTCTCGCCCGACAACTGCAGTGCGGCAGGTTGGCCGACCTTGACCTGCGTGGCATAGGATTCGTCGACATCCGTCTCGACCACCAGATGCTCCAGGTCGGCAATCGTCATCAGCTCGTTCGCCGGATCGACGAGCTGGCCGGGCTCGGCCGTCAGCACCAACACATTGCCCGAGAGCGGAGCATGGATCGTGTAGTTCCTCAGCTGGATCTGCGCCTGATCAAGCAGGGCTGTCGTCCGCGCCACCTCTTGCGCCGAAGATTGCACCGCCCGTGCCGAGCTTTCCAGGACCACCCGCGCGACGTTGGACCCAAGCGCCTTGTTGCGGGCATGTTCCGCCTGCGCATCCGCCTCGGCCACCTGGGCCGCATCAAGCCCCGCCATCGCCTGACGCACGGCGGCCTGCTGGGTGGCGGGGTCGATCTGTGCAACAACCTCACCCAGCTGCACCGCATCGCCTTCGGCCACCGGCACAGAGACCAACGTGCCACTGACTTGCGGCCGTACATCGACCGAGCGCTCGCCCGCGATGCGGCCGTTCACCGCCAGCACGCGGCTGACCGGGCCCAGGGCCGCCGTCTCTACGGTCACTTCGGTCACCGCGGCGACCCAAGGCTGGAAATAGCCGAGAACGCCGACCATAATCGCCACCACACCGGCCAAGGCCCACAGCCACAACCGGCGCTTGGGCTTTGGCTCCGGCGGCTCCGACTTTGGCACCACCTTCACCACTGCGGGAACCATCAGCGCGTTGGCATTGCTTGGCAGTGGGGGCGCGGCAGCGGGGCTGGTCACTTCCGCCGTGGTCGGCCCGATGTTCGCTTCAGTCATGACCTCATCCGATTGCAGCGCATCACGAGTTCGGGCTTTCCGACGCTCGGCGCCGTGCTTTCCGGCATCATAAATCTGTTCCGTCGCCTGGATGTTGATCTGCATCAGTGACGGGCAACTGCCTGCATGCGACCTCCGGACCGAGCTTGACCTTCGGACATCCGGACGCGGGCGCCGAACACGACGGAGGTCCGACGAATGCCCACCGATCCCTACGAAGTGCTGGGCGTGGCCAGATCGGCGACGGCTGCCAAGATCAAGCAGGCCTACCGCAAGCTAGCGCGCAAGCACCATCCCGACTTGCACCCGGATGATGCAAACGCCGAAGCACGGTTCAAGACGATGAGTGCCGCCCATGACCTCCTCAAGGACCCAACGACCCGCGCCCGGTTCGACGCGGGTGAAATTGATGCCGATGGCGTGGAACGTCCGACCCGGCAGTATACCGGTCCCTTCGCGGAAGGGTCCGGCACTGCCCAGCGGCAAGCCGGTGGCTTCGGCTCGTCCTTTGGTGAAGGGTTTGATCCGTCGGATATCTTCGCCGAAGTCCTGCGCCAGCGAGGACGCGGGGCGGGGTTTTCGGACCAATCTTATCCCTCGCGCGGTAGCGATCTGCGCTTTGCGCTGGAGGTCCCTTTTCTGGACGCAGCCCGCGGATCGGAGATACGTCTTACCCTTGGCGAAGGCACCGACATTGCGATCAGGATTCCGGCAGCGGCCAGGGATGGCCAGATCCTCCGCCTGCGCGGCAAGGGCAGCCCCGGAACTGGCGGTGGCCCGCCGGGCGATGCGCTGATCGCCTTGACGATCCTTCCGCATCCGGTGTTTCGACGCGAGGGAGACGACATTCTGGTCACGCTTCCCATTACCATCGACGAAGCCATCCTGGGCGGCAAGGTAAGCACCCCAACCATTACCGGCCCGGTCAGCCTAACAATCCTTTCCGGCACCAGTTCGGGCCGCCTGCTGCGCTTGCGCGGGCGAGGGCTTGCGAAGGCGGTTGGCAAAGGTGTCGGCGATCAGCTTGTCGACTTGCGGATCGTCGTCCCAAAGGAGATTGACCCGGAATTGCGCGACTTCCTGACCAACTGGCGCATCGGACACCACCACGATATCCGTGCCGAGTTTTTGAAAGAGGCGGCCCCATGAGTGACATCGGTCTAGACGCCCGGTCGTCCCTTGGACGTCAAGCAGACGCGGGATCGATTGGCGCTCTTCGAAGTCTCATTCCGCGACAGGTTCACCTTAGGAGCGGAAAGGGTGACTGCTCGCTTTAACCCGGCATCCCATTGTTGAGCACGAGTGTCGGCTATGGGCCGAAAGCGGCCGATCAACTATGCTTCGCTCCACTATGCCGTCAGAATGAGCGTAGGCGCTTCAAGGAATCCTGTCCCCGCAACCATCGTCACTTGCCGAAAGCCCGCACCAATCGTGCGGGCTTTGGCATTTGTGGCCAAGCCCCCGTTGCACAATGACAAAATCCCCGCGAGCTCCCCGAAAAGTTCGATCCGGTGACCATGAGGCGCGTCCGGGTCAGGATGCAGGACCACCTTCTCGATCAAGCAACGGAGGAGATCGGCATCCTCGGTCCGAGTAGCGACGTCGTTCAGCGCTTCCGCCAGGTTGGACACCTTGCCGGCATAGATCCCGGCCAGGCCAGGATGGGGTGCCTCGACTTCCGGCTCCGAGCTTGCACCAAGGGCGGCTTTGGTTGAGGCGGGTGTCGAAGATGGGCAGCGGCTACCGGTGCCGGTTGCTCGTCGTGGGCGCCACCTCTGTCACACGAAGGGCGCCAAATACCGACAGCATAACCGGGGCCTAGGTTCGATCGCTCCATAGCCAACAGGTCGGCGTGAACTACTGGGCCATGATGCTGCAGGAAGATTACCGCGCCCCCAGTGTCGGCGACCTGCTGATCACCCGCAAAATTTCGCTTGAATGGGCGGTGCGAACGAACAAACCTGCTGACGCCGGGAGTTGTGCCAGTGACTTGCGCGAGAATGGTAGTTAACTCTGCTCAGTGACAGTTCCTCGAGAGGTCCAGCTGCATGTGCGACGAGAGTGATGACCACCTGTTGTCCTCAAGAAGCATTTCGGCAGAAGCTGCTGTGGGCCGATCCTGGGATGTGATTGTAATCGGGACAGGCATAGGCGGCGGCTTGGCCGGGAGGCGGCTTGCCGAGCACGGACTTTCCGTACTGTTTGTCGAAAAAGGGCCAGTTGGCCGCCGCGCTGAACAGAATTCTATGACTGACATCGAGGATCCGGCTGAACGCCTTGCTCGGGGGCTCTGGCCTACAAAGATCGTCAGCAGGTTCAACGGTGGCGCACCTGCGCACTTCTTCGGGCCTCTGGGCAGCGGCGTTGGTGGCACATCGGTGTTTTATGCGGCGGCATTGGAAGCGCCCGAACGCCACGATCTTGAGACTACCGAAGACATGGAACACCCGACCGGAGGTTGGCCGATAGGATACGATGACTTCCTGCCGTATCTGCTACAGGCCGAAGAGATCCTTTCCGTGCGAGGAGAGGCGAACCCACTCTCCGACCGGCCGGGGCCCAAACTGGCGGCACCAGAGCTGAACCGGTCTGAGGCCCTTCTGTTCGAAGACCTTCGCCAGAAGGGCCTTCATCCCTATCGCTCGCCTGAAGGCCTGGTTCGACTTCCAGGGTGCGCGGTCTGCCTTGGTCACAAATGCCCGAGAAAATGCAAAATGGACGGTCGCTCTGCCGGGGTAGAACCCGCCCTGGAAACCGGCAATGCTTTTCTTCTGGCAAACTGTTCGGTCGAGGAACTAGTTGAATCGTCAGAGCGGATTTCGAAAGTGCGGGTCCGCACCGATGGGCTGAACTTCGAGCTTACGGCGGATACGTTTGTTCTGGCGGCAGGAGCGCTCCATTCTCCTCGACTCCTGCTCGCATCTGCACGGACGAATCCGGCCGGATGCGCGAATTCGAGCGGTTGGGTCGGGCACGGGTTGATGTTCCACCTGAGCGAGTTGGTTGCATTCTGGCCGAAACTGCGCAACCCGACTGCTGGACCGACACGGGCTGTGTCCTTTCGTGATCTTTACTCCCACGATGGAAAGAGGCTTGGCCTTGTGCAGGCAATGGGTGTCGCTGCCGGCGCTGGAATGATTGCTGCCTATTTGAAGGAATACATTTCACGCACACGGTTCTCTCGCGTCAAAGGCGTCGGCAAGTTCGCCACGTTGGGCGCCTTGGTGGGGGAAAGGTTGTTTGGCAAAGCGTCAGTATTTGTTGCGTTAATTGAGGATATCGGGATGTTTGAAAATCGCGTCTCCACGCATCCGGATAACCCCGATGTCGCCGTGATCGAATACACCGTTTCTGAAGAATTGAAGAAGCGACGGTCGCTGTTGCGCAAATTGTTACGCAGCAGGCTTGGTCGGTATCGCACCGTTCTGTTGAATTTCGGAGCTGCCATAAACTACGGCCATCCTTCAGGAACGCTTCGTTTCGGCGTCGATCCAGCGACATCCGTGTTGGACGCTAGCTGCAAGGCGCATGATCTTGAAAACCTTTACGTGACAGACGCGTCCTTTATGCCCAGCTCCATGGGGGTAAACCCAAGCCTGACGATTGCCGCCAATGCACTGCGAGTGGCTGATGTCATCGCGAGGCTCAGCGCTGAAACAAACAATAGTGCGAAGTGAAGCAGAAGCAGTACGCGTCCGCTGATCGAGGAGTTTAACGGATGCTGACCAACAGCGACTTTGTCGAACTAATCGGATCTCGCCACCATCTCCATCGTTACCCAGAAGTATCAGGCGAAGAGGTAGGGACGGCTGCCTACGTCGCGGCTGAACTTGCGAAGCTGCAACCCGACCACCTCGTCACGAACGTAGGTGGTCACGGTGTCGCAGCGGTCTGGGACATGGCCGAACCTGGGCCAACGGTCATGTTCCGTTCCGAGCTTGATGCTCTTCCAATCAATGAGGTTTCCGATGCCGAACATCGATCAACCGTTCCAGGCGAGGCTCACCTCTGTGGTCATGACGGGCACACAACAATTCTTCTGGGATTGGCGCGTCTTGTTGTCAGACGACCTTCACTTCGAGGCCGCGTTGTACTGATGTTCCAGCCGGCTGAGGAAGACGGATCGGGCGCGGCTGCCGTTTTGGCTGATCCGCGCTTTGGAGGCTTCAAGCCCGACTGGTCCTTTGCCCTGCACAACATGCCTGGAATACCACTGGGCCAAGTGGTCACCGCACCTGGTCCCGCCAACTGCGCGTCAGAGGGCCTGAGAGTGGTATTCCAAGGAAAGACTTCGCACGCATCAATGCCTGAAAATGGGGTTTCTCCGGCTCTGGCGATTGTGTCACTGATACCTGCCGCCTTGGCCGCCGGTAAGGGCGGGGACGTCGGTCCTGGCTTCCGCCTCGTCAGCGTTTGCCATGCCAGCATGGGAGAACCCGCCTTCGGTATCACGCCAGGTGAGGGAGAGGTGTGGCTGACACTGCGCACTCTGTTCGACTCCGACATGGGAACTCTGAGGGCCGAGGTCATGGACCTCGCCGCGGGCCTGGCCGTGGAGCATGGCCTTCAGGTGACATTCACGCACCATGATCGCTTCGCAGCCTGTGCCAACCACCCGGAGGCTGCCCAAACAATCAGTCGAGCCGTGGATGACTTGGGCATTGCCCGCTCGGCCGCCGGGCTCCCCATGCGTGCGTCTGAAGATTTTGGCATCTTCGGCCAGCATTCCATGTCAGCGATGTTTCTCCTCGGAGCGGGCGAGGCGAGCGCTAGCCTGCACAATCCCGACTATGATTTCCCAGACGCGCTCATTCCGAAAGGTGTCGCGATCTTCGATCGCATTCGGCAGGATCTCTTGGGCTAAGGGCACGACACGTGCGGGGATGGTCGGGCCAGCAGGCAAACCTATTCCGCCGGGGGGTCAAGCAATCAGGTCTGCCGCAAGAAATAGTGTTTCACGGGTTGCCTTGGTTGTCCTGCCGCGCAAGGACTTAGCGGTTACCCGCACTGGTCAACATAAAACCTCCATCGCCCGACTTTTGCGCCTGGCGGGCCTAGCGACGCTAGAAAAGCGAAAACATGACGCCCAGACGATGACCGGGCTCGTCGCGGTCATGCGGCGGCGCGGCGTTCGGTCAGACGAGCTTGAGTCGGCTTTGAAAGTGCTCGGACCAAAGCAGACAGTCAGGATCAGTCTCGGGCGAGCAAGCGCGATAAAACGGAGTCTTTTGTTGCAAGAGCGAGCTTGATGCAGACTTCGGATACAGTATCCATTGCGATGGAATGATCGCACAGGCAGCAGGTCGTCTGATAAACCAGTGTCACGTCACTTGTTGACCGCGTGTTGCGGCTCGATAGAGGCTCGGCGAAGTGCCGTGCGCGATGCGAAAGGCCCGAGAGAAACTTTGCGAACTGTCGTAGCCAAGCGTCAGCGCTATTTCAGTGATTGGTTCGCCGGAGCGCGACAAGAGCAGGCGCGCACGCTCCATCCGCATGGAGACATGGCACTGGTGTGGCGCGATACCCATTGACTCTTTGAAGGCGCGAGCAAAGTGAAACACGGATAGGCCCGCCAGACCGGCCAGTTCTGACAGAGATACCGGGGCTGCCACTCGGTCCTGCAAATGGTCTGTCACCCGCGCCAACTGCCAGGCTGCCAGCCCTCCGGTAGGCAGACTCAGACGCCGCTGGGAGCCTGCCAGCAGGAGCGCCGCAATCTGCAGGAGCGCCTCTTCCACATACAGCGGTCCATTTGGGTTACCTGCCCGAACTTCACGCGCGGTATGCAGAACGGCACTTCTTAGACGAGGACACTCAACCCGCATACGATGGGCTGCGCCAAAGTCTCCATCCTGCGGTAGCGCGTGATCCTGGCAAAGCGAGCGCAGTGCAGCATAGGGGATGGCAAGAAACTCAACTTCGTTTGGATGGTCGAGGAGCACCTTCGTCCTGGTATCTGGTGGGGTGATCACCATCGCATTGCGCGACAGGACCGTGCGGAATTGTCCTGCGCCCAGATCCAGCGTGGCGCAAATCTCGCGCGAAAGGCCCCGCGCGATGACGATATCTGGCACTTCGGCAACCGAGTAGTCCCCTGCACCATGGCGGGCGTGGATACACGTCACGACAGGGGAAACGGACCCGCTTACATCCACCAGCGTGTCGGCATAGGCCGCGCGGTAGAAGGCCACCATGCTGTGATATTGCCGACTTGTCTGAAGCATCGCGAAACGCCGGTTCGGGCGGAGCGAGATAGCTCCAGGCCGAAAACAGGGTCTGTCACGCTTGCCGTGCAGTCAAACGGATTTCAGAGCGGCGGCAACACCACCGCAAGATTTGCCACATGCTGCTACCGGAATCCGGATTCAAACAACACCCGCCAAACAGGCAGCTCCGTGTCGCGAAGGACTGTGAAGCTCAGCTTGCGCGCTGCCTCATTTGGTCGCGAGCAATCGCGGTGGAACACTATATCGCAAGATCTGCCAAGTAATCCGCTGCAAGTGCAGCCAACCTGCCGTGGTTTACCCAGCGCTGGGTGACATGTTTCCCGGTAAAAGGACGCTCTATGCGAATGAAGAACATTGTCATCGCCCTTCTGCTTCTGGCCGCGCCCGCCCTGGCTGAAACTGCCTCGGATCGCTTGGCCGCTCCTGGTCCCGAACACGCCTGGATGGACCCGCTGGTTGGCGAGTGGACCGTTGCGATGCGCGTCTGGTCCGGACCGGGCGTAGAGCCTTTCGAGCTTTCCGGCATGACGGCCAACCGTGAATTGATCCTTGGCGGACGGTACCTGCGCGAAGTGCTGTTCGGCGGCGACGGCACCCCGATGCGCGAGGCGACGCTTGGCTTCAACCGGCTTGACGGCAGGTATGAACTTGTCACCGTTGACAGCTTTGAGCCCGGGCAGATGGTTTATCTTAGCCGAAGCGACGCAACGTCTGATGTGCTGTCCCTGTTCGGCGAAAGCACCGAGGCGGGCATGGGAACCGAGCCGACCGGCCGCAAGCGCGACCTGCGTTTTGACTTCGTGATCGAGGACGCGGACACCAATGTGCAGCGCATCTTCGTCCGCTATCCTGCAGGGGAAGAGTATCTGTTTGTCGAACAACGTTTCACCCGGGCCAAATAGCCCGCGTGCCCACCAGCCATATCAGAAAGGCCCCAACATGAGCCTTCGCCTCGCATTCACTTTTGCGCTGTCGATCGCAGTGCCAGCAGCACAAGCTGACACTCTGCGCACCTTGGCCAGCTTTCCGTCTGGAACATTCCTTGAAAACCTTGCGGAAGGCCCGAACGATACGCTTCTGGTCACCAGCTATCTGGATCGAACCGTCTTGTCTTGGGACGGAACAACACCCCCGGTTCCACTGGCCAACCTTGATGTGCATCCTGTAGGCATCGTGGTCCGCAACGACTTGATCGTGCTGTCAGTGCATGGCCAAGCCTTCACGACCGGCCCTGCCTTCACTTCAACCAACGCCTTCGTCATCCTTGCGCCTGATGGCACCCTGACCAACAGCATCCCTGCGCCGGAAGCCTTGTTCCTGAATGGGCTTGTCGAGGTTGCGCCCGGTCTGATCCTTGCCGCGGATTCATTGGCGGGCCGGATCTGGCAACTTGATATTGCCAGCGGTACGGTGACCGAATGGCTTGCCGATCCATTGCTTTCGCCTGACCCTGCCGCAGCAGACCAACGTCCGGGCGCAAACGGGCTGAAGGTGCATGACGGCTGGCTCTATGTCTCAAACTCTTCGCGGGGCGCGCTGTTCCGTGTGGCTCTTCGTGGCGCTAGGCCGGAGGGATCGCTTGAAGTGTTTGCTCAGACCGGTCCCGTTGACGATTTTGCGTTCTTGCTTGACGGCACAATTGCGGCGACATCCCATGGCGCGTCGCTGATCGGCGTTGATAGCAGTGGTGCCGTGTCGACCCTTGTTGCCACGGGCTGCGACGGATGCACGTCTGTTCTGCCGTTCGGTAAAGAAGGCGAGTTGGTCATCCTGACCACTGGCAATCTTCTGGAAGGCGGAACCGATCCTGCGCGGATTCTTTCGATCGCGTCGCCAGTCGCAGACTGACGGTTCGATGAAGACTGGTGGCCATCAGGGATCATGAACACCCCCTAGTCAGGCGCTGGGGTGGCCATGATCCGATCCGGCGGTTTTCGGTCAGCGGCCATCAAACACATGCTCGACCACGGCGTCGGCACGAGTGTGCATGGTCCAATACGCATCGGAAATGGCCTCGGGATCGAAAGCTGTGCCTGAGGCAACCTGTCCGGCGATCGTAACTGTGCCAAGCCGTAGATTGCGTGCTGCAAAACTGGGCGCGCTTGCGTACACAAATCCGCGAAGGGCGGACTTGACTGCGGTCAGAACTGGCACCGCTGCGCCGTATTGGGGCGCAAGCGCCAGCCCGCCACCAGTCAGCAAGATGGTCCCTCCGTCGCCTGCCGCCATTGCTGGGGCGGCTGCTTGTATTGCTGTCACTGCGCCGGTGAGACCGAGGCGAAGCTGACGGTCGAACTCATCAACTTTGATATCGAGGGCGGCTGTCTCATCCCAAAGCGCGGCGTTCCAGATCAACACCGACGGGCGGCCGTGTTCGGCAAGGATGGTGGCAATCACGCTTCGCACGGCCCCATGGTCGGACAGGTCGGCCGGGTGGGTCGTGACCGTTGCACCCCCTGCAATCATCGGCGCAGCAATTGCGGTCAGACGCACAGAATCGCGCGCAATCATCGCCACGCGGTAGCCTTGACCGGCGAAGCGGAGGGCGACGGCAGCGCCAACGCCGGGGCCAACGCCGGCAATGATGGCAAGTGGGAGGGTCATGGCATTTCCATTCTCATTGGTTGCATCGAAGTTAAACTTGGGTTGCTGTTCCGAAACTTCTATTCACTGGAACAAATTCCATAAATCCATATGGTGAATAACGTGAGCTTCGACCTTAACCTTCTTCTGACCTTCGAAGCCTTGGATCTGGCGCGCAGCGTGTCCGGCGCAGCAAGGCATCTGGGCCTAAGTCAGCCTGCGACCAGTGCCGCCCTGTCGCGCCTGCGTCGCGCATTCGGCGACGATCTTTTCACCTACGCTGGCGGCTCGATGCAGCCGACTCCGATGGCACGACGTCTGGCACCCGGAATTCACTCGACCCTTGCTGCGATGCGAGGCCTTCTGGAAGCCGAGCGACAGTTCGTCCCCGAAGTCGCGCGCACTTCATTCACCGTAGGGGTCACCGACTACGCCAGTGCCGTCATTGCCCCCCGCCTGATTGCCCGTCTGGCCCTACAGGCGCCGGGCATCGATCTGCGGCTGCAGGCCTATGACAAGGCGATGGTGGGGGGCCTGATCGACGGTGGTGTCCTTGACATAGCCATCGGGTCATTCGCGGATCCGCCTGATCGGTCTGTCGCCACCGTACTTTTCGGTGAGAGCTTCGTCGGTGTTGCCCGGTCGGAACATCCAGCGCTTGCCGCCCAGTTGGACGCCGCAAGTTTTGCATGCCTCGACCATGCGCTCTTCACCTTGGGGCGGGACGGCCGCGGTGCGGTTGATGATGCACTGGCCGCAATCGGATTGGAGCGGCGGGTGCGCGTGGCGCTTCCACATCTGATGGCACTGCCTGAAATCCTTCGAGCGACGGACTTGGTTGCCGCTGTCCCCAAACGCGCTGCAGCACGCTTTGGTGCGGGGCTTTCACTTTTCAGCTTGGACTTTCTTGGGTTGATGCCCTGGACAATGCATATGCTGTGGTCTCCGTCAGCACGAAAAGACCCAGCGAATGCCTGGCTGCGCGAGAGCGTCAAGGAACTGTGCCTAACCCTGTGACATGGCGCGACGGGATCAGGGTCCGCTTCGGCTGACGGTCTTGCTGAGCACCGCTTCAGCCCTTTCCTGAAAATGCGGTGCCGAGATGGGTGTGTTTGAAATCGTCGGTGTATTTCAGGCCATATCCGACGGCCCGGTCAAAGCCGATGTGCGCCATCCAGATGAGGCCAACCGCAACGGCAAATGGCGCAACGAATGCCAGACCCATCCCGATCAGCGCGAACGGCACGATCGTGGTGTGCCCAAGGTTGTACATCCAAGCTCCAACACGCGTGCTGTGGAGATAACCCAGCATGAAGGCATCAGGCGCAAGGAAGAGAAGCGCGTACAGTCCCCATCCTGACCCGGTCTGCGCATAGGCCACCGTCGCTGCGGCCAGCAATGCCAGACCCTCAGCGCGCAGGATCAGGTTGGGTGCGTCGCGGACGACACCGGATGATGCTGGGGATGCGGACAACGTGGACATGGGGTGCTCCTTTCAGACGCGTCAACTCGATGCCCTGAAGCTACATCACGGGCAGCCCCAACACGATTGTCTAACCGTGACTACAAGCATAGAAAGATTTGATGAACATTCGGTCTTCCAACTGGGAACTCTTCGCGGCCTATCTGGCAGTTTGCCGGACAAGCAGCCTATCCGCCGCAGCCCGCAGCCTTGGCTTGTCGCAACCGACCGTGCGGCGCCAGATTGAAGCCTTGGAAGCGTTGGTCGGAACGACACTCTTTACCCGCTCTGCCGCCGGCTTGGTTCCACTGGAGGGACATCTCTCCCTAATGGCCGAGGCCGAGGCCATGGAGTCAGCGGCGCTGGCATTTGCCCGTCTGGCGTCAAGTTCGGCAGATGACGTGTCAGGCACGGTCCGCATTTCTTGCAGCAACGTCTACGGCGTGGAGATTCTTCCGCCAATCCTGGCAGAGCTTCAGGCCACTTGGCCAAAGCTTGAGATTGAGCTGGCCTTGACGAACGACATCGCCAATCTTCTGCGGCGCGATGCGGATATCGCAGTCCGACTGGCGCGTCCCGAGCAAGCAGCTCTCGTCGCCCGAAAGGTTTCCCCGATGCGGCTGGGCTTCTTTGCCGCCCCGCAACTGGCAGAGCGCGTCCGTGGCATGGATTTTGCGGCCCTGAGCGCAACGGGCCTGATGATCAGTCAAGACCGGCTTGACACCATTGCTGCAGGGCTGCGGCAGCTAGGCCTGAAGCCCCCAACGCGTACCGTGTTCCGATCAGATGACGATCTCGCCCAACTCGCGGCAATCCGGAGCGGCATCGGGGTGGGTATCTGCCAGATCGCCATCGGTCAGAAGTCCGGATTGGTGCGGATTCTGGAAGACCTTGCTCCAACCTTTGACGCCTGGGTCGTGATGCATGAAGACCAAAAGCGCCTCGCGCGGGCGAGGGTCGTTTTCGATGCCTTGGTAAAGGCCCTCGACCGTTAGTCAGTCTTCGAAGAGGACGCTGTCATCCGAACCGACCCCCGGATATTGGGTGAACATCAGCGTACATCCGGCCAAAGTCGTGTGATCAAGTTGGAGGCGTTTCGACCTCTGCGGTGGATCGGTCGGTCCGACGGTTCGAATTGGGTCGTCTCGTCAGGGGTTGTCGTTGGACCTCGGGCGTAGCCGCGCGGGGAGGAGCCAGTTACGCGCTTGAAGGCGACAGCAAAAGCACTTTCGGAGGCATAGCCGACCTCTTCCGCAATTTGAGCGATGGAACGCTCCGTACGGCGCAATCGATCAGCGGCAAGCAGCATGCGGAACTGCGTGAGATAGCCGATCGGCGTCAGCCCCGAGATTCGTCGGAACCGAACCGCGAAGGCGGTCCTCGAGAGGCCGGCATGCCCCGCAAGCTCTTGCACTGTCCATGGCCTGGCCAGATCGCCGTGCATCGCCACTGTCGCTTGCAAAATGTGGCGGTCGGCCATCGTGGCCAGCCATCCTCCTGCCCCGGGCGGCGCGTTTTCCAGATGGCAGCGCATGACCTGAACCAGCACGAAATGCGACAGATGGGCGATGGACAGCGCCCCACCTGGACGCGGAACCCGCAATTCCTCGGCAATCCGATCAAGCGACCACTGAACGGCTTCCGTTTGCGGGCCTGGCCGAACCCGCACGACCGGCGGCAGCGTACCCAAAAGGATCCCGGCAGCCGGACCGCACAAAAGAAAGCGGCTTCCTGTCATGTAGAAGTCGCCGCCACCGCCATAGACCGCCGTACTGCCGTGCGGGATCGGGGCATAGATCGTCTCGGCATCTTCGCCAAAGCGCGCCTTGCGCGCCGAAAGCAGGAATGGCCGCCCCTGCGGCAGGATCACACAATCCCCTGCTTCAAGTCGCATAGGGTCCGCGACACCCTCGACCGCAAGCCAGCAACTTCCCTTCAGGACCGCGTTGCATTTCAGCCCCTCATGACGACCGAACTGGATCGACCAGTCGCCGCCCGCGTCCAGCCCGGCCGCCACGCAGTCTTGCGGACGCAGGAGCGAGATGATGTCCGACAGGGGGTCCATAGCGGCATTCCTGAACGATGGCGAAATCTATTCGTACGCTGGCTGATAGCACGTTCCATTTTGCGCGGTAAGTATCGACCACGACAAACAGCGGAGATGCCCCATGATCCTCATCACCACGCCTTCGGGCGACATCGGCTCGCGCGTTCTTCAGAACGTGCTGAAGGACCGGCAGGACGTGCGGGTGATTGCCCGCAATCCCTCAAGCTTGCCGGAGAGTTTACGGCACCGCGTCGAGGTTGTTGAAGGTTCCCATGCAGACCCCGACGTGATCGGACGCGCCATTTCCGGCGTCGAAAGCGTCTTCTGGCTGCCGCCCGGCAGCCCATCCAGCCCGAGCGCGGAGGCCGCCTATGTGGAGTTTTCCCGGGCCTTCTGCGACGCCCTGCCTGCCTCGAGCGTCACGCATGTCGTAGGTATTTCCGCCTTGGGCCGCGGATGGCCGAAGCCTGCCGGCCTGGTGACGGCAAGTCTGCAGATGGATGACATGATCGGCAGAACCGGGGTGAACTACCGGGCCCTGACCTGCGCCTCGCTTATGGACAACATCCAGCGTCAAGCCGAGCTGATCCAAGCCGACGGTGTTTTCTACCAGCCGACGCCAGCCCGCCTCAAGATGCCCCATGTAGCGAAAGCAGATGTCGCCGCGGCGGCGGCAGGCCACTTGCTCGCATTGGACTGGCAGGGCGTGGGTGAGGTCCCGTTGATGGGTCCGG
The DNA here is from genome assembly GCF_003940805.1 of Tabrizicola piscis. Lineage (NCBI taxonomy): Bacteria > Pseudomonadati > Pseudomonadota > Alphaproteobacteria > Rhodobacterales > Paracoccaceae > Tabrizicola > Tabrizicola piscis. The sequence continues at coordinate 2,533,394 of NZ_CP034328.1, forward strand.
AAGACATCTCCTTTGAGGAGATGGCAGAGGTAATGTCCAGCGTTCTTGGCCGGCCTGTTCGCTATGAGGAGATGCCGATGGAACAGTTCGCCGGGATGATGGCGGCAATGGGCGCGAGCGATGGCATGGTCCGTGCCTACGTCGACATGCTCACCGCCAAGAATGAGGGAATGGACACGGCAAGACGACCTGCTGCGCGAACTGGAACGCCGACGACGTTCCGGCAATGGTGCGAGATCGAACTCTGTCCTGTTGTGGCGGCTTGATCGCAGCGCGAGGACCTGTCCCGACGTGACAACAAGGCACCCACGGCGCCTATCTAAGGAACCCTGTAAGGGCTACCACTTCGTCTTGCCTTATCTCATGGCCGCCCTCATGCAGGATCGCGGTCACTTTCGCCCCCTCCATCTTGTAGTAGTCTGCCAACGCTATCGTCAGCGCCAAGGGGCAGATCGGATCCTTGCGACCGCCGGTGATCAGAACCAACTGCCCTTTAAGGCCCGGATTTCCAGCAGGTTTCCATGGGATTAACGGATGAAGCAGGGCCACCCGGTCGAAAAGATGGGCATGTTCGAAGGTCATTGCGGCAAGGATGTTAGCGCCGTTCGAGTAGCCCACTGCATAGGCCTCCCGGTCTGGATGTGCTGCACGTGTTTCTGCTACGAAAGATGCCATGGCGGCACTGCGGTGTGCGAGGTCTGCCATGTCAAAGACCCCTTCACCCGTGCGGCGAAAGAACCTGTTTGCCCCACCTTCAGACACGTCACCTCGGGGAGCGACAAGCCCTGCGCCCGGAAGAATGTCTTGGACCAACGGGGCAAATTGGGTCTCGTTGCCACCTGTTCCATGAAAGGCAAAAACGAGTGGCGCGTTGCCGACGGGCGGGGTGACGAAGGCGTGGTAGGGTGCGGGCATGCTTCTGACTTTCAAGGATTTGAGCGAGCTGAAGCGGTCAGTCGATGATTGGGTCCAGATAGGTTTCGAGTTGGGCTCGCAGTCTTTCATGTTGTTCCGGGAGCTTCAGCGCCTCGCCCAGATGGTCGACAGGCTCATCCCGGTCAAAACCCGGTTCGTCGGTGGCGACTTCGAACAGGACCCCACCCGGGCTGCGGAAATAGATTGCCCAGAAGTAGTCGCGGTCAATGACAGGAGTGACCTGATAGCCGGTGTCGAGCAGCGACTTCCGAACCAGCAGCTGGGCCGCCCGGTCAGGGACAGAGAACGCGATGTGATGCACCGATCCGGCCCCTTGACTGGCCCGCGGCAGCCCAGGCTGCACATCGATATCGATGAAATTCGCGCCATTGCCAATCTTTGCGCGATAGCGAGTCAAAGAGCCTTCGGCCTCGATGACCTCATATCCCATGAAGGCAAGCAACTCACCTGTCTCTGTCCCGTCACGCAGTCGAAGGGTAGCGCTGTGAAACCCGCGCACAGCCTCGTCCTGTTGGACGCCAGCACCGACCCAGCCCTGACGAGGATCCTCTTCGACTTCGACCAACGCAAAGGCATCGCCGTCCGGCGCTTTGAAGGTCAGTCGGCGTTCGCCGAAGCGGGTTTCCTCGACCAGACCTTGGACACCCAGCTTTGCAAGTCGGTCCTTCCAGAAGGGCAGGAAACCCTTCGCGACGGAAAACACGGTTTGTGATACCTCGCCGCTGCCTGGGCGGCCGGGGGCGGCCTGGCGGAACGGGAAATAGGTCATCACCGTGCCGGCGCTTCCCGTCATGTCTCCGTAGTACAGATGATAGGTGTCGGGCTGGTCGAAGTTCACCGTCTTCTTGACCCGCCGCAAGCCCAGCGTGTGGGTGAAAAAGTCGTTGTTCTTCTGCGCGTCGGACGCGATCGAGGTAACGTGGTGAAGCCCGTGGACGTGGTGAGTCATGGCGGTTTCCCTGTTTTTCAATTTGAAGCCTTGGAGGTTAGGAGTTGGTTGGCAACGGGCAAGTCGTGCACTGCGCCTTATTTGCCCCTTGGCCCAATAGAGAGCAGGTGTCGGCCTGTCGGATAGGCTCCACCCGCCGTCTCAGCCATCAGCGCAGCATGCAGGTCGGCGTCCGAATGGGTTGCACGGCGATGCTGGCGAAGGTGTTCAGCCCAGGATTCGGTCATGAACCAATCGAGGATCACATCCGGGTCAGCGGCATCCTCTACCACGCCCCAGTTAAACGCGCCGTCGCGCAGACGGGCGGGGCGGGGGCGCTCACGTCACTTGAGAAGCTGAGTGCCCAGATGCAGGACAGGGCTATTCGAGAAATCTGGACGCGGCGCTGAGCCTGACCCTCGTCCAAATTCTGGAGATGGACTTTCGCAAAATCCCGTTCTTGGGCAACAAGGTGCCAGGCGATCCGCCGACGTTAGGTCCCCTCGCCGAGGTGTCGTTCGGAATTGCCGTCAAGTCAGCCTCATTCCACGCGCCAATGAAATCGCGGAGATCCGATGCGCTTGCCGAGAACGCCCCTTCAAGCAAGTCCGGCAGACGCCCCATGCGCTGCACTTGCCAAAGGGAATTGTGGTCTTTGCGTCCCGCAATCGGGATCAGATGCGAATTGACTGCCACCGCAGCGCAATGGGCCGCATGCGCATCCACGACATGGTCAGCGCTGTAGACAAAGACCAATTCGGTGCCTTTGGTCTCGTCGCAAGCGCACAGTGGGTCAAAGGCGGAGCGCATCGCCTCGCGCCTCAGGATCCGCAGCGTATCGTCGATCAAACGCCCACCGAAAGACAGGCCGCGTCGAAGCCCGCCGAGTTTGGCAAATCGAAGGGCCGGTAAACCGCCACCGCTGGTTCCCAGCGCTATAGTGTCGGCATAGCCACTCCTGATAGGCGCAGTGACGCGTGCCAGTTCCCAAAGCGAGCGGTGTCCATCCCAAATGCCGCTTCGATAGTGGCTCCTCATTGGATCATACAGCATCAAAAGATCGGTGTTTCTTGGCAGTGCCTGAATGATGATTGGCAGCGGCATCATCAAACGGGATGCTGCACCTGTAAATCCAATAAGCAATCGTTGCCGAGATGTGCTGGCCGCCGAATAGAGACGGGCATATGGCATCGATAACTCGCAGCGCAAATCCGAAAGCACCGCGGCCGCACTCAAGGCCTTCATGGAAAACGACCGCTGAACTGCGTCGACAAGGTCGGTATGGCCAGACCGTCGGATGGCATCGGCAGCATCCATGAATTCGAGCGGCGTCGAGTAATTCTCCAACGCGTTGAGTTGTTTGGCTACCTGCTCCCGAAGCGAAAGCTTGGCAGTCCCTGTCATGGCTTGGCTTGAACTGCGCGCGCCACCACATCAACAAGGTCGCAAAGCGTCGTCGTGGACGCAATTGACGCCGGTGGAAGGTCGATACCGAATTCATCTTCAAGCTGCATGATTATCTCGTATGTTGCCAAGCTGTCGATGTCCAACTCGGACAAATCAAAGTCCCCGCCCGACAGGGCAAGTGAAGCCAACGACGGGCGATCGAGCAAACCACTGGTCTTATCAAGGGCAGCAATGACTGCTGGTCGGACGTTCATACTGGGTACCCTGACAGAAGTCGGGAAGGTGGAGATTTACGTGCAGTAAAAACCAATGGAATGTCGAAGACATCATTCTGCGCAAGGGCGAATTCCGTGGTCGTCAATTGGATCTCCAGCTCTGCAAGCACATCGGCCACGCATTCCCATAAGGCCAGCGACAAGGGCCGCCCAAGGCACAGATGTGGCCCTACACCAAAGAAATGCCGCCGATCCGCTGCGGGGCGGCCGGCCAGGCTGTCTAGGCGGCACTCAATCAATGCCCCTGCCGACACTGGACAGCCGGCGACAGTCTGGGCAAAGCTGGATATCCGGCCGATCGCCGGCAGGCCAGTGTGTGTTGGTATGCTCGGCAACCGCCGCGCATTGACCTTTTGTTCGCCCAGACTGGCAAGATGATGGTGCAGCGAAAGGCCCAGCGTTCCGATCAGGGCATCGCGGCCCATGACGAATTGTCCGACCCTTAAGGCGTGCAGTTCTATCGGTTCATTGGGAAAAAGATCATTTGCCTGCACAAATTGTTGTTTCAGCATTGCCTCAAGGCGTCGGCGCGCCGCAACCCCCAGATTGGAACTGAAGATGCTGGGCATGCAGGAAGGGTCGCCTTCCGGCCGTGGAAGACCGGTGAGCTCTTCCATGAACAGGTCGACGACCTCGGAAACCATGCGGAAAAGATCGACATGTTCTGAGCCGTCAGTCCCAAGCGTTCTCACCACCACATGGCGGATGCGAGTCGTGGCGCGGGCGAGCTTGGCCGCTCGGTCTTCGGCAAGAAAAGCTGCAACCTTGCGCCGCAGTTCGGCATGTTGCGGACCGTCGATCCAAAGAGGCAGGTGCCGCATGACGGTCAGCGTGGCCGACAGATCGATCTTCAGCCTGTCCGCCAGGGCCGCGATAAAATCGACATGGGGGGTCACCCCGAACCCAGACCCCGCCAGCACGCCGATAGCATCATCGCCCAACACGACCACGGCCGGTTGCGCGGGATAGCCGCGCGCAGGGGTAGTGTCGGATAGGTCAAATGAAAGAGGCATTTCCTATCTCACATTCCGAAAGATGCTAGCAAAACACTCATCGTCTATAGGGTCGCCTCTCCCCGCATTCAAGCGTCTTGCCGGGCCCCGATCACGTGACCGCCAATCCTATAGCTGACCGAACAACCGCGAAGTGGATCTGGCGTTTGGCTCGTTGTTCGTCATGTTTTACAGGCTTGCTGCGCGACTGCCGCCCCGAGATTCAGGGCTCTTGCCCTCTCTATCTAGATGCATCTCCTAACAATTTCGGCTGGTGACCTCGGACGGTCAGCAGCCAATCCGCCGACGGCAGTCCGCCGGGAAGTGCATCGGCGCCGGTGTTGTTAGAACAGAAGGCTGCGCTGAGAGCGGGTTGGAGATCAGCGCTGTGAAGGCCATTTGTGACCCCCTGGAGGCTGGCATCTGTGACATCCAGGGGCCGCCGAAGACCTAGGAGATGGTGGCTTGCGCCAAGACTGATCTGTGTCTGCGTAGCAGTAAGGCCCCGCAAAACAAGGCCATTTTCCGCTAGGGCTTGTAGTTCTTCGCCTTCCTGGCCAGTGCGGCGGAGAAAAGCCAATCCCCCGTAAAATTCTCCTCAATTGGAACCTATCGCAGGTCAGAAAAGTTTGTCGTCACCCGACGCAGAAGAAGGATGCGCGAGCGTGAATATCGATGACCTTTACAGGCAGCTCCGATCCGGACATGTCCAAGCTCAGGGCATTGTCGATACAATCTCACATCCGCTTGTTGTCCTTGACGCAAGATTGTGTGTCCAGAGTGCAAATCGGACCTTTTTTGAGACCTTCAACGTTGACGGGTTTGAGACGATCGGCAAGCCGATTTACGAGCTCGGTACAGGTCAATGGGACATTCCAGAGCTACGGCGCCTACTTGGCGAAATCATTCCTCGCGCGACGGCTGTCATCGACTACGAAGTCGAAACCTATTTTCCTGATCTTGGCCAACGTACAATGCTGATTACAGCCCGCGCGATGACGCATTCCGGCGGTCCGAGAGGCATTCTGTTGTCAATCATCGACGCGACCGATCAGGTCCAGCGAGATCTCGCCAAAGACATATTGTACGGCGAAATGCGGCATCGCGTCAGGAACTTACTCACTATCGCCGAAGTCCTGGCGCGGACGACTACCACTGCGGGACGCACTGCAGAGCAGTATAGGGACACGTTTCTGGGACGTTTCCGCTCCCTCACGCAGGCTCATGAAATTGCCCTTGGGGGACCAGGCGGCTTGGGGCTGCGGCGGGTAATCGAGTGTATCCTTGCACCCTATACAACAGCCACGTCTGTACTCATCGAAGGCGGCCCTGAGGTCGACTTGGAATCTGCGAAGTTGGTTACGCTGAGCCTCGTGTTCCACGAGTTGGCCACAAATGCCGCCAAGTATGGCGCTCTTTCCGTGCCAGAGGGCCGGGTTGCCGTGCACTGGGAGGGCGGTGAAGCTGAGGGGGCGCTACGTATCCACTGGGTAGAAACTGGAGGACCGCCGGTGTCACCCCGAGTAAAAAAGGGTCATGGAACTATGCTCATCGCATCATCAGTCGAGTACACACTCGCTGGTCATCTGGACCAGCGCTTCTTGACGGAGGGTTTGCAAGTGGACCTGACGATCCCAATTCCCATGTGTCCAGCAGGAGGGGAGCAAGGCCATGCAAAAGACCGTGCTCGTAGTTGAAGACGAAGTCCTTATCGCAATGGACATGCAAGCAACGCTTGAGTGCTTGGGCTGGATCGTGATGGGACCGACACCGACCGTAAAAGGAGCGTTGGGTCTTATGGACCGAGAGCTTCCGGCGGTTGCAATTCTGGACATGAACCTTGGGCGCGAACTCGTGACGCCTGTTGCGGAAGCACTGAGAGATCGAGAGGTGCCATTTCTCATTGCAAGCGCCTGCGTTGACCCTGTGGCCTTGGGAGGTGCGGTCTTTGAAGGTGTCACCAACATTGGCAAGCCCTTCAACGAACGAGGTATTGCGACAGCTTTGGCGGCTCTGGATCTGCCGGGCCTGTCCTGACACGAACTCCCGGCCTTTTTCTGCACTAGCGTACTACCGACTTGGCCGTGGAAGGTTTTGTCCGCTGAGTTTGGGACGAGTTAGCTGCGGGATCCTAGGGCACGGTGCGGGGGCTATCTCACCGAGCCACGTGAGCATGACAGGTGCTGTCTGGAGTACTTTCTTAAGCGGACCTGCGACTAGCACCGTTGCATTTCCACATGCTCCCTTTTCCGCTACTTCAAGACGAGCCCTGAGATCATCCGCCCGGCGGTGATGCTCAAGCCCCCGTACCCTGCGTACAATCAGACCTGCACCGCCGCTCTCGCCAAGTGGCGCAGCCTTCCCGCTGGCCGACCGATAGCTGGGTCTGGGATGAGGGAGACTGGTTCACATTCGACTGACTGTACCGATCGGGTGGATTTCGCCCCTCGCGTTCGGTTGGAAGTTCTCGGCACGCGGCTCAGTTAGGCCGGCGGCCTTCATCAGGTAGTGCACCCGTTCCTCGCAGATTTCCAAGTTTGCACAAGAATACCAGCCAAAAACCTTAATGTTCCACCTTCTCGAACAAAATGCGGCCAGCTTTGGCAGCACAGTCAAGGCTACCTGTTTCCCACAATGGAGAACCACCATGAAGACGTCGTTTCTCGTTTCCGTCGGAGCCACCGTCGGTGTGCTGGCCGCGACCGCTGCAATGGCGTCGACGGTAACCACCGAGAATGGCAGGCCGCTATTGGTTGAAACCGAAGTATCCGTCGCGGTCTGTGGCGATGTCGCTTTCAGCACCGGGACGGATGCGCAGAGCTGGCATGATGCATTGGCCGCCAAGCGTGCCCATGATAGCGTCGTTCAGGCAAGCTGGCAGAATGCATTGGCCAACAAGCGTGCGAATGATCGCGCCGTCATCCTTGCCAGCGCCGAGCCCTGCGCCCTGACCAACTGATAGGTCCGCCTGACGGATGGGCTGGCAGGACGGGTAATGTCAGCGCATCCGTTCTGACCAAGCTACCAGTTTGAAGACGAAGAAACAGTTGCCCGGCAGGTCAAAGGCTCCAACGTTTCGAGCGCATCTTTTGGACACATGAACAAGTGTCTGTTCATGCAGTCCGCCCGGAAACGACCTTTGAACGCCTAGGCTACCGGCGAGTCCGAGATGCCTGAACCCAGACGCGCGCGATCACCTTGGCCGTCACCGCAAGGACCAGCACGCACAGTGCCAGTTTGGACAGCTGTTCCATGGTTCCGTCGATCAGCGCCGCGTGGACAACGCTTCCAACGACGATCACAAGGGCAAGCATCGTGTGGATAACGCGCCACAGGGCTGGCGTCAGGCGCAGTTTTCTTCGGAAAGCAACCAGAAGGCCCGAAGCGAAGACCGCCCACATTGCGATAACACCCCAAGCTGCGAACGGGGTTGGCGACGCAAAAAGGAGGGCATCAACCACGTCTGGCGGGCTAGTGATCCAGAGCGCAGCAACATGCATGATGACCAAAGCAACCAGGGCGACCCCGAGAGCGCGGTTAAGTCTTCTACCCCCTGCAGCGGTCAGGCCGGGGAGATAGCCACCTGCTGCCAATGGCTGCACCAGCAACAACGCCAAGGCGACGACGCCTGCCAAGCCTGCCACGATGTAAATCGGATCACGCCAGGCCAGAAGCGGGCTTACCGCCGAAGCATAGATCGGCAAACCTGTCGCTGTCGCCAAGGCAGCCCAGCCAAGCGTCGCTCGCACCACGGTCGTCCGGCGGCTCATGCTGATCAGGCTGGTTGCAGGACGAAATCCGCGTGCAGGGTCGTGTCGCGTGCGCTTTGCATGACCGGCCTGAGAAAGACCGTTTCAAACTCCGCGTCGTCATAGGCCAAGTGCCCATGCGCCTGACCGAATGCCGGCACGATCTGCGGCATTTCCAATCGGAATTCACCATTCGCGTCCGTCAGCGTAGCGCCGTGGCTGTGGGGGTCGCGCTCATGACCTTCCGTTGTGTGCGCCCAGATCTGGATGCGCTGGCCTGCCAACGGTGCACCATCGCCTGCACGACGCACAGTTCCCGTCATCCAGAAACCACCGCCGCCGATCCTGTCAACGATTGGAGCGCCAGGCAGGTAGTTATTGGAGCCGCCGCGCATCGACTGGGTGGGCGCAAGACCCTGCGCGCGGGCAAAGGGGACAAAGCCAGACGTGCCAGAGATGATGACAAAGCCCGCACCAACCAAAAGGGTCCGTCGAGTGATCAGTTGTTGATGCATTCCACTCTCCCACACCAAGCGCCGCGCTCGCGCCTATTCAACAAGGAAGCATAGAACCTTTTCCAATTTTGCCGAGAGGCAGCCTTGCAGGTTCAGATGAACATTTTTCACGGCTGCGTCAGAACGGGCGAAGTCAATCTCATTCGGTCTTGGAACAGCCGACAGTAAGTGCGTGAGCCCTGTTGCCGCGTCATCCTGATCCGCTGGGCCGCATCTTCGGCATGACCGCGTCGGGGGGGGCCTACTGGCGGCAGACCTGAGGCATGGGCATGTCGGTGGCGCAGCTTCCCGGTGGCGAGATCGTTTCGGCGATGGAGCGTGGCGTGATCGACGCGTTCGAGTTCAGCAACCCGTCGTCCGATAGCCGGTTCGGCGCGCAGGACGTGGCCAAGAACTACTACCTGTCGTCGTATCACCAAGCGTCGGCGTTCCTGACGCTGACCGGCTTTGTTGGCATTCTTTTGTGGTATGTTCCAAGGCTGGATCTGGGGGTGGTGATCGGCGTCACACTGGCTTTGGCGCAGGTCGATCTGTACTTTTCTGCAGGTGAGCGCGACAAGCGCTGACGAGCCGCCCCGACCGTTGACCGCAGCGGCGTGCGAACGCGATCAAAAGGCGTTGGCACACAGTTCCGCAGCCTGACCCCGGGACAGACCGAAGACGTCGGGACTGCGACCGCGTGTTCTGCACTTCAAGCCTGGCTTACTACACAGCGGACATAGCGGATCGGGGACGCGGGCGCGATGGCGCCGGTGTGGTTGGCATGATTGCGAGTGGTGCCGACGGGCAAGACCATCTCGGGCTCGCCATCGGCCAGACGCGCCTTGCCGACCTGGGCAATCAAGCGGTCGGCGACTGCGTCCTTCGGAAGGTTGCAGTGGATACCCGCGGCCTGCGTAGGGGAGGACCGCGATACGACTGCCCCCATCGCAATCATGGCGACCAGAAGCATGAAGGGTACGGCCAAGACCGACCGGCGTGTGACGATGTGTTCCATTGTTGGCCCCTTGATGAATTGGCCGTCGCATGCGCCGGCCGACATCGTTTAAGTCATCGTCACACGATAATCTGAGTGGGGTCGGTCGTCTGGACCGGCAACGAAACGCTCAGACGGATCGCGCAGGAGTTTCATTGCCTTTGCCACTCCGCCAGCATTGGCAGCTACGCACGGCGGCGGGAAATGACTTGCAAAGGCGACTCGCCGAATGCCGCTTTGTAAAAGCGTGTAAATCTACCCGGATTGGAAAATCCAAATCGCAGGGCGACTGCGGTAAGTGTGACCGCTGAATCGCTGGAACGAAGCGCCTCACGCGCGGCTTCAAGGCGGAACTGGCGAATGGCCAGCAGCGGTGTTGTTTCCCGGAATTTCCGAAACACAATCTGTAAAGACCGCACACTGCAACCGGCAGCGGCCGCAACGTCATGCAGTGCAATGGGCTCTTCTACATTTGCCCTGATATAGGCTTCGGCGCGCCGCAGAACCCCGGGTGCAGGGGCAAAGTTCGGTCGCTCAAGCTGGTTTGAGTAATTGTGTGTCAATGACCGCAAAAGGGCATAAATCAGGAGATCTGAAAAGGAGCGATTTGCAGCTTCGTTGCCCAGAAAGGTCGGCGTGGGTGCCTGCAGTTCGACCATCAACACGTTGACAAGGTGGCGAAGGACCATCAGATTTTCTTTATCCCATTGAAAAACAGGATAGAACTCTGGGTCGCCCGCGACCGGGGTGCCCAAAAGCGCTGAAAGCCGCTGTGTAAGGCTGGCCTGGGGTATCCAGATCGCAACGCGCTCTTGTGCGCCGGTTGAGGTCAGATCGGTTTCCGGAATCCCCCGGTAGATCAGTCCGAGATTTGGATCAATTGTATGCGCGGCCCTACCCTTTTCTGAAAAGGTCAATGCACCCTTGCCAACGATGGTCAGGCAGTAATCGGGAATACCAATACCGGTGATTGACATCTTGGCAGCAAGTTGGTCCGCAACAAAGGCAACCTCAAGTTCCCCTGCTTTGCTTGCCCCCCGGATTGAGACGTCATTTTCTGGTGCAAGCTGTCCAGCCGTTTTGCCCAGAATCGAATAGCGGATCCGGTGATACTCGGGTCTAAGGAAGTATGGGCGAAGTTGAGGCCAATAGCTTCCGCTTTCAAGTTCCTGAAGATCCCGAATGCTAGCAGTCTTGAAACCGCTGCGCGGGCTGCCGTCCTTGTCAGTCAGTATCCAGTCCATTCCAAGCTCTACTGCGCAATTCCGGAGCGCAGGAGGAACTTACGCCAGTCTGCCAAATCGGTGATATCCAGCGCACCTTCAGCGGCTTGGCTTTCGCAGATGAATCCGAAGACTGAACTTCCATCCGATAGCTGCACTGTCCCGATCCCAAGTGGCGCCGGGATCGTCTGCATGAAGCTACCGAAACAGGCGAGTGGCATGGCCCATAACTCCAGAGCAATCTCGCCACCCGCGCCCGGCGCAACGCGGATGAGGCCCGGCCGGTAGGGGGGGCCTCCGGGCAAGGCAATGAACCTGTAGTCCGCGCGTGTGCGGGCCGTGCCGGCAAAGGTCGCGCCGCGCGAAACCAACTCATGGTTCAACGGAAGGCCGGACATATGCGCGCCACACACGGCGATTGTGATCGTATCGGCAGGGGCGTCGGACAGAAGCGGTTGCTGGACGACCGGCCATTGCGTGGCGCCCAGCGTCCGGTCCCCCGCTGCTTCCAGTCTCAGCGCCACCGAGGCCAGAAGGTGATCTTGCCCAGCCTTGGCCAGCAGTGTCACGCCACCCGGACGCCCATCGCTGCGGGCGGGGGTCGGCACGGCGAGGCCGCACATGTTCAGCAAGTTGACGAAATTCGTGTAGGTGCCGAAGTTGGAATTGGGGGTTACAGGATCATCTTTCAGGTCCTGCACCGTATAGAACTTCGGGATCGTTGGTACACACAGAAGGTCAAGCCCGGCAAGCGCCGGTTCGGCAAGGCGTGCCAGTTCCTTCAACCGGTACATTCCGCGGAAGGCATCGGCGGCGGTCAAGCTTTCGGCCTTGCCGATGATCTTGCGGGTGACGGGCAGGATTGCCTCGGGGTCGGACTTCAACAGGTCTTCGACCACTGTATATCGCTCGGCGACCCAAGCCCCGTCGTAGAGCATGGCGGCGACGGCATAGAGCGGCGCAAAGTCCACTTCCACAATCACGGCAACCGAGGCGCGCAGGATGTTGACTGCAGCGTCGAAGGACGCTGACTGGACCATGTCGCCGAAGAACCTGATGCTTTCAGGGCTTGGGATACCGACTTTCAGGACCGTCGGCGCAGGCGAAAGGTCAGGCGCGGCAAAGGGGCGGGCAAAGGCATCGCCGGGGTCATAGGTGCAGGCCACCTGATAGGCGCGCCATGCGTCCTGCACGGTCAAGCCGAAGATCGACACGGTCTCGATGCTGCGGCAGGCGGGAACGACGCCGGTTGCGGACAGGGCACCCAGACTGGGCTTCAGGCCCACGATGTTGTTCAACGCCGCTGGCACCCGGCCAGACCCCGCCGTATCTGTTCCAAGTGCCAGCGTCACGATGCCCTGCGCCACCGCCACGGCAGATCCGGCTGACGACCCACCCGGCACAATGGCCGCATCCAACGCGTTCACGGGTACCCCGTAGGGCGAACGGACACCGACAAGACCCGTTGCGAACTGGTCAAGGTTGGTCTTGCCGATGCACAGTGCCCCGGCAGCCTTGAGCTTGGCCACGACGAAGGCATCCTGATCAGCCATGTAGGCAAAGGCAGGGCAGGCGGCTGTCGTTGGGCAACCCGCGACGTCGATATTGTCCTTGACCGCGAAGGGCACCCCCCAAAGCGGGCGCGTCGGATCATAGGGCCCCAGCGCCATCGCCGCTGCCAGCACCTCGTCCTGCGGGATCAGGGTGATGAAGATGGCCGGATCGCCCACCTCTGCAATCCGGTCATAAACTTGCTCCACGACACGCGCGACCGGCGTTCCGGCTGCATAGGCGGCATGCAGGGCCGGGATTGTCAGGGCTAAGTCAGTCACGGTCTGTCCTTTGTCGGGGTTCGTTCCAATCTCTGCCAAGGTCGCGCTTCAAAGCGCCGAATACAAATGCTAAGATTTCACAAAAGCGGTGCAAAAAATGCATCGCAGCTTACGGTGAGCGCTGGGGTCGGGGCACGATGAAGCATTTGCAGGATTTTGCCTATATCGAGGCGGTGATGCGGGCGGGGTCGATCCGCAAGGCGGCAGATGACATGAACATCACCGCCTCGGCGCTGAACCGGCGAATCCAGCGGTTTGAAGAGGAGTTTGGCTCTGAGATTTTCGAGCGTCTCCCGCGCGGTGTGCGGCTGAACCCGGCAGGCGAGCTTTTGGTCCAGCATTTCCGCGCGCAGGTGTCGGACCTGCGGCGGGTGCAAAGCCAGGTTGCCGATCTGTCGGGCATCCGGCGCGGGCACGTGTCCGTGGCATGTTCGCAGGCCTTGATCCCCTACTTCATGCCGGACCAGATCGCCCGCTATCGCGAAAGCCACCCGGGAGTCACCTTCTCCGTCAGCGTCCGCGACCGTGAAGCCGCCGAACGTGATCTGAGCACGTTTCGCAGCGACATCGCCCTGGTTTTCGAACCCGTGCTGCTGGTGGACTTCGAAGTGTTGATGTCGGTCCCCCAGACGATCCACGCCCTGATGCGTGACGACCATCCGCTGGCCGGGCAACCCGAGTTGCGCTTGCGTGACTGTCTTGACCATCCCCATGTGGTGCCAAGCCGGCAGTACGGCGTGCGCTATCTTCTGGACACGGCCGCCGCGCGCGGGTCGCGTGCCATCGCGCCTGTGGTCGAAGCGGATTCCTTCGATTTCATGCGCCACTATGTGCTGCACGAAAATGCACTCGCCTTTCAGATTCCGATCGGGCTGCAGCTTTGGCCCGGCTCTGGCCTGACGTCGCGACCATTGTCTGGCCGCGATGTGCCTGCCGGGAACTTGCTGCTTGGCCAGATGCGTGGTCGGACGCTGCCCGTCGCCTCGGCCCGCTTCGCGCAAAGCCTTCGGCTGGCACTTCAGGCAATGACCTGAGGCCAGACGACAACCGCTGCATTTTTTGCACCACTCTTGCAAAAAAATAGCAGACGTCAGAAGCGATGAATCATCCTAGCCTTCCTGTCAGGACCAAATCCCGATGGCCGCAGCAGGCCGGACAGCGCTGACAGGAGCGAACCTATGAAAGCTTTCAACACCTTAACTCGCCGTCGATTTCTTGGGTCGTCCGCCGCGCTGGCAGGCGCTTCGGCCATGGGCGGTGTGCTGGGGGCCGGATCAGCCTTGGCGCAAACGCCATTGACCGTCGGGTTCATCTACGTCGGTCCGAAGGACGATTTCGGCTACAACCAAGCCCATGCTGAGGGTGCGGCAGCTGTAAAGGCCATGCCCGGTGTGACGGTTCTGGAAGAGGAAAACGTCCCCGAATCCGTCGATGTCCAGAACACCATGGAGTCGATGATCAACTTCGATGGCGCGACGCTGATCTTCCCAACCTCATTCGGCTACTTCAACCCCCACATCCTGGAGCTTGCGCCAAAGTTCCCGAACGTGCGCTTTCAGCACGCCGGGGGGCTTTGGACGCCGGAAAACCCGGCCAACATCGGGTCTTACTTCGGCTATATCGGGATGGGGCAATATCTGAACGGCGTCGCCGCCGGACATGCCAGCGTCACCAAGAAGATCGGCTTTGTCGCGGCAAAGCCGATTCCGCAGGTGGTGAACAACATCAACTCGTTCCTTCTTGGCGCGCGGTCGGTGGACCCCTCGATCACCTGTCAGGTGATCTTCACCGGAGAATGGTCGCTGGCCGTGAAAGAGGCCGAGGCGACGAATGCGCTGTGCGATCAGGGCTGCGATGTCATCACCTGCCATGTCGACGGGCCCAAGGTCGTTTGCGAAACCGCTGCCGGTCGCGGTGCCTTTGTCTGCGGCTATCACGCCGACCAGACCGCGCTGGCGGGTGACAAGTATCTGACCGGGGCCGAATGGAACTGGGCTGGCGTCTACACCGGCATGATCGAAACCGTGCAGGCCGGTGGCACCATCGACAACTTCGTGCGCGGTGGTCTGGCCGAGAACTTCATCAAGATGAGCCCGCTTGGTCCCGCCGTTTCCGATGCAGGCCGCGCCCAGTTCGAAGCAACCAAGGCCGAGATCATGGCAGGTGGCTTTGCCGCCTACAAAGGCCCGCTGAAGGACAATACCGGCGCCGAGGTCGTGCCTGCCGGCACCGCCATGGTTGAAACGGACGTGGCGATCGAAAGCATCGGCTATCTGGTCGAAGGCGTCATCGGTTCCACGAGCTGAGCGTGACCAACGAGGCGCAACCCATGCCGCGTCTGCTACGGGCACCGGCACTGTCGGTGGTCGTGCCCCGGTCCGAGGGCCTGTTGATCCCGCTGGCGGCATTGCTGGCGGGGTCGTTGGCCTTCAGTCTGTTTCTGCTGATGGTGGGAAAATCACCGCTCGCCTTCTTCGGGCTGGTGTGGACGGCTGGCTTCAGCACGGCGTTCTCCTGGCAGAACACACTGTCACAAGTCTCCCCCCTCATGTTTGCAGCTTTGTGTGTAGCCTTGCCCGCACGTTTGGGTCTGGTTGTAATCGGCGGCGAGGGGGCGATCGTCCTTGGGGGGCTGGCCGCAGCGGTGGCAGGTACGGTTGCGGTGGGCTGGTCGCCCACGATGGGTCTTGGGTTGATGGCCCTGTCGGCGATGGCGATTGGTGGCGGCTGGATCGCCACCGTCGGCGCGCTGCGGATCAAGCGCGGGGTGAATGAGACCATCGCCTCGCTCTTGATGGCCTATATCGCCATCGCGCTGTTCAACCATCTGGTCGAAGGTCCGTTCCGCGATCCCGCAAGCCTGAACAAGCCGTCAACCCTGCCGCTGGCCGAAAGCCTGCGCGTGGGGGAAATGCCGTTCATTTCCGCCCATTGGGGGGTGCTGGTCGGCATCGTCGCCTGCATCGCCTGCTGGGTGCTGATCGAGAGGACGACCCTTGGCTTTGCCGCGCGTATCGCGGGCGACAACCTGCGTGCAGCGCAGGTGCAGGGCCTGCCCGTCGGAAAGCTGGTGATCGGATTCACCGCGCTTGGCGGGGCCTTTGCCGGGCTGGCCGGGTTCTTCGAGGTTGCCGCCGTGCATGGTTCGGCCAACGGGTCGCTGATCGCGGGCTATGGTTATACCGGCATCCTGGTGGCCTTCCTTGCGCGGCACAATCCGCTGGCCATCATTCCGGTGGCAATCCTGCTTGGCGGTTTTGCCGCCTCCAGCGGGTTGATCCAGCGCCGGATGGACCTGCCGGACGCCACGATCCTGGTGTTTCAGGGGATGATCTTCGTGGCGATCCTGCTGTCTGAAACCGCCTATGGCCGGTTCAGGATCTTCACCCCCGCCTATTGGGAGGGCCGCTGATGGACCCCGTAGATATCGGCCTTTGGGGTGTGCCGCTGGCAATCCTTGCCGGAGCGATCCGCGTCTCGACCCCGTTTCTGTTCGTCTCGCTCGGCGAATGCCTGACGGAACGGTCGGGCCGCATCAACCTTGGGCTGGAAGGCACGCTGATCTTTGGCGCGATGTCGGGCTATGCCATCGCCTATGAAACGGGGTCGCCGTTTCTGGGCGTGGCTGCCGCCGCATTGGCCGGTGTGGTGTTCGGTCTGTTCCACGGCTGGGTCTGCAAGTTCAAGGGCGTGAACGACATTGCCATCGGCATTGCGCTGATGCTGCTTGGCACCGGGCTCGCGTTCTTTTTCGGCAAGCCCTACATCCAGCCTGTCGCGCCAAAGCTGCCATCCATTTCGCTTGGGGGCTGGTCGGATGTGCCACAGGTTCAGGCCGCGTTGCAGGTCAACGTGCTGTTCCTTTTTGGCGCGGTCCTTGCGGTTTTCCTGTGGTGGATGTTCCGCGCCACCCGCGTCGGTCTGGTGATCCGCGTTGTGGGCGACAGTTCCGATGCCGCCCGCGCCATGGGCCTGAACGCCGACCGCGTGCGGCTGTTGTCCACCGCGGCGGGGGGGGCCTTCGCCGGAATCGCGGGGGCTTACCTGTCGCTCTACTACCCCGGCAGCTGGAATGAGGGGGTGTCCTCCGGTCAGGGGCTGATGGCCGTGGCGCTGGTGATCTTTGCCCGCTGGAACCCGATCAACTGCTTTTGGGCCGCCCTTTTGTTCGGCGGGGCCGGGGCGCTTGGTCCGGCGCTGCAATCGGTCGGGGTGTCCGAAGGATACTACCTGTTCTTCGCGGCCCCTTACGTTCTGACACTGGGGCTGTTGATCGCAACATCCTCGCCAGAGCGGGCGATGCAGGGCGCCCCCGCCGAATTAAGCATTACGAAATAGGAGAGCAGAATGAACGGGTTGGGCGGGCTGAACAAATCGGACAATGGCGTCGTCATCGGCCTTGTGCAGCTGCAACTGCCTGTCACCGTTACCCCAGCCGACCTTGCCCGCCAGACCGCGCGCGTGGTGGAACTGGTCGCCAAGGCGCGACGGAACATGGCGACGATGGATCTGGTCGTGTTCCCCGAATACATGCTGCACGGCCTGTCAATGGACACCAACCCCGCCATCATGTGCCGGATGGACGGACCCGAGGTCGCCGCGCTGAAGCAAGCCTGCATCGACAACGCGATCTGGGGCTGCTTTTCGATCATGGAGCATAACCCCGGCGGTAACCCCTACAACACTGGCCTCATCATCGACGACAAGGGCGAGGTGCAGCTTTACTATCGCAAGATGCATCCTTGGGTGCCGGTTGAACCGTGGGAGCCGGGCAATACTGGCATTCCCATCTGCACCGGGCCGAAGGGTGCCAAGATCGGCCTTATCATTTGCCATGACGGCATGTTCCCAGAGATGGCGCACGAAGCCGCCTACAAGGGCGCCGAAATCATGATCCGCACCGCAGGCTACACCGCGCCGATCCGGCAAAGCTGGCGGTTTACCAACCAGTCCAACAGCTTTTGCAACCTGATGGTCACGGCCAATGTCTGCATGTGCGGTTCGGACGGCACCTTCGACAGCATGGGCGAAGGCATGATCGTCAACTTTGACGGCAGCGTCATCGCCCACGGCACCAGCGGTCGGGTGGACGAAATCATCACCGCCGAGGTTCGCCCCGACCTTGTGCGTGAGGCGCGGGCTGGTTGGGGGGTGGAAAACAACCCCTACCAGTTCGGCCATCGCGGCTATGTTGCGGTCAAGGGCGGGGCGCAGGATTGCCCCTATACCTACATGACCGACCTTGCCGCAGGCGCTTACCGGCTGCCATGGGAGGATACCGTCCGTGTCACCGACGGCACGAGCTGTGGCTTCCCCGCGCCCACTCGCCTTTTCGGTGAAACCACACAGGAGGCCGCCGAATGACCACCATTGCCAGCCAACCCTACGCCTGGCCCTGGAACGGCGACCTGCGGCCCGACAACACCGCGCTGATCATCATCGACATGCAGACCGATTTCTGCGGCCCCGGCGGTTATGTCGATGCGATGGGCTATGACCTGTCGCTGACTCGCGCGCCGATCGAACCCATCAAGGCAGTCCTTTCGGCGATGCGTGCCAAGGGCTACACCATCATCCATACTCGCGAAGGCCACCGGCCCGACCTCTCTGATCTGCCGGCGAACAAGCGCTGGCGGTCGCAACAGATTGGCGCGGGGATCGGTGACCCAGGCCCTTGCGGCAAGATCCTGATCCGCGGCGAAGCCGGGTGGGACATCATCCCCGACCTGTATCCTGCGCCGGGAGAGATCATCATCGACAAGCCCGGCAAGGGGTCTTTCTGTGCCACCGATCTGGAAATGATCCTGCGCACCAAGGGCATTGCGAACATCATCCTGACCGGGATCACCACGGACGTTTGCGTCCACACGACGATGCGTGAGGCGAACGACCGGGGCTTCGAATGCGTGATCCTGTCCGACTGCTGCGGGGCGACCGACAAGGGTAACCATGATGCTGCGCTCAAGATGGTCCTGATGCAGGGCGGCGTGTTCGGCGCAGTCTCGGACAGCGCGTCGCTGATTGCGGCATTGCCATGAGCAGGCCAGCAAGAACCCCGCACGGCGCCTTCAGCGTCGAGGCGATCAACATGACCATGCGCTTTGGCGATTTTACCGCGCTGGATGACGTGTCAATCAAGATCGAGGCTGGCAGCTTCCATGCCCTTCTGGGCGAAAATGGCGCGGGCAAATCCACCATCGTCAAGGCGATCATGGGGTTTTATCGCGCAACCGCTGGCACCGTGCTTGTCGCGGGCCGCGAGGTCGAGATGACGGACCCGAAAGTGGCGCAGGGTCTGGGTCTTGGCATGGTCTACCAGCACTTCACGCTGGTCCCCTCCCTGACGGCTGCGGAAAATCTGGTGATCAGCCGCGCTGACACGCCTGCGGTGATCAACTGGAAGGCCGAAGGCGCCGCGATTGAGGCCTTCATGGCGCGGATGCCCTTTTCCGTGCCGCTGGACCAACCCGTCAACCGTCTTGCCGCCGGAGAGAAGCAGAAACTTGAGATCCTCAAGCAGCTTTACCTTGGCCACCGCTTCCTGATCCTGGACGAGCCGACATCGGTTCTTACCCCGGCCGAAGCCGACGAAGTGCTGGGCCACGTCCGCGCGCTGACCCAGGCGGGCGAGGTGACGGTTCTGATGATCACCCACAAGTTCCGCGAGGTCACCGCCTTCGCCGATGAACTGACCGTCCTGCGTCGCGGCAAACGGGTTGGCGGCGGCAAGGTGTCCGACCTTACGCCGGCCGACATGGCCAGCATGATGATGGGCGAGGCTCCGAAACCCTCAAACCGTCAGCGCACGGTCACGGCAGGCAAGGTGGTTCTGCAGATCGACGGCGTCCGGGCGTTGGACCGTTCCGGCCTGAAAACCATCGCAATCGATGGTGTGTCCTTGCGGGCGGGCGAAATTCTGGGGGTCGCCGGGGTGTCCGGCAACGGCCAGATGGAGCTGATGGAAATCCTGACCGGCCAGCGCCAATTGAGCAGCGGCAAGATCATCCTGAATGGCACGACCTACACCGCCACGCGCACCGAAGCCAAACAGCACAAGGTCCGCTATCTGCCCGAAGAACCCTTGCGCAACGCCTGCGCCCCGCGGATGAGCGTGGCGGAAAACCTTGCCTTCCGCAGCTTTGACGAAACCGACTTGGCCAAACCGGCCTTCTGGAAAAGCAACTCGGCGATTGCCCGCAATGCCGCCGCGCTGATTGCCGCCTTCAACGTCAAGACCTCCAGCCTCGCCGCCCGGATTTCCTCGCTGTCGGGCGGCAACGTGCAGCGCGCGGTTCTGGCGCGTGAACTGACCGGGGATGTCGAGGTGCTGATCGTGTCCAACCCCTGTTTCGGTCTGGATTTCGCCGCCGTATCCGCCATCCGCGACCGTCTGGTCGAGGCACGGAACCGCGGTGTCGCCATCTTGCTGATCAGCGAGGATCTGGACGAGATCATGGAGCTTTCCGATCGGATCATCGTGATGTCTGAAGGCCAGATCGCCTTTGAGACCCCCATCGCGACCGCGAATGTCGCCGAGATTGGCCACCATATGGCGGGACATGCCTGATGCCAGTTATCCACGCCCGGCCCTTCGATTTCACCTTTGAACGCGCGACCATCGGCCTTGTCGTGATCGACATGCAACGCGATTTCATCGAACCGGGCGGCTTTGGTGCCTCGCTTGGCAATGATGTCAGCCTGCTGCAGGCCATCATCCCCACGACGCGCCGCCTGATCCAAGGATTTCGGGACGCGGGCTTGCCGGTGATCCACACTCGCGAATGTCACCGGCCTGACCTGTCAGACCTTCCGCCCGCCAAACGCGACCGGGGTAGCCCCAGCATGCGGATCGGGGATCCGGGGCCGATGGGCCGCATCCTGATTGCGGGTGAGCCGGGGGCGGACATCATTCCCGAGCTGGCACCCCTGCCCGGCGAATATGTCATCGACAAACCCGGTAAAGGTGCGTTCTACGGCACTGATTTCGGGGGCCATTTGCAACGGCTGGCCCTGCGCCAGCTGGTCTTTGCCGGGGTCACCACCGAAGTCTGCGTCCAGACCACCATGCGCGAAGCCAATGATCGCGGCTATGACGGGTTGCTGGCGACCGACGCCACCGAAAGCTATTTCCCCGCCTTCCGCGACGCCGCGATCGAGATGATCGTGGCCCAAGGCGGCATCGTCGGCTGGGCTGCCCCCACCGATGCCATTCTGGAGGCCCTGAATGCCTGACCCCAAATCCATAGCCAGCCTTCTGCCGCATGGCTGGGATCAGATGCCGTTCGAACACTTTCGGGAAGGTGTCGAGATTTGCCGCCTTTGGCAGGGCAGTCCGGACGTCGCATTGCTGCGCTATGCTCCGGGCGCCACGGTCCCGCGCCATCGCCACGGGGGGTTGGAAACCATACTGGTCCTCTCCGGCACGCAAAGCGACGATGCGGGCGACTATGAAAAGGGCACCATCGTTTTCAACCCCGCAGGGTCTGAACACCGGGTCTGGTCAGACCGCGGCTGCGTGGTTCTGATCCAGTGGGAGCGGCCGGTAGAGTTTGTCTGACCGAAGCGGGCGCCTCGCCTGAGCTTGCCAGTTGTTCCCGCCATCCTTGCATCGGGCAAGAGAGTTCCCCTGCGGCAAAATCCGTCGATCTTGGGCCGTAAAGCGTGTAGGGTAGGCTTATTGATTCAGGAATATTTGCCATGATCACCGATAAAGGAACGCTGGAGGCCAGGGGCTCTGTTGGCCAGATGGGGGACGGTGTCGTGATCGGCATGGTCCTTGGGTTTCAGGATGCCGTGCCACTGGTCGTCTTTCCGGGCAATGCGCAGGACACGGCGATTCCTGCTCGCAGCCTTGCGCGGCTCGACTCTGGCGATCTTGGGGCTGAAGTGGCACTGCTGTTTGAAGATGGTGACTGCGCCCGCCCGCTGATCGTGGGCAAGCTGGTGGAACCCCAGCGCCCCGCCGCCGGTTCAGTGGTTGTCGCGGATGGCCAGATGCTGCGGCTGGTAGCGAAGGAACGGATCGAGTTGCGGGTCGGCAAGGCCAGCCTGATCCTTGAGGCTGACGGCCACATCACCCTGCGCGGCACCGACCTTGTCAGCCACGCCTCGCGGTCCAACCGGATCCGGGGCGGCTCGGTCAACCTGAACTGACCTGTGTCCGCTCCGGTCCTGCCCCACATCCTGCGCCAGCACGCCGAGCAGGCGGCCTTCCTCTGGACGGTCTACGACCGCGCGCGCCTGTTCCCGGATGAAAACCCTGAGATGGACGAGCTACGCATCAGCCGCCTGCTGGAACGGTTGGAGGCGCATCTGGACGGCCTGCGGATCGCGGGTGCGGAAGGGGTGAAGCTGGCAGAAGAGCGGTTTGCGGAATACCCGGAGGCAGGCGAGTTGTTCGTCATCCGCATGCTGCAGCCGGGGGCCGAGGGCATGCGAGTGGCGGGGTTGGACCTCGGCAAGGTGCGGGAGTATCTGGGGGAGAGGTTGGGGGGCACCCGATAGGTGGTTCAGCCCCCGAACTGGGCCATGTCCAGACGGCTTAGAAAGATGTTGCCATCATAGCCAAGCTCGAAACCCGACCAATTCTCTCCATCGAAAACGAACACCTCTTTCCAACCGGCTATGACCAACAGGTCTTCCGAGCTGTGCATCCTGAATCCTTGACCGATCGCGCGGAAAGGTTCGATCCGGTCGCCCCGTTGGATGGACAGGCCAAAATTGGCATCGCTCCAATAGCGCTGGCCCTTGAACTCGGCGATACCCATGAAGCTGTGCCCCTCGTTCACAAGCGGGATCAGTTCCATGTCGCGGATTTCGTAGCACTGACCTTCGAAACCGGCGAGGTAGATGCTGTTGTCTGCGCCGATGTAGATGTCGTTGAAATTGGCTTGAACGGGAAGCTCAAGCGCTATCCACTGGCGCCCGTCAAGCCTAAGAAGCTCCCCTCGGCTGCCGCAGGCGTGGATAGTGTCGACAGATCGGCCGTGAACCGACTTGATGTAGCTCTCTTGATAAGGCGCAAGCGCCATCCATTCGGCGGATTCGCGCATGTAGGCGATACCACGATTGCCGAAGACGTAATGGTGGCGGTCATCCAGGGACCAGATGCGACGCAGCATACTGGGCTTCAGGATGGTCTGGCGGTCGCCCTCGGGCTGAAGCTCATGAATGATGCCGCCAAGTTCCAGCACAAGGTGGCGATCCGGTGCGACGCTGGAATGCGATTTGATCGAATCCTCGATGCGCAGGCGGATCTCGAAGGTCAGCGACGCGCCGAACCGCACGTCCAGCAGGAACGAGCGGGCAAATTCGCTGCGGTCATTACTCAACTCGAAGCTGGCGCTGAAGTGGTCTCCGCCAAGGTGAAAGGCCTCGATGGTTTCGATGTCGACATCTTCGGGCGCAAGGGCGTCAATCGGCCAGCCGCCGGGAGGAGTGGCTTTGGTGACCATCGGGCTATGTCCTTATCTTGACGGTCTTGATTTCATCGACTGTCGGTTGCCGCATCTTTCCTGTCTGGGCATCTTTCACAGGTTGGGCCGACGCGGCCAGATAGGAAAGAATGATCAGCGTAAGGCAATCGAGTGCATCCTTCTTGGTCTTGTCGTCCTTGCCCTGCAGCGCCTCGTGATGTTCGCCCACAGCCTCCATGGTCTTTTCGCAAGCCTTACCAACGGTCGGCTGCGGGTTTTCGTTGTCGGCCAGGAATTCCCGCATGTCTGCCGTCTTTTCGTAATGCGGCGTGTTCTTCTTCGAACCTTCGCCGCGCTTGCCGAACCCGTCGGCCTCCTTGTGCCGCGAGGTCATGCAGACGCACGGGGCCTGGTCAACGTCATATTTGGGGAAATTCTTGTAGTTCGGGCCGCCGCGCGCCTTTTGCAGCATCTGGTTCTCAAAGAAATGCTCGGATTCCTTGACCGGCTTCTTGCCTGCCGCCTTTTCTTCAGCTGTCGTGCAATCGCTTTTGGCATGCGTGTGCACCGGCATCCCGATCTTTTCCAGCAATGCGGCACAGTCGAAAACGTCAGTGCCAGGTTTGCAAATCTCCGGCCACGGCCCGGTATTTCCAATTGGCGACGCATGGTTGTGCGTCGCCAGATCACTGAACCGTATCACCGGCTCGCCTTCAAACTTCACGTCTGTAGACCAGCTGTTAAAGTACTTCTTGCCGGTGTTCTTCGAGGTGATGATACCCTTTTTTGCCGCGCACCCGGCCTCGGTGCCGGAAGTCTTCTTTTCGTCCGACTTGTTCTTGATGTTCACGATCTCGCCGGAAATCAGCACCGTTGCCGTGCCGCTTTCCGTATCCGACGCCATCCCGAAGCTGGGATAGGGGATCGGCACGCCCGGTGGGGTTGCCGGGTTTTCGGGCGGGGTGAAGCACACGTCGGGCATGGCGGCGATGGTTTGTGCCTGCACGGCCTTGCCTGAAATCTCCAACCCGTTGGCGAAGACATTGCCGCCCATCACGCGGCCCTCCGCGCGGCGTGGAAGACGGCTGCCCCACAGGCGCCGTCGTCGCCGGAGCCTTCCATCAGCGCGGGGCTGCCGGGGGCGTAGCCGCGTGCCTCGGCGGTCATCAGTTGGGCCAGCATCACCGGCACTACGGCGGCACCGATGTTGCCAAGGTTCTCGGCCGGGCTCCACAGGTCCTGAAACGGGGTGCGGCCGCGTTCAAGGCGCAGGCTGGCAAGCGTGGCCTGCTTGAAGAAGAACTGCTCTCCGATCAGGTCGGAAATGCGATATTCGACATGCGCCAGATCGACATGCGCTTCGTCCATCGCAATCTGGTAGGCCCGCGTCATCCCATCCCCGCGAAGCGGCAGATCCAGACCATCCTCACCAGCGGCGTTGTAGATATGCGCAACCTCTCGGGCCAGGCCGAGCCCGGTTAGACGCAGAGGCCCCGGGGTGGCGGTGCACAGAATGGCAGCGGCCGCTTCGCCGGGAACGAACCCGTTGGCGTTGCCGGGGCCAAGCAGGCGGTTCTGGCCAAGGTAGTAGGCCACGGATTGCGCGGTCAGATAGCTGTCGAGGCCAAGGATGATGACCGGGTCTTCCCCGGCGGCAACAAGGCGGCGGGCGCGGTCCAGCGCCACGAACCCCGACGGGCGACCATGCGCGATGATCTGCAGCCGGGGGGCGGGGATCTGCAGGATCTCGGCCAGCAAACCGGCCAGAACGGCGGGGTCTGGAACCGGGCGGCCGGGGCGGCCCTCTTCGGCGAGGCACAGAAGGATCGGCACGCCTGCCATCCCGGATGCCAATCCCTCGGGCTTCTGGCGGTGCAGGTCCGCCAAGGCGCCCGCCGCCAGATGCGCCATCCGCTTGACGCCGATCCAGTTGCGCGGCAACGGCACCGCCCCGCCGATCAGCCATTCCCCGTCCGGCCCCATGAAGCGCGTCTCGGCAAATCCGTCCAGCCGCCCGCGCATCGCGGCACAGGATGAGGCCGCGTCAAGGCCCACGCAGGTGACCATGCCGGCAGCCTGAATATGGAGTGGGAAAGTCATTCGACCGCCTCGGGCGCGCGGGTGGCGGGATCAAGGGTCAGGTAGGACTTGCCAGCGTCGCGCGCGCGGATCAGGCCACGGGACGGCGGTCCAACCCAAGCCTCGGAAAACTCGGTGATGATGCGGTGGATGCGCGTGTCGCAGCGCCATGTCAGGGTGAACTGGCGGGCCTCGCAGTCAAAGGCGAGGGTGTCGGGGCGCAGGGTGGTTTGAAGCGCAACGCTGCGGCCACGGAAGATGGTGACGGGCAAAGATGTCTCCGGCAGGCGGAACTCTTCGCGGCCTTGTGGCGTCATTCCGACGATCACGACGGGCGTCCCCGATGCCGGAGGGGCGATCTGCTGGTCGGGGGGCGCGCATTGGTAGTAGCGCTCGTCAAAGTCGGGTGGCAGGAACGGAAAGATGTTGTCCTTCCAGTTGTCGTCATAAGTGCCGGCATAGCGCAGGCGGGTCGGAAACACGCGCGGGATCGGGCCAAGCGCCATGGGTCGATGCGCCCCGAAGGGCGAGGTGACGGGGTCATCGACCGCCTCGGTCAGGGGCAGGTCAAGCCCGTCGACGCGCGACCCGGCGCGGACGGTCGCAAAGCCCAGGCCATAGGGATTGTCGGCATAGACGGGGGGGCTTTTCTCATCGGTGCGACTGCGGTCAGGGCCGCCGAAGGCGGTATCATAGCCGAAGGCGAGGTGGGTGAACGGAAACGGTCGGGTTGCCGTTATCGAAGGGCCAAGCGTGCGCCATTGCCGGGGGCCGACGACATCGAACTGCTTGGTCCAGTCACCGACCCTGAGGCCGACGCGAACCCGTTCCGCCGGTTTGCCGCCCGGCGCGTAGGCGGCCCCTTGCGCCACCACATCGCAGGCCGATTTTCGAAAGGCAAAGTCGGTTTCCCACTGCGGCGCGCTGAACCCGGGCGCGCCGATGTATTCATCGGCCATGATCAGCGGGCGCTGCACCTTGGCCTTTAGCGGCACCCCGCCCGGGGCCGGAAAGTCGAAGGTGGCCTTGATGACCAGCGACAGAAACTCACGCCCTTCCGCGTCCATCCCCATGGTGAACTGGCACGGATAGCGGGTGGAGGTGCGGATCAGCATCGCCTATGCGCCCAAAGCTATTCGAAACTGTAGGCAAAGCCCTCGGGCGTGCCGGTAACGGTGACCTTCGTCAAAGGCGTGCCCTCCAGCTTGCGGTTCAGCACTTGTCGCGACAGTTCGGGCAGCAAGGTGTTGGTCAGGATGGCATCAATCATCCGCCCACCGCTTTCCAACTCGGTGCAGCGCGCCTTGATCTGGTCCATCACGCCTGCACCGATGACAAACTCGGCGTCGTGGCCTTTGGACAGACGTTTGGCAATGCCACGCAGCTTGTGCCCGGCGATCGCCTCGATCATCGCGTCGGACAGCGGGTAATAGGGGATGGAGACGATGCGGCCAAGAAGCGCCGCCGGGAAGGTCTTGAGCAAGGGCGCGCGCAGGCTGGAGGTGAGGGTTTCCAGATCAGCGGTGCCTTTGCCGTCATCGGTCAGCGCCATGATCTCATCTGACCCGACGTTGGTGGTCAGAAGGATCAGGCAGTTCTTGAAGTCGATCCGGCGGCCTTCGCTGTCATCCATCATGCCCTTGTCGAAGACCTGAAAGAAGATCTCGTGCACATCGGGATGGGCCTTTTCCACCTCGTCCAGCAGGACGACGGAATAGGGGCGGCGGCGGACGGCTTCGGTCAGGATGCCACCCTTGCCATAGCCGACATAGCCGGGTGGCGCGCCTTTCAGGGTGCTGACGGTGTGGGCTTCCTGAAACTCGCTCATGTTGATCGAGATCAGGTTCTGTTCGCCGCCGAACAGGGTTTCAGCTAGCGCCAGCGCGGTTTCGGTCTTGCCGACGCCGGATGGCCCGCAGAGCATGAAGACCCCCACGGGTTTTTCCGGCGCGCCAAGGCCGGCAAGGCTGGTCTGGATGCGGCTGGCGATCATGCCCATGGCGTGGTCCTGACCGACGACGCGCTTGGCGAGGATATCGGCGAGGGTTAGCGCCTGTTCGGCCTGGCTGGCAAGCATGCGGCCGGCGGGAATGCCGGTCCAGTCCTGCACGACTGAGCCGACGGCGATACGGTCGACCGAGGGCAGGATCAGCGGGCGTTCGCCTTGCAGGACGGCGAGGTCGGCGGTCTTGACCTGTAAGGTGGCCAGCGTTTCGGCGCGCTGGGCGGCGGTCATCTGGGCAGGGGCTGCGTCTTCTGGCGCCCCTTCGGCGGGCGCCTCGTCGGGTGCGTCGCCTTCGGCTCCGCCCTCCTCAGGGGGGGTGGTGTCATCGACGGGCAGGCCTTCGGCGCGCAGCTTTGCGCGCAGGTCAAGCACTTCGTCCACCAGCGCGCGTTCGCTGTCCCAGCGAACCCTTGCGGCCTCAAGGTCCGTGCGGACAGTCGCAAGCGCGCTTTCAACCTCGGCCTTGCGGTCGGTCACGTCGATGCCGACAGCGCCTTCGCGGTCGATGATGGCGGATTCCACCTCAAGCGACTGCAGGCGGCGTTCGATGTCTTCAACCTCAGCCGGGGTGGCGTGCTGCGACACGGCCACGCGGGCGCAGACGGTATCGAGAAGGCTGATCGCCTTGTCTGGCAACTGCCGGGCCGGGATATAGCGGTGCGACAGACGGACGGCGGCCTGGATCGCCTCATCCAGAATCTCGACCTTGTGGTGTTTCTCCAGCACTGCGGCCACACCGCGCACCATGCGAATGGCGGCATCCTCGCCCGGTTCCTCGACCTTGACCACCTGAAAGCGGCGGGTAAGTGCCGGGTCCTTTTCGATATGTTCCTTGTATTCGGCCCAAGTGGTGGCGGCGACGGTGCGAAGTTCCCCCCGCGCCAGCGCCGGTTTCAGAAGGTTCGCCGCATCGCCAGTGCCCGCCGCCCCGCCCGCGCCGATCAGGGTGTGCGCTTCGTCGATGAACAGGATGATCGGCTTGGGGCTGGACTGCACTTCGTCGATGACGGCTTTCAGACGCTTTTCAAACTCCCCCTTCACCGATGCCCCGGCCTGCATCAGCCCGATGTCCAGCATATGAAGGTCCACCGCCTGCAATTGCGGCGGCACGTCGCCGCGCGCCAGCCGCAGGGCAAAGCCTTCGACCACGGCGGTCTTGCCGACCCCGGCCTCACCGGTCAGGATCGGGTTGTTCTGGCGACGTCGCATCAGGATGTCGATGATCTGGCGGATTTCCATATCGCGGCCGATCACCGGATCGATCTTCCCGGCCTTTGCCCGTTCGGTCAGGTTGGTCGCATACTGAGCCAGCGCCGACTTGCCCTGCGGTTTCGCCGCCGGTTCCGCCGTGCTGACGGGGGCCGCGGTGGTTTCGACCGAGGCTTCCAGCAACCCGTCAAGCTGCGGCTCCAGACTGTCGGGGTCGATCTTGTCGAACTCCAGACTGATCTTCAGCATCAAACCTTCCAGAACCGGCACCTTCATCGCGGCCAGAAGGACGTGGGCCGACCGGACCTGATCTTCCTCCCGCTCCATCTTGCCGAAGGTCCAGGCTTCGCGGATCGCGTGGAAGATGTGGTCGGAAAACTCTTCCACCGCACCCGCGCCATGGGGCAGCTTGTCCAGCGCGCGCTGGATGTCACCCTCCAGCCTTGCGCCGTCGACACCAGCGGATTGGCACAGGATGTCGAAATCGCTCCGTTCGCTGCGCGACAGCGCTTCGATGAAATGCGCCAGTTCGACATATGGATTGCCGCGCGATTTCGCCGTTTGCGCTGCCGCAGAAAATGCGCGCAGGCATGTCTCGTTCAGTTTGCCGACAAGTTCCTTGCGCTTGACAGTCTCAGGCGAACCACGCTGAGCCATGGGGTCTACCCCTTCAAAAGATATGTGTTCAACGGATCATCAAAAAAAGGCGGGAAATTCGCCCAGACTCAGTCTAGTCTGGAACGATAGATTTTGCGACTGGTTTGAAGGGGCTATCAGGATTTCTGCCCCCAGAGGTTGAAACCGATGATCGACGCATTGCCCGGAGACATCTTCCACCGCGGCCAGATCCTGAACAATACCTACGAGATCGAAGGCGTGCTGGGGCGTGGCGGCACGGGTGAGGTGTACCGCGCGCGAAACCTGATCTCGGGCCGGATCGTTGCGATCAAGGCGTTGAACGCGCAGTTTTCCGGCCAGGATGGCTACATCGAACTGATGAAGCGCGAAGAGCAGATGCGCGACATCCGCGACGATGCGGTGGTGCGCTATACCGAATGTTCGCGCATGGATCAGGGACATGTGTTTCTGGTGATGGACTACATCGCCGGGCCCTCCATCGCCGATGAAATGCTGCGAAGGCGGCTGGAACCGCGTGAGTTGATGATCATCGCGCATCGCGTGGCCGAAGGGCTGGTGGCGGCGCACAAGCAGGGCATCGTCCACCGCGACCTGTCGCCCGACAACATCATCCTGCGCGATGGCAGCCCGGAGAAGGCGACAATCATCGACTTCGGCATTGCCAAGGATACCGGCGAAGGCGCGCGCACGATTGTCGGCAATGATTTTGCGGGCAAGTACGAATACGCCGCGCCCGAACAGATGGAAGGCCGGGCCGAGCCGCGGTCAGATCTCTATGCCTTGGGGGCCTTGTTGCTGGCGGCATGGAAGGGGCAGGTCCCCTTCGCGGGCATGACCCCGGGCGAGATGATCCGCCGCAAACAGGAGCGGCTGGAAACCGGTGGTGTGCCGGAACCCTTGAAAGGCCTGATCGACTGGCTGACCGAACCGGCGCTTGCTGGGCGAGCGCCCTCTGCAGCGGCGGTGGTGGAACAGGTGGGCAAGGCGCTGAAAGGCCCAGCGGTTGAGCGTGGCCGCACTGCGCCGCCGACGAAGGTGACGACGCGGATGGATGCAGCGGCAGGCAGGCGGTCAGGTGGCAGCTTTCTGGCGCTGGTGCTGGTGCTTCTGCTGGCGATGGCTGGGGGTGGGGCCTGGTATGCGGGCCTGCTGCAACCGTTCATTGAACGGCTGACCGAACAGCCCCTGCCGGTCGCCGCGCCCTACACCCTCTCAGCCTCTGCGGGGGGCGGGCTGGCGGCCCCGACACTTGCCGCCCACGCACCCGATGCAGCAGCGGCCGATGCGATCCGCGCGGGCTTTGCCACGCTTGCGGGCCAGCCAGCGGCCGAAGCTGCGGTGACGCTGGCGCAGGGCATGCCCGGGCCAAGCTGGGCAAGTGGTGCGGCGGCGGTCTTTGATGCGGCGCAGGGGCTGGACGGCTGGCAGATTGACCTGTCGGACATGACGGCAAGGATCAGCGGTCTGGCACCGACGCTGGCCGCAGGTGACAAGGCCCGCGCCAATCTGGAAACATGGGCCAACCTGCACAGCTTTGCCTTGGGGCTGGATATTGCGAACGGCCCCCGCATTCTGGCACCGCAGGACGTGCAGGATGTGCTGGACGACATCGCAACCTGCGGCCCGCTGATCCAGGTTGACCCACCCGCGGATGGCTATGCGCTGGGCGCCACGATCACCATCGAAGGCGGCGCGCTGGAGCCTGACTTCAACGCCACGATCAGCACGGCGCTTGCCGGGGTGATCGGCGACCGCAGGGTAGTGACCAGCCTTGATGTGCTGAACCAGAACCTCTGCACGGTGCGCAACGAACTCCCGCCACTACCGTCAAACGCCCTGTCGATCTGGCTGGGGCAGGGCTCCACCGGTCAGGCCAATCTGACCGGCGTCTTCAGGACTGGCGAGAACCCCGTAGTGGATGTCCTGATCCCGGCCAATGTCACGACCGGTCGGTTGTGGGTCATGGTGGTGGACAACACCAACACCGTTTTCAACCTCCTTCCGAATGCCAACTTCGCCGAGACGGACATTACACGGCTTGGCACGGTCGAAGGCAGCACAAGACGGGTCCGGGTCCTGTTCAGCGTTACGGAAAATCAGGCCGACAGCCGCTTGCCAAAGGCCGAAGTGAACCAGGGTGACTATGGCAAGAGCGAGATCATCGCCTTTCTGACCGAAGGCGATCTGTTCGATACACGGCGACCCGGCGACGAAAGCATCGCTTCCTTCGCCGAGGCCCTTGCCACGACATTGGCCGAGCGACCGGGAAACATCGTCGGTTTTGCCTCTCGCATTCTGGAAACCCGACCTTGACCCAGCGACGGTCACGTGTAGGTTGAAAAAAACCTTTTTGTCTGCCAGTCTTTGCTTGGTCTAGCTGTTTTAACTCTAGGCACTTTGATATGGAAATTGCGGCATTCATCGCAACCGCAGACCCGTCGTCTCCCTCAGGGGCAGACCTGCGCAACGATGCCCGTTTTCATGCTATCGAGAACCGACTGGAAGCTGCCTCGCGCCCGGCGCGACTGCGCCTGATCGAAGGTGGCGGCACCGGGGCGGTAGAACTCAACTGGACCGAATTGCTGGAGGACGCTGCCGCTCTGGCACGCAGCGGGCGTGATCTGCGGCTCTTGGTGATCGTGGCCCGGCTTCTGACGAACGAGCGCGGGTTGGCAGGGCTGGCCGAAGGGCTGTCCCTGCTGGGGCAAACCGTGACGCAGTTCTGGGACAGCCTGCACCCGGCACTGCGGGAGGCGGCGACCAAGCGCGAGGCGGCACTGCGACGGATCAATGCGCTTTACCAGCTGGAAAACCCCGATGGCGGCGTGCTGGGTGATCTGGAGTTTGCCACCTTGCTCGCCCCGCGCGGGCTAGGACCGATCACCGGTGGCGATCTGGCCGCAGCGGCGCTGTCGCGGTCTGCCTTCGCGGTCGAAGCGCCCAAAGGACTTGGCGACAAGGAATTGGCCGAACTTCTTGATCGCCATGATGCCCGGCTGAACCGGGTGACGGCTGCCTGCAAGGCCACCGCGGCCGAGCGGCCCGATGAAATGGCGGCGCTCAAGGATGATCTGGCCGCCGCCCGCGCGGGCCTTGCGGCGCTGGAAGCCGCCCTTGCGCCACATGTGACGGAAAACGATGTGGCGGTTCGCTTCGATGCCCTTGGCCGCATGCTGTCCCGCATTGGCCAGACGCTTGAGGCAGGCGGCGTTGCCGCGCCTGCCTCCCCAGCCTTGGCCACCCCTGCCTTGACGGAGGTCCCCGCGATGCCCGCTGATCCCGCCCCTGCACGCGCCGCAAACGGCGCCGGCCCCCCCGCTGGCCAGACCGTAGCCATGCCCGGACAGATCAACACGCGCCGCGATGTCGAGCGCTGCCTTGATCTGGTGATCGATTTTTACGAACGCACCGAACCGTCTTCGCCGATCCCGCATCTGGCACGGCGGATGCGCAAGATGGTGCCAATGAATTTCATGCAGTTGATGGAAGAGATCGCCCCCAGCGGCCTCAAAGAGTTTCGCGGCGTCGCCGGAGTTTTCGAGGAAAAGAAATGAATCTGGAGAGAATGAGCCATGAGTGAAAGCAAGGCAAAAGTCATCGAAAGAAACCGCGCACCGCGCGTTCAGATCGCCTATGACGTCGAACATTACGGGAGCCCGACCACGATCGAACTGCCCTTCGTGATGGGCGTGATGGCTGATCTTGCGGGGTCATCCGAAACCCGCGAAGCGCAGAAAAGCCCCGCAGACCGCGCCTTTGTCGAAGTCGACGCGGGACGGTTTTCCAAGTTCATGGAGGCCCTGTCGCCGCGCGTGAAGGCACGGGTAAAGAACACGCTTCCCGCAGGCGAGGGGGCCGAGGCTGACGAGGAAATGTTCGTCGACCTGTCGTTCAAGTCGATGAGCGATTTCACCCCCGACAAGGTGGCCGAACAGGTGCCTGCCCTCGCCGAACTGATGGCCATGCGCCGCCAGCTTGAGGAGTTGCTGGGCTATATGGACGGCAAGGTGAACGCCGAAAAGCGCATCGCACAACTTCTGGCAAACGAACCCCTGCTGCAGCAGGTGGCCGAAGAAGCGATGAAATCCGAAGGAGGTAAGGCATAATGGCCGACACCGAAAAAGCCAAAGGCGCGGCCGGTGCCGCCGAGGCCCAGGCGATTGATCTGGGAGAGTTTTCGGATCTTCTGGAAAAGGATTTCCGGGTTCGTGAAGACGACAGCGCCAAGCTGAAGAAGCTGGTGCAGAACCTAGCCCTGGCCGCCAAGGAAAAATCCGGGACCGCCACGATTTCCGGCAATGCGGTCAAGTCCATCAAGTCGCTGATCGCGGGGATTGACCAGCTTCTGACGACGCAGATGAACGAGATCCTGCACGCCCCCGAAGTGCGCCAGATGGAGGGGACATGGCGCGGCCTGCACTATCTGGTCAACAACACCGAGACCGACTCCAAGCTGAAGATCCGCGTCCTGAACATCTCGAAAGACCAGCTGGCCGACCAGTTGGAAGATTTCGAAGGCCAGATGTGGGACCAGTCGCCAGCCTTCAAGAAGGTCTATTCCGACGAATACTCGATGTTCGGCGGCGAACCCTTCGGGGCCATCATCGGGGCCTATGAGTTCAGCCACCATCCGCGCGATGTGGGCCTCTTGCGCAATCTTTCCGGCATCTGCGCCTCGGCCCATGCGCCGTTCATCGCGGCGGCGGCACCGCAGTTGTTCCGCATGGAAAGCTGGCAGGAACTGCCCAATCCGCAGGACCTGAAGCAGATCACCTCGTCGCCGGACTATGCCAGCTGGCAATCACTGCGCGAATCCGAAGATGCGCGCTATATCGGCCTAGCGATGCCGCGGGTGCTTGCGCGGCTGCCCTATGGCGCCAATACCGTGCCGGTCAAAGGCTTTGCCTTTGAAGAGGCGATTGACGGCAAGCATGACCACTATGTCTGGATGAACGCGGCCTTCGCGATGGGCGTGAACATCAACCGCAGCCACAAGCTGTATGGCTGGGGCACCCAGATCCGTGGCGTGGAAAGCGGCGGCACTGTCACCAACCTGCCGGTCCATGCCTTCCCGACCGATGACGGAAGCATCGCGATGAAGTGCCCGACCGAAATCGCCATCGACGACCGGCGCGAGGCGGAACTGGCCAAGCTGGGGATGATGCCGATCCTGCACCGCAAGAACACCGATCTTGCGGCCTTTATCGGGGCCCACAGCCTGCAGGATGACGAAGCGCGCGCCGGTCGGCTGGTTGACCCCGACGCGCAGGCGAACGAGCGGCTGTCGGCGAACCTGCCCTATCTGCTGCCGGTCTGCCGCTTTGCTCACTACCTCAAGGCCATCGCGCGCGACAAGATCGGCACGTTCAAGGAGCGCGGCGACATGCAGGTCTGGTTGTCCGAATGGATCAACCGCTACGTTCTTGCCAATACGGCGATGGCCGATGACAAGGCCAAGGCGAAGCGCCCGCTGGCCATGGCCGAAGTGCAGGTGGACAGCGTCGAAGGTCGCCCCGGCTATTACAACGCGCGCTTCTACCTGCGGCCTCACTACCAGCTTGAAGGCATCAACGCGAGCTTGCGGCTCGTGTCGGAACTGCCATCCGTAAAGGGCGTCTGACCGCGCCCCCGCCCACCGGCCCCCGGTGTTTCCGGGGTCCGCAGTTCAATCTTTGCAGACCGCAAGCGCTGTTTGGCGCCCGGGCATTTTCCTTACCGAATTCAACATTTGAAAGGACACGACCATGGCTTTTACCGGGTATCTGAAGATCGAAGGCATCGACGGCGAATCCAAACGTGCCGATCATGAAGGCGAGATCGACTGCTTTGGCATCGAATTCACCGCCAATCAGCAAAGCAGCTCCTCCGTCGGCTCAGGCCGGACGCGGGGCCGCGCCACGCTGAGTGATTTCACCTTCCACAAGTGGATGGATGCCGCATCCCCCTACCTGATGCTGTCCTGCGCCAAGGGCAAATCCTTTGCCGAGATCGTCTTTACGGTGCGCAAGGATTCCGGCGATGCGCATCTGGATTACCTGATCATCACGCTGACCAACTGCATCATCTCGGGCTACAAGATGAACCAGTCAGCCACTGAATCCGCCAACCAGGAGATGATCGCCGAGGAAATCACGGTCAGCTACGAGAAGCTGAACTTCAAGTACGTCGTGCAGGCCGACGACCACTCCAAGGGCGATGAGCACGAGGTCGAATACGATCTGGTTTCGGCCAAGTAGAAAACCGGAAAGGCAGGTCAGACTTGGGCCAGGGTCCGGTCACGGTAACAGCGCGACGAGAGGCGGTTCAACCCAGTCTCTGGGACAGGCTTGTCGACGATCTGCCGGGTCTGGTCAGCGAAACAGATCTTCGGCGCCGCGAAATTGGCGCCGAAATCGGCATGGAACGGCTGGACCAGATGGTGCTGGGCGGGACTCGCACAGTAGAGCAGGCCACAGACCTGGACGAAGGCAAGCGGCGTGAAATCGTGCAGTTTCTGACCCTTCTGGCCCGGCGCGCCTTTCTGGAAGACAGCGGCATCGTCGTCACCGCCGACGTCCTGCGCGAAGCCGTGCGCCGCGATCTGGAGGAACTCTTCGGCATGGAACGCCTGCAGGCCCGGTTCCTGTGGACCGATGCCGAACGCGGCAACACGCCGGACCCCGAAGATGTGCTGGCCGATTATCCGCATGTCAGCCGGTCGGTCCTCAACTACGGCGTCCCGTCCTTTTCAGGCCGCCGCGCCAAGGACTTCGATCCCGAAGTACTGGGCCGCGAACTGCGTGAGGTGGTTGCCAGTTTTGAACCAAGGCTCAAGCGTGACACGATCCGCATCACCGTTGATACCGGCAGCCGTGAGGGGCTGAAGGTCCGCATCGAAGGCGTGTTGATGCTGTCGCCAGTGCCGGAACGGCTGCGGCTGTCGACGACCATCGACCTTGACAATGGTCGCGCCGCAACCCGGATCGAGGACGGCTAAGATGGACCGGGCCTTCCTCAGCTATTACGAGGCTGAACTCGCGCATATCCGCGAGCTGTCGGTGGAGTTTTCGGCGCTGCATCCCACGGTGGCGCGCAACCTGTCGCTGGATGCGGTGCCGTGCCCGGACCCTTATGTAGAACGCTTGCTGGAAGGCGTGGCCTATCTGGCGGCGCGGACACGGCTGAAACTGGACGGTGAAAGCCAGCGCCATGTGCGCGGTATTCTGGATGCGCTGTACCCTGATCTTGCCGGGCCCGCCCCGGCCATGTCCACCGTCGTCCTGCACCCCGGACCGCAGGTCCAGACCATGACCGACGGCCATCTGGTCAAGCGCGGCACACGGCTGGTCGCTGCCTTGCGCGAAGGCGTCTCGACCCGCGCGATCTACACCACGGCACAGGATGTGACGCTGTGGCCAATCGCTCTGGCCTCGGTCGAATATCTGCAGGACCGCGGCGCCCTGTCGGCGGCGGGCGTGCCGGATGCCCAGTTGCAGGGCGCCGAGGCCGGGTTGCGGCTGACCTTCAAGCGGCAGGGGGCAGGGTCACTGGCCGATCTGTCGCTTGACCGGCTGGATCTGGAGTTTTCCGGCGGGCCGCGCGCCGGGGCGATCTTTGACGCGGTCTTTGCCGCCCCCTTGCCGGTGATCGCCCGCCGCGCCGACGCCGTCGCGCGCTTTCTGACCAGCGCTGTCCCCGACCTGATCGGCATCCGCGATGACGAAGCGCTCCTGCCACGCTTGCGGTCGTCGTTCGAAGGCTACCGGCTGATGCGGGAATACTTCCTGATGCCCGAACGGTTCCACGGCCTGCGGCTGACCGGGCTTGGCCCCGCCGTCCGCAGCTGTGGGCCAAAGGGGCTGGAGATCATCCTGCCGATGGGCCGCGCCGCGCCCGCCATCTCGGAAGTGTCGGCCAAGGATTTCCGGCTGTTCGCGACCCCGGTCGTCAACCTGTTCGAAAAGGAATGCAACGTCGTCGAGATGGACCCCCGCTCCACGGCGCATGTGGTTCACCCCGACCGGACCCGCGCGCTGGACTTTGAAATCCACCGCCTTCTGCGCGTCGCCGATGCCGAGGCGGATGGGCCGCAATCCGAACTCGCCTCGCTCTACACGCCCGCTGCGCAATCCGGATCGGGGCTGGTCTACACCACCGAACGCCGCCCCCGCCGCCCCGGCCCCGACGAATTGCGCCGCGGTCAGACCCGGACCAGCTATACCGGGGATGACCTGTTCATCTCCGTCGCGCGGCCTGCCGGGGTGCAGCAGACCCGGCCCCTGCGCCGCCTCGACATCCGCGCGCTGGTGTCGAACCGTGATCTGCCGATCTTCGACGACAACCCGAAGCTGACGCTTGATACCGGTGATCCGGTGGCGCGGGTTGAGCTTTTGTCAGCGATGCGCCGGCCGCGTGGGTCCTTGGTGGCGGGCCTGCCGCAGGTGGGCCGCGATGGCGAGGCGCAGCTTGATGATCTGACGTGGAGGTTGGTCGGGCAGCTATCCCTGAACCACCTTTCGCTGGCAGAGGACCTGAAGGGCGCCGAGCCGCTGCGCGCGATGCTGGACCTTTACGCCGACCGTGGCGACCCTGCGCTGGCGCGGCATGTGCGATCGATCGCGCGCGTCACTTCGCGCCCGGTGATCGAACGGCTGGATCTGCCCGGCCCCCTGTGCCTTGGCCGCGGGATCGAGATCACCCTGCATGTCGACGAAGGCCCCCTGTCGGGCAGCAGCGTGCTGTTGCTGTCTGCCCTGCTGGCCCGGCTTTTCGCCCGGCATGCCAGCATCAATTCCTTTGTCCGCACCAAGACGCGGCTCCAACAGAAACAGGAGGAGGTGGCATGGCCGATGGCCCTGGGCAACCGAGACCTGATCTAGGGTTCCGCAGCCCCGACCCCGAAGAGATCGGCTTTTTCGAGCTTCTGCGCCGGTTGGAGCGTGAGGGTCTGCGCTTTGGCAGGTCCGGCGGGCCGGGGACCGAACCCGCCCGTCTGGGCCAGCGGGCGCGTCTTGCCATGGCCACGCGCGACATCGCTGGGTTCGCCCCGCCCGGCGACCGGACGCCCGCGCAGGTTGATGTCGAGGTGCTTGGCCTTTTCGGCCCCGAAGGTGCCATGCCCCTGCACATGACGCGCTGGATCATGGCCCGCCAATCGGAACGGTGGTTCACGGCGGCCAACAGTGCCGGGCAAGGCCGGGTTACGGCCGACACCACGTTTCTTGATTTCTGCAACATGCTGCAGCACCGCCACCTTGCGCTTTACTGGCGCGCTTGGGCCGATCAGCACCCGGAAGTCGGGGTTGAGCATTCAGGCGGTGGCAAGGTCTCGGCGATGCTGAAGACGCTGGCAGGGGTGGGCAGCCCGGCCTATCGGGCTGCGGTCAGCCGGGGCGGTGATCCTGACCTGCCGCTGCGGCAGGCCACATCGCTGGGCCAACAGGTCAACCGCGCGGAGCGGTTGACCGATTATCTCGCTGACTATCTGCAGGTGCCCGTGCGATTGGAGGAATTCGTCGGGCATTGGCTTGAGATACCGCAAGCCCTGCAGACCCGGCTGGGAAAGGTCTACCATGGGCTTGGCCGTGGGGCCGTCGTGGGCGCGCGGGTATTCCAGCGTCAGGATCGGGCCGAACTGCGGCTGGGACCGCTCAGCCTGCCGCGCTATCTGACGCTGACGTCGGACAAGGCCGTGCTCGGTGCCCTGCGCCGCGCCATCCGCTTTGTCGCGGGCGCGGACATCACCTACGACCTGCGGCTGGTGCTTGCGCGCGCCGAGGTGCCAGAGCCGCGCCTTGGCCACTGTGCGCTGGGCCGCACCACCTGGCTGGGCCGTCCGCCCCGGCAGGATGCCGACGACTTTGCCCTGCGCGGCTTTTCCGCCAAGGCGGAGGCCGTGCCATGACCCTGCGCCTGATCCTTGAAACCGCACCGCACCCGCAAGCAAGGTCCGAGTTTCGACTGGCCGATGGTCAGGTCACCATCGGGCGGGGTGACGACTGCGACTGGAAGATCGACGACCCGCAGATGTTCGTCTCGCGCAGGCATTGCGTGATCGTGGGCGCAGGCGGGCAGTACCGGGTGACGGATGAAAGCCGTGGCGGCGTGTTTGTCGATACCGCCACAGCGCCGCTTGGCACCGGGGTCACGGCTCCTTTGCACCCGGGCATGCGGCTTCGTCTGGGCGATTTCGTGATCCGGGCCGAGTTGGAGGGGGCGGCAGCGACCCCCGCGAACACGGCCGCAAAGCCCGGCATCTTTGGCGATGACTTCTTCACCCCACGCCCCGAGGCCCCGCCACCCCCACGCCCGGCCGGTCTGCCAGACCCGTTCGAGGCACCCCGACAGCCTGCTGCAGCAGCCCCGATGGCGGAACCGAAGCCTGCGCCGCCTGTGTTCTTCGACGACCCGTTCTCGATGGACCATGGCTCGCGGGCTGTCGCACCGGCGGACCTTCCGACGGCTGCCCGGACCAACGATGCAGTCAGCCCAGTGACGGGCGGCTTCGACTTCGGCGATTTCGGGTTGCCCGAAGACCTTTCCGCGCCAGCAGCCCCACCCGCCCGCGATTCCTTTGCAGCAGCCTTGCCGCCGCTGGCGGTCCCAACGCCCTCGCCCTCTGCCCCCGCGCCACAGCAACCCCCCCCGCTTGCCAGCCAACCGCAACCGCCCACCAACGCCGATCCCGCCGTGGTCGCAGCGTTTCTGCGCGGCCTTGGCATCGACTCTCCCCCCGGTTTTCGCGGCACCCCAGACGAGGTCGAGGCGCTGGGCCGTCGCTACCGACTGATGACGGAAGGATTGGTCCAGCTACTGCGGATGCGGGCACAGGAAAAGGGTAGCGCCCGGGTGGCTCAGACGGTGATCGGTGCTGCCAATGTGAACCCGCTGAAGTACATTGTCGGCACGGATGAGGCTGTGGCCGCCGTCGTGGCCCCCAAGGGCGCGGGCTATCTTGATCCGGACGCCGCGATTGCCGCCGCATTGCATGACCTCATGGACCATCACGCCCGGTCATGGACCGGCGTTCAAGCCGCGCTGCGCCGCATGGTCGACCGTTTTGACCCCTCCCTTTTCGAAGCCGAGGTCGAAGACGTCGGCATGTTGAAGGCGCTCGTGGCAGGCAGCCGTTCGGCCCGCCTTTGGCAGCTTTACGCAGACCGATACCGCGAAATCGCCAAGGCTGCGGAAGACCGGTTCCTTGGCGAAGTCGGCGCGGATTTCAGAGAAGCCTATGAAAATGAGACCCGAAAGGACAAATGATGGAACGTCGTGAATTTCTGATCGGAACGCTGGGACTTGGTGCCCTGGGCCTGTCTGGCTGCGCGCCCTCAGGCCCCGGAGTCGTGACGGTGGTGGCGCAGGGCACCGCAGGCATGAACCCCGGCCCTGATGGCGGGGATCGCCCCCTGACCCTGCAGATTGTGCAGATGCGCAGTGCGGGGGCCTTTGACGGGGCCGATTTCTTTGCCCTGCAGAATCCTCAAGGCGCCTTGGGGGGCGAGTTCATCAAGGCCGACCAGATCGCCCTGACACCGGGGGCGGCCAAGACCCTGACAATCGGGCTGGATGCGGGGACGACGGTGATCGGGGTGATCGCGGGCTTCCGTGACCCGGCCGGCAAGGTGTTTCGCGCCAAGGCCAGCGTGTCGGCCACCGAAAGCGTCACCTTCAGCGTCGAAGTCAGCCGCTCGGGCGTGAAGCTGCGCGCGGCATGAAGCGCGGTTTGGGCAGGAGAACGGGATGACGGGCACAAACAGGGTCGTGTGGTCCGAGGGGCTGTTCTTGCGGACCCAGCATTTCCAGCAGCAGGACCGGCACGCCGACACGCTGATGCGGGCCGCCTTGCAGACGGCAGCGCATCAGCCCTACGGCTTTTCCCGTCTGGAACTGGACCGCGCGGGCCTTGATGCCGGGCAAGTGGCGATCCGCAGTGCCGAAGGGCTGTTTCCCGATGGCACGCCGTTCTCGATTCCCGAAACCGCTGCCCCGCCGCCGCCCGTGCCGATTGCTGCGGGGGCGGCGGGCCTTGCCCATCTGGCCGTGGCCGTGGAACAGCCGGGGGTCGCCACGATGGACCCGTCGCATGCCGAGCCGTCAGGTGCGCGCTACCGGGGTGAGATCGTTCAGGTCCGCGACACAGTGCGCAACGGTGCCGACCCGGCTGATGTCGAGGTGGCCCGCCTTGCCCTGCGCCTGCTGGCCCCGGGGGAAGCAACGGCGGGTTTCGTGACCCTGCCGGTCGCCCAGATCGAAGGGCAGCGCGCCGACGGGTCAGTCGCCATTCCAGATGGCGACCTGCCCCCCGCGCTGACCATCGCGGCGCTGCCCTGGTATGCCGGGTTCCTCAAAGAGGTGGTGACCGGCCTTGACCGCATCGCCGAGGCGCATGGCGCGCTGGTGCTTGGCGGGGCGGGGCGGTCGATTGAAAACCTGCTGATCCTTGAACTGGCCAATACCGCACGGCCCCGCTTTGCGCATCTGCTGGCGCAGAATCTGATCCACCCTTGCGCGCTGTATGAGGATCTGGTGGCGCTGGCCGGGCGGATGGCGACCTACGGGTCCTCCTCGCGCCGGTTGTCGGACTTGCCGGTCTACGATCACCGCGCGGCCTCTGCCGCCTTTGGCCCGCTGGCCGACACCCTGCGCAGCCTGATGCTCTCGCTTCGCCATGTCGAACCGAAGTCGCGCGCCTTGCCGGTGGCCCGCCACAGCCAGAATGTCTGGAAGGTGCGCATCGACAACCCCGAGATCCTGAAGACCAGCCGGATCGTGCTGCGCGTGGGCTCGACCCTGTCGGAAGAAAGCCTGCGCAAGCTGTTCGTCGATCAGGCCACGGTCGGCGCAGCGGATGCGTTCGAATCCCTGTGGAAATCGCGGCTGCCGGGGATCGCGCTGAAACCCCTGCATTCGCAGCCGCGTGAAATCCCCTAT
Source organism: Tabrizicola piscis (assembly GCF_003940805.1). Lineage (NCBI taxonomy): Bacteria > Pseudomonadati > Pseudomonadota > Alphaproteobacteria > Rhodobacterales > Paracoccaceae > Tabrizicola > Tabrizicola piscis. The sequence continues at coordinate 2,575,486 of NZ_CP034328.1, forward strand.
GATGGCGAAAGGCTGTGTCTGGAACTGAACCAGAAATCCGAACACTGGGCACAACTTTTGACCGCGCCCGGGTTCGTCATCGGCATTTCGGGGCAACTGGAAAGCGAACCGCAGATCGACTGCTACGCGGTCAGCAGGTGACAGGGATGAGCCGCACAGATGAGTGACAAGGACGATCCCTTTGGCTTGTCATCGGATGCCGGGCGGACCCGCATCCGCCCGGTGTCTGGCGCTGGGCAGCGGCCCGCCTCGCCGCCAACCTACGGTGCGGCCTCGGGTGGGGCCTTCGGCAGCTTTGGTGGTGGTGCCTTTGGCAGCGGCGCGCCGCCCTCTGGCCCGGTGCGACCACGCGGCCAGCGCCCGCACGCCAACCCCCTGATCGCAGCCTTCGCCCCCCTGTTGGAGATCGCCCCGGAACTGGAACGTGCCGCCCCCCCCGGCCAGCCGGACGTGCTGCGCCAACGCCTTCAAGGCAGCCTGATCGACGCACGCGACGCCGCCGTAGCCTTGGGCCAGCCCTTGACCCGCGCCAATCAGGGCGCGTGGTTCGTGGCGGCACTGATTGACGACATCGCCCTGAACACGCCCTGGGGCGGCCACAGCGACTGGCCTCGCCAGCCGCTGGTGACAGCCCTTTCGGGCGAGGTTGATGCCGGGACCCGGTTCTATCGCCATCTGGAGGACCTTGTCGCCCACCCCACCCGCGACCCCGACCTGCTGGAACTGGCCTATACCTGCCTTGGCCTTGGCTTTCGCGGCCAGTACCGCCTGCAAGCCGCCGCGGGAGAGGCCTCGATCACCGCGATGCGCGGGCAGATCGCGCGCCTGTTGCGCAACGTTGAAACACTGGCCGCCCCGCTGTCGCCGCATGCCGACGGGGTGAAGGTGCCCGACACGCCGCGCCGCTTTGCGGTGCCGATCTGGACGGTCTGGCTGGTGGCGGCCGCGCTGGGTGCCGGAATTTACACTTTGTTGTCCCTGCAATTGGGCAACAAGGCCGAACAGCTTTTCGTCTCGGCTGCAGCACTGCCTCCGGCTGAACGGGCAGGCGTCTTTCGTCCGGTCCGCGACACTGCGGTGCTGACCGAACCCGTCATTCCGGTCGAACCGGTGATCTTTGAACTTCTACCGCTGTTCCAGGCCGCCGCCCCCGCAGACACCGCTTCCGCGCTGACCGGGCGCGAGGATGTGTCCTTGGCCGTGCTGGTGGTGCAGGGCACCGCGCCCGAGCTTTTTCGCAGCGCCAAAGCCGATGTGAATACCGAATACGCGCCGCTGATCGCCTCCATCGCCAAGGTGATCGGTGAAAATGCCGAAGTCACCGGCCGCGTCACCGTGATCGGGCATACCGATTCAGTCCCCGTGCAATCATCGAACCCTTTCCAGTCGAACCAGGGGCTTAGCGAAGCCCGCGCCGCCACCATCGCTGAAATTCTGGTCGCTGCCGGGGTGCCCGCCGACAATGTCGCCTTCGAAGGCCGCGCCGATACCGAACCCGTGGGGGACAATGCCACGACAGAGGGTCGTGCCCAGAACCGGCGGATCGAGATCAAGATCGAAAAGAGGCTTTGACGCGATGTTCCGGCTGATCAAATCAATCCTGCGCTTCCTGATCTCGCGCAAGCTGTGGACGACGATCGGGATCATCCTGCTTTGCGCGCTGATCTGGCAGTTCGGGCCGCTTCTGGCCTTTGGTGACCTGCACCCGCTTGACAGCGAACTGAACCGGCTGATCGCCATCGGGGTGGTGCTGATCCTGTGGCTGTTTTCCCATCTCCTCGCGCAGCTGCGGGCGGCGCGGAAGAACCGGATGTTCGTGACCGACCTCGCCGCCCCGCCGGTGCAAGCCGCCGCCAAGCCGGGCGAGGGGAACCTTGCGGCGATCAATACCAAGTTCCAAGACATCCTTTCCCAGATGAAGAAGTCAAAGCTGGGCGCGAAGAAATTCCTGCGCGAGATGCCGTGGTACGTCATCATCGGCCCACCCGGCACCGGCAAGACGACGGCGCTGAAACAATCCGGTCTGCATTTTCCCATCGACCTCTCGGATGATATCAAGGGCGTCGGCGGCACCCGCAATTGCGACTGGTTCTTCACCGATACCGCCGTGCTGGTGGACACCGCCGGGCGCTACGTCGAACAGGCCAGCGACCCCGAGATTGACGCTGCGGAATGGGGCGGCTTCCTTGCGCTGTTGAAAAAGCACCGCGGCAAGCGGGCCTTGAACGGGGTGATCGTCACCTTGTCCATGCAAGAGCTTCTGGGTGACGAGGACGCGCTGAAAGCGCATGGCAAGACCATCCGCAAGCGCCTTGCAGACCTGCGCGAACGGCTGCAGATCCAGCTGCCGGTCTATCTGATGATCACCAAGGCCGACCTTGTGCCGGGGTTCGAACCCTTCTTCGCCGACCTCACCAGCCGCGACCGTGAACAGGTCTGGGGCGCTACCCTGCCCACCGATGCCCGCGCCGAACCGACAGCCATCGCCCGTGAATTGCGGGGGCTGCTCAGCCGCCTTGAAACCCGGCTGTCCGCACGGCTGTCCGAAGATGCGGCCCTTGGCTGGCGGGCCGAGGTGTTCCGCTTTCCCGCTCAGATGGAGCGGGTGGAAGCGCCGCTGAAGACGCTGGTGGAAACCGTGTTCGGCGAAAGCCGCTATGAAGACGCGCCTTGGCTGCGCGGGTTCTACTTCACATCGGCCGCGCAGGAAGGCAGCCCGATTGACCGGATGCTGGGCGACATGGCGGCGTCCTACGGGTTGCGGACCGAACCGCCGCCGCGTCGGGCGGCCAGCGACTACCGCAGCTATTTCCTGCACGACATGCTGGCGGGCGTGATCTTTCCCGAGGCGGGGTTGGGCCAGTTCGACCGCGCCGCCGAAGAGCGCCGGGTCTGGATCTGGCGCGGGTCGGTCGCCGCGGCGGCGCTGGCCTGCACGCTGGCGGGACTGGCGTTTCTCTATTCCTTCCTCAACCAGTCCGGCACCATCGCCGATCAGGCGCGGCTGACTGCGGACCTGTCACAGCGGCTGGCCAATATCGCGGCCCGGCAGGCGCCGACCGACCCCCTTGATCTGGACATCGCCCTAGATGCCATGACCGAGATCGAGACGGCCCGCAGCCCGCTGACCGCTGGCATCCTGACCGTCGCCGGACCCTCGGCCCGGACTGACCTTACCCGCGCCCAGAAGATCGCCTATGACCACGGCCTGAAGACCATTCTGGAACCCCGCATGGTCGCCCTTCTGGAGGCGACGATGTGGCGCGAGATCCGCAACCCCGAATTCCTGCTGGGCGCGCTGAAATCCTACCACATGCTGACCGGCAAGGCCCCCTACGACCGCGATTTCCTGACCTTCTGGTGGACGGAAAAACTGCCCGAAAGCGCACCGATTCCACCCTTCCCGACCGAAGCCGCGCTGGCCCACCAGCTTGCTGCCATCGAACGCGCCAGCGGGGATGAGGCCGCCGACCGCATCGCGCCCGATGACATGCTGGTGTCCAAGGCGCTGGAGGCTATCTGCACGGTCCCCCTGTCGGTGCGGGCCTATAACAGCCTGACCGGAAACCCGGCGGTGACCAGCCTGCCCGAGTGGATCCCGGCGGAAACCGCTGGCCCGAACGCCACCAAGGTGCTGACGCGCCTGTCGGGCAAGACCCTGCGGATCGGCCTGCCCGGTGCCTATACCTATCAGGGGTTCCACACCGTGATCCTGCCACTGATCCCCGAAGTCGCGGCCGAGGCGGCGCTGGATCGCGCGGTCTTTGCCGGGGGCTGTGCGGAAAGCAGCGACACCTCCGTCGCCACGCTTGAGGTGGATATCCTCAAACTCTACTCGGATGATTTCATCGCGCAGTGGGATGGTCTTCTGCGTGACGTGCGGTTGGCACCGATCACCGATCTGTCGGTAGCCACGGCCAATCTCAAGGACCTTGCCAGTGCCGACAGCACGCTGAAACGCCTTTTGCGCGCTGTGGTGACCGAGACTGACCTGACCGCCGTCCCCCCTGAACCGGAGGAGGGCGCGGATGCGACGGGCGGCATCGTCAAGGCGGCCACGAAGAAGCTGGGCAAACTGGGGGCGCTGGTGTCCAAGGGCGCCAAGACGGCGGACAAGATCGGGCTTGGCGGCAATGACTCCGGCCCGCCCGCTGACCCGCCGGGCACTGTCGTGGCCGCGCATTTCGCCCCCCTGAAGGCCACCATAACCGAGGTGGACGGCAATCCCCCGCTGATCACCGACGCCGAAACCGCGCTTGGGGCGCTGGCCAATGAACTGCAGACCGTGGCCGCCAGCCCCGACCCCGAGGCAGCGTTGCTGGCCCGGGGTGGCCTGCCACAACTGACGGGGCAACTGGCCAACGTGGCGGCCGCGCTGCCCGACCCGGTGGATGACTGGCTGACGGGTCTTGCAGGCGACACGATCAGCGTCACGCGTGAGGCTGTCGTGGCGCAGCTGAACGCGCGCTGGAAGGCGGATGTGCTGCCCTTCTGCACCAACGCCACTGCCGGGCGCTACCCGTTCGAGGCTGGCTCCGCGATTGATGTGAACACCGCCGATTTCCAGCGCCTGTTTGGCCCAGGCGGGTTGATCGACACCTTCACCAACACCCACCTGATCCAGTATGTTGATACCACGGTCCGGCCATGGGTCTGGCGCGCCGATTTCGGACTACCCGCCGCCAGCCTGCAACCCCTTGAACAGGCGCGCAGCATCCGCGACGGCCTTTTCCCCGGGGGGGCCGGACCGATCATGGCCTTCGCGCTGGAGCCAAAGGACCTGTCCGCCAATTCCAGCCGCGTAACCCTGAACGTCGACGGGCAAACGCTGGTCTACTTCAACTCGGCCCCGCGACCGATGGCGATGACCTGGCCGGGCAAGGATGGCACGAACCTGATCTCGCTGGCCTTCACGCCGGTCGATGGCACGGGCGAGGTGATGGCCTCGGAATCCGGGGCCTGGGCCTGGCTGCGGCTGATCCGCAAGGGCAACCTTGCCAAGACAAGCCTGCCGGAACTGTTCAACCTGACGCTGTCCGCCGGCGGACATTCAGCCACGTTCGAACTGCGCGCAGCCTCGGTTGAGAATCCGTTTGACCTGAGCATGTTCGGCAACTTCCGCTGCCCGCAGGGCTTCTGATGGCTGATCCTGCGTCTGCACAGGGCGTGATCACGGGCTTTCACGGCAAGCTGCCCACGGCAGGGGATTTCGTGACTCGTGGCTTGCCGACCGGACTTGCCGCCTTCTGGGACGGCTGGGCCGCGCGGCATCTGGCAAGGCGGACCGGCTGGCCGTACGGCGGCCTGCGGCTTCGGCTGGTGTCGGGCGGCAGGGTGGCGGCTGGCGTCGCGGTGCCGGGGACCGACCGGGTGGGGCGGCGGTTTCCGCTGGCGGCCTTCGTCATCGCGCCCAAGCTGCCCGCGCCCGAAGGTTTGACGGACTGGTGCGATGCGGCGGGGGCGCTGCTGGTCACGGCGGGGCAAGGGGCCATGACCCCCGATGACCTGCTTGACCAGCTTGAGGCGCTGCCGCCCCCCACCGGCGACGGGCAGGGTGCCACGATGCAGCTTTGGCAGGCCGGGGGGCCCCCAATGGACTGCGATCCGGCTGACTGCGAGCCGGTTCTGAAAAGCCTTTTCAGTTGTTCAGAATCTTCGAACCCTTGACGATCACTTCCCCCGACGCCTTGACGTTGATCTTGCCCGACCCCTTGATCGTGATGTCCTTGCCTTCGATGTTGATGGTCCCATCCTTCTTCATCGAAATCGAGGCGGACCCCGTTTTCAGCACGATGGCATCGGCGGCTTCGATGGTGACGGTCTTCCCCGCCTTGATCCCCATGGCCCCCGCAATGTCGTGCAGCGCGTCCTTGCCCACCTTCGTCGCCTGCGATCCCCCCACCTCAGTCGCCTGATCCTTGGCGACCTTGACCGTCATCCCGCCGCCAATGGTCATCGACTGGTTCGCTCCAATGGTGACCGACTGGTTGGACCCGATGGTCCAGCTGTCATCGCTGCCGATGGTATGGGTCTGGTCGCTGCCCACAGTCACCACGCGGCTGGCGCCGATGGTGTTGACCTGCTCGGCCCCGACACTGCGGATTTCTGCCGCCCCCACGGTATCAGTCCGCATCGCGCCCACGGTGATCGTCTGAGTGATGGCGACAGTCTGACTGTGGTTGGCACCAATGGTTTCATCTGAATTCGCGCCGATGCTGATCGTCTCATTCGACCCCACCGTCAGCGACCGGTTCGAACCGACCGTCTCATCGTCATTCACCCCGATGCTGACCGTGCGGTTGTTGCCCACCGACACAGACTTGTCATTGGCCACGCTTTCGGTGCGGTTGTGCCCGATGGACTGGGTGCCGTCATGGCCGACGTCTTCGACCCAATCGTTACCGATGGTGCGGGTTTCGTTGTTCTTGACCAGTTCGACATGGTCCTTCTCGGCCTGAAAGTAGACCTCCTCCGCCCCGGCCTTGTCCTCAAATCGAAGCTCGTTGAACCCGCCGGATGATGGGGTCGACCAGCTTTTCCAGCCGGACTGGCTGGCATTGCCCGGCAGACCGTACGGCACGGTGTTCTGGCCGTTGTAGACCCGCCCGGTGATGATCGGCTGATCCGGGTCGCCTTCCAGAAAGTCGACGATCACCTCATGCCCGATGCGCGGGATCTGGATGAACCCCCAGCCCGCCCCGGCCCATGCCGCCGACACGCGCACGAAGCAGGACGAGTTTTCGTCGCTTCCATCCAGCCGGTCCCAGTGGAAATGCACCTTCACGCGGGAATATTCATCGCAGAAGATTTCCGCCCCAGAGGGTCCGACAACCATGGCCGTCTGCGGCCCGGCCATGCGCGGCTTTGGGGTGATGCGGGGGGGGCGGAACGGCACGCTGGCGGGTGACAGTTCCATCGTGACCTCATAGCCCGACCCATCACGCGACTGGCCCGCGCGCAACTCTTCGTCCCACATCACATAGGTCGCACCGATCACCAGATAGGCGATGTTTTCGGCCTCACGCGGGAAAAGCTCCAGCGTGAAACTGTGGCCTGACCACAGTTGCCGCGCAGTGCCCTTCGCCGTCACCCGGTGCTGATCGGCCTGCAATTCGTGCAACCGCCGCTCGGTGATCTTTTGCCCGGGGTCCAGCTCGATATAGCGACCGGGGTAATGATAGACCTCGGCCTTGTCGTCCTTATGTCCGACGGGGGCCGAGGTCAGGGCCGTAAGATCGAAGGTGGGCTTGACGAAATCATAGTCCGTCGCCGTGAACTTGCCGGTTCGCACCTGCGCCTTTGGAACCCAATGGGTGATGAAATCGCCATCGCGAAAGCTGACGCGGCTGTCGGGTTCATAGGGAACCTTCTCACTCCCACTCGCCGGTTCCAGCGCCTCATTCGTGTCCGAGATCATCAGGGTATGGCCGTCTTCGGCATGGGTGAAGTGGTAGAAGATGCCGTCATCCTCCATCAGCCGCTGCACGAAGTGAAGGTCGCTTTCCCCGTATTGCACGCAGTATTCGCGCTTGTCGTACTTGCCCCGCAGGGCCAGCTTGAACTTGGCGTCGGGATAGGCCTTGAACACCTCTTCCACGATGTCCGGGGTGCTTTTGCCCTGAAAGATGCGGTTGTCGCTGTCCAGCGACAGAAACCACAGCCAGGGCCGCAGGGTCATGCGGAAGAACGCCAGATCATCGCGGATCTCTTCCAGCGCGAAATCCGCAACGATCCCGTGAAAGTGGCGCGGCGTATCGCCCTTGACGGTGATCACCGCGGGCGTGCCCAGCACAGCCAGCGGTTTGAGGTCCATGTCCTTGCACGAGATCAGCAGCGAATAGGCGAAGGGCGTGGAAATCCGGTCCGCGCCCTCCATCCGCGCAAAGAAGATTTCGGCGTCGATCGCGGGAATGGAAATGTTGATATCGCGGTCAGCTGTCACGGGGGCCATCCTTGGATGAACGGAGCAGTTGAAAAGGTCGTCTCGGAAAATGCTGGGTCAAAGTATAGCGCCAATTGATGAACTTGGCGCGTAGGAAGTTCCATCGCGGGGCCGGCAAAGCCCATGGTGAAGCTACAGCACCGCCGGACAGGCAAAGCCCTGCATCAGCTTGCGCAGGGCCAAGGGGTTCTGCGGTCGGTCAAACACGATCTCAAGAAACAGCCGAGACTGATCGGCCCGCAGATCGACCAGAAATCGCTTGCCCCCATCACGGTCGCGCAAGCGCAACGGGGCCAGCAGCCGCAGTAGGCCCCAGTATCCCGGCTGGGTCAGCCGCGCCTCGCCGTCACCCGCGTTGAAGGTCACCTCGATCCCGGCCTGGGGCTGTGCTCCGGGCCATGCCAGAACAAGGCTGTCCGTCGTGGCCTCGACCGGACCTCCCGCGCCGCCAAGGCTTACAAAGGCGCGGCCGCGTTCCGCCAGGGCAGAGAGGGTCAGTTCCAGCCCGGGCTGGCCGCCTGACGCCCCCGCGGGGTACAGACCCGCGCCAATCTCGGTCGCGCGTTGCAGGTAGACGGCGCTTTCCTGAGTCAATCCCTCGAACAGCGCTTCGGGTTTCCAGCGCCATGGGGTGTCGGTCATGTCCAGCATCTGGACCGCGCGCCCCTTGACGAAGCGGTCCACCAGCCCGCCGGGCGCCAGCAGTCGGGCGATCTGATCGGGGTCGGCATCCGCACCCTCGGCAAAGGGAAACCGGTTTGCGGTGACAGCCATGCAGGTTTCCAGCACCTCGGTCTGCCAGACCCGTGTCAGGTCATTCGACATCAGGTCCGCATGCGCGGCACCGGTCTGGGCCAGCGTATCCTCAACCAGTTGCACCACCACCTTCGGAGCCACCCCAAGCGCCGCCACCGAAGCCGCGCGGTCCTGCACGCTCATCAACCGGCTTTGCCCTTTCTCGCCCTCACGGTCCTGCGCAGCAAGCGCCACGTTCAGCCCGGCGAACAGCGTGGCGATGGCCTGCATCTGCCCCGCTTCAACATACTGGATCATCGGGCCAAAGACGGCGGCGACCCTCAGTTGCTGGGGGTGGGTGCGGCGGCGGTCGGTGCCACCCGCCTGCACCCAGACCTCACGCAAAAGCCCCTCAAGCGGCGACGCCCGCCGCGCCAGTTCGCCCGAGATGCGGACCGAGGTTTCCGGTGTCACAAAGGCGCGCACCCGCAGATCGGCCAGATAGTCCGACCATTGCGCCAGCGTGTCGTCTTGCAGGCGGTCCATCAGCACGTCAGGTGTGTCGTTCTGCGGTGCGGGCGGGGTCGAGAACATCCGCGCCGCCTGTTCGCGCGCCGACTGGACCGCCAGCCCCGCGCCAAAGTCGCGCGCATGGTCCCAACCGGCTTGGGTGAACAGGCCGGGCATCGGCTGGTCCATGCCCAGCCCCGATTTCCGTGTCAGGATGACCGAAAGGCCTGGCACCGCGACGTCAGGATACCAGCCCGGCAGCGCCACCACCGCAGCAGAGCGGCGGAGTTCCAGATAGGCGCGGTCCGGCTCTGCGGCTTCGGCAGCAATGCTGCGGGCCTGCGCCAGCAGTTCAGCGTCCGGTGGTGGGGGAGGGGCAGACAAGGGTTGCAACCGCAAGACATGCAGGGAAAGGCCCTGCAACTCCGGATCGGCCCCCGCCCGGTCCGCCGCCCAACCTGCCAGCCAGGCCGGTTGCCAATCGGGCGCTTGATCAGGCTGATCCGGCACACCCGCGCCCGCCAGTACCGACCATGCGCGCACGGTGTCATAGGCGGCGGCGGGCTCGCCTTCCGATGCTAAAGCCTCGTCAATCCCTGCGGCCAGCACCCCCGGCAAATGCCGCTGCAGGGCGGCCTGATAGGTCGCCTCGGCCATGTCCCCGGCGTCATAGCCCAGCAGCCCGGCAAACAGGTTCACCGGTGCCTTTTCGCGGGCGGTTGCCGTGCTGCGCGCCTCGGCCGCCAGATCGTCCAGCCGTCGTGCGAGGTCGGGGAAGGGGCCATCGCGGTCCAGACCGATGCTCAGCGCGCGCGCGGCAAATGTCGCCCCAAGGTCGCGGTGGAAACGGTATTCGACCAGTGCCGCCCACCCAACCACCGCAAGCAGAAAGCCGATCGCCAGCACCACAAGAATCCCCGTCCAGCCCGCCGCTACGGGCGAGGTGTCAAAGGCCCGGCGGCGATTGTCCAGCCGCAGCAGGCAGTCGGCGACAAAGGCTGCCGTCCCGGCATGGTCAGGCCGCCCCTCGGCGCGCCTGAGGTATTCGTCCAGATCGGCGGAGGAGACTTCACGCCCTTCGAAGATCAGCCGCCGCGCCTCCGCCCCCCATAGCGCCACGTCGATGGCCCCGTTGTCGCGCGCCTTCTGGTCAAGGATCAGCGCAAGCGCCGCGCGGGCAGGGGGAACGGCCGCGCCGGGGATACCAGCGCGCTGCAAGCCGGTGGCAAAGCGATCCAGCAGGGTCGCGGCGTGGCGCAACAGGTCTGACTGTCGTTCACCGGTGACCGACGCAAGCCGGTCGGCATAGGCCAGTACCGGTTCGGCCAGCCGCGCGATCATGGCATCCGGGGCTGCCGGTCTGCCTGCCGTATCCGCCCCCGTCGACCGCACCATCGGCTAAAGCTTTCCTTCAGCCGCCCAGGCCCGCAGGGTTTCTTCGCCAACCTCGAAATGCATCGAATCTTCGCGGTTATAGGCCGCCCCCCAGAACCAGCCCTCATCGTTGAAGTATTCGGCAAGGATCAACAGCCCGAACTGGGTGCCCCCATCGGCAAAGCCGTCCAGCTGTCCCTCCAGCGTCAGGTCAATCGCCGTGGCCCATGAATGGTTCGAGATTGACGTCGAAGACCCGCGAATGAACCGCACGCACAACGCTCCCGCGGTCCCGACCTTGGCATGGATGTCGGGATCGGTCTCTTTCAGGCGGGTCATCACCCGTTCCAGACTTTCCAATGCCGGGCGCAGCATGGTGACCTTGATCGGGCCAATCTGGCGGGTTTCCAGCAATTCCTTGAGCCGTGGGTTGGTCATTGGCTGGCAATCGGTGTTGTAGCTGTCGCGCGGCTGGCCCAGAAGCTCCAGCATGGTCCGGTTGCGGGGCTGGGTGATGCCTTTGTTGAAGCGGGTCTTGGCCAGCTTCATCTGTTCGGTCAGATTTTCGGTGCCTTCCTGATTTTCAAAGTCCTCGTCCGGCAACAGCGCGGCCGGGTCGATCTCGATGAAATCAGACGTGTTGTCTTCAGTGGGCATCACGACCGGAGAGCGGTTTGCCAGCAGGCTCAGGTCTTCGCGCAGGCGGATCAGGTCGGAAGCCTGAGCTTCGGCCAATGTGCGGCCTTCGGCAACGCTCGCCTCCAGTTGCGCCACGCTTTCCTCCAACCGCTGCAGGCGCAGGTCGGTGCCCCCATCCGCCGTATCGATCAGCGTTGTCACCACGGCAAAGGCGATGGCCGCCACGATCACGCCGATGGCCACGATGATCGGGCCGATCAGGGCACCTTTTCCCATCGGCTAGCCCGCCACCAGATCGACCACGATGACCGAAACATTGTCGGGGGCCCCTTCGGACAGCGCCCGGCGCAACAGCGCCTGACAGGTGGTTTCGGCAGGTTCGGGCTGCATCAGGATCGCCTCGATGTCCTGCGCGTAGACGCAGCGCGGCAACCCGTCTGAACACAAAAGCAACCTGTCGCCCGCCAGCAGCGGTGCCGCGGCATGGTCCACCTCGATTTCTGCGGCGGCTCCGACGGCCCGGGTGATGATATGCGCCTCGGGGTGGCCTTCCGCCTCGGTCAGGCCCAGCTCGCCCCGGTCAACCATGGCCTGCACTACGGTGTGGTCATGCGTCAGCATCCGCAACCGCTCGCCGCGCAGCAGATAGGCCCGGCTGTCCCCCGCCCAAGCCACATGCGCGATCCCTTGCGAGATGAACAGGGCCACCACCGTAGCGCCCATGGTCCGTGCACCAAGCGATCCGGCGGCGGTCCGGATGCGGTCATTGGCCCGCTCGATCGCATCTTCCAGCGCCTCGGCTGGCGGGGCGTCATCGTCGATCGTGGCGAGTGTATCCACCACGAGATCAGCAGCAATCGCGCCACCCTCATGCCCGCCCATGCCATCGGCCACGGCCCAAAGGATGCCGGCCGGATCGGCAAGAATGGCATCCTCATTCGCCGTGCGCACGGCCCCACGGTGGGTCAGCGCATGCCCCGTGGGCCGTGGAAAAGCGGTCTGGCCCAGTTTCGGCACGATGGTCGTGGGCTGGTTCATCGCTGCCGCCCGCAGTCAGTGCGCACGGCGGCGCAGGCCTCGCGGCGGTTGGTCTGGCGATGGCAAACCACATGCATGCCGGAAGATCCGATGAAATGGGTACGATTGAAAACTTGGCAAATATAGCATACGCTGGTTGTGCAATTAACAGAATTTTTAGGGTGTATTCATGCTGCCCAAAGGCCTTTTCCTGGCTGCGATCTTGCTTGGGTCCTCAGCCGTGTCGGGCGGGGCTCAGACCCTGACCGATGACGAAATCCTTGATCGTTTTCTGACTCAGCGTGAAGCCTACACCGCCGTGCGCACCGGCAAGGGCGCAACGCGCGGCCTGACCATCGTGACAGTGGAAACCCCGGACGCGACCGCCCCCGCAGTTGACGTGGTCGATGGTGGACCGGTGTTGGGCGACGCGCCGGAAGACGATACATCAACGGTCGTTGTGGCCGGAACCGAAACCGCACCGGCAACGGGCGATGGCACGGTCAGCCTGACCGAAGTTGCCGCCGACGCAGCACCTGCGGTTGATGCGTCGAAGGTCGGCCTCTTGCCCGAAGACCTGCAGGTCAACGTCAGCATCAGCTTTGACTACGACAGTGCGACGATCAAGGCTGACCAAAGGCCGGTGCTTGACCAGATGTGCAGGGTCATGCGCGCCAGCGACATCAAGCTGTTCCGGATCATGGGCCACACCGATGCCGCAGGGTCCGACATCTACAATGAAAAGCTGTCGCTCCTCCGCGCCGAAGAAGTGAAGCGCCGCCTGATCAGCGATTGCGGGATCGAGCCGACCCGACTGGACGCCATGGGTCTGGGCGAACGCTTCCCGGCTGACAGCGCCGACCCCCGTGCACCGGAAAACCGCCGGGTGGAGTTTCAGGCGCTTAGCTGACGCCCCTCATAAGGGCTGCATCGGGCCACTGCCCCGCAAAGGCCGCACGGCAGCCCGTGCCTGAACCGACCCCTCAGCGTCCAATCTGGGCAATGCCAGACCAATCGCCGAGTCCAGCCGGGTGGCAAGCGCCTCGGACAAGTCCAACCGCTGCGCGGGATCGGCGGCTTGTGCGGCGATCTTCTCCCAGAATTGCGCAAAGGCCGGGTAGTCGGCGATGATCTGCGGTAGTGTGCCGTCAAGCGCAGTCCGCACCGCCCCAAGCCGCGCGCCAAGGATGGCCCAGTCACCATTCGGCTGGTCGATCCCCACCGAACACCAGACCCGCAGCCGGTCAAGGTTCACGTCGCCAAGGTGCATGGCAAAGGCCTGCGGCAGGGGCAGGTACGGATAGGCTTCGGCCGGGGCCTGCCCCCGGATCACGCACAGCTTCACACCCTCGCGGTAGCCCGACCGGAAGGCCTGCGCCGGGGTTGCGGCCATGTGAACTTCGGACACAACCCGGTTGATCAGATAGAACGGAACGGTCCAGAAATCGAGCTGGCCCGCCCTGCGCGTCGCAGTCTCATGGCTGCGCAGGTCTTGCAGCAGGACACGCGGCCACAGCTTCACGCCGCCATTGCCATAGCAAAGCCCGTTCAGCCCGTTGCGGGCCGAAAACGAAAAGACCTGCCCCAGATCGCGCGGTGCCACGTCCAGCCAGCCGCCAAAGAAGGCGGGGTCGGTGATGCGGTTGTCACCGTCGACAGTGAACACCCAGTCGGACGCCCCTTCCGCGGCGCGCCGGTGGGCGGCATCAAAGCCCTGCACCCCATGCACCCGCCGCGCCCGTGGCAGCTGCGCCTGCAGATGCGCAAAATTCGCCTCCGCCTCGGGTTCATCATAGCTGATGAACACCACATCGGCGCGCGACAGGTCGATCAGGCTACCAGTCGGCATGGGCACCCAGATGGACAATGGCCCCCGGCTGCCATTTGGCGGCCAGCAGCTGACGACAGCGGGCGATATAGGCCGGCCAGTCCTGGCCGGATGCATGGTCCAGAAGGCCGGCATTGGCGGCAGAGTCAGGCAAGGTGTCATAGGGCAGGCCCGTGCGGCGCACCTCGACCATGTCGGCGCTGTCCACCACCAGCACCGGCACCATGTCCTTCTCAGTGGCCATGCTGGTGATCAGTGGCACCAAGGGTGCAATTGCGGGCCAGTCCAGCCCCGTCAGATCAACCAGCATCACCACGGTCTGCGCGCCGCGCTCCAGCCGGTCGCCCAGCACAGCGGCATCCGTGTTGAACGGCCAAGCCAACTGGTCCCGCAGGGGCGGTGGCGTCAGATCAGGGTCTGCTTCGGGAACCATCACCATGGCCCCACCCGTTGCAAGGCAAGCCTAAGGATCAGGTCGGCCCAGGCCGCCGCCAGCATCGACGGATCGCGGCCCGCCATCGCACTGCGCGCGGCCTGACCGCGCGCGGCCCAGACCGCAGGCCCTTCGGAAAGGGCATCCGCCAAGGCCGCTTGCAAACCGCCCTCGGCATAAAGGATACCGCCACGTCCAGCCTCGAACGCGTCGCGCAGGCCGGGGCAGTCGGGGCCCAGCACCCCACGCGCCAAGGTCGCCGCCAGCAAGGCCGACCCCGAGGTCAGCGAAAGATCATAGGGCAGAACAACCAGATCGGCAGCCGCATGCAGCTGTGCCACCTCGGCCACATCCGCATGGCCCGTGCGCAGGATGATCCGCGGGTCGTCAGGCCGTGGGAAGGCAAGGCCCTGCTCCATCTGCCCGGCAATGATCAGCCGGTCCTTCGGCCTTGCCACCACCGCAAACGCCGCGACAAGGGCTTGCGGTTGCTTGTAGGCGGCAATCCTGCCGGGCAAAAGCAGCACCATCCCTGCATCCTCCAGCCCAAGCTCTGCCCGCGCACGCAAGCGGTCGGCCTGCGGATAGTGCCCGTCATAGGAGGGATGCGCGATGACCCTGACCTTGTGCAGCGGCAGGTCCCAGCGCTGCCGTGCTGCAGCGACAGCGGGCAGCGAATGCAGATGGATCACATCGGCCAGCGCAAACAGCCCGCTGCGCAGATCGGCCAGCCTTTCTTCCAGCGCCGGGTCATGCGCGGCAAGGTTGTGGATCGTCCAGATCACCCGTCCGCCCCTGCCGCGAAATGCCTGCAGCCGGTCCAGAAACCCTTCCGCCATGGCACCGGGCTGGCGCAGCACGGCGTCCTCCCAATGCAGATGGAACACGGAACCCCGGCCTTGGGTTGCCGCAAGCGTCTCCAACGCCCCGGCCTGGGGTCGGATCATGGGCGGCAAGCGGTCGTAGAGCTGGCTTTGAACCGGATTTGCCGCCCGGTAGTCCGGAAAGAACGTCAGTGCCACGGGCGGCCCCGGATGGTCGTTCATGGCGATAAGCGCCCTCTTTGGCCCCTCAACGTCCGCCGCCAGAACCACGGCGCCCAGCTTCAGGTTCAATTTGTGATTTTCAATTCAAAGGTGAGTCGATTAGCATCCTAGCATAGATTTTTTACGGAGGTTTTTATGTCTAAATGGGTTTTTGCCAAGCTTACCGCCGTTGTCGCGGCTTTGGCCGCCCCGGCAAGTGCCGGTGAAGGCGACAAGTCGCCGCTTGTGAAGTTTCCGACCGAAGACTTGGCGCGCAACTATCTGAAACAGAACCCGACCGGCGACCTTGCCCGGCTCGCATTTCTGGCGCTGGTCGAATATCGCCTGATGCGTGAATACCCCGGCCTGACCAAGAAACAGGCCATGGCGGTCTTTGCCAAAAAGCCTGCGGTAACCCGCCGACCGCGTGAAGCGGCGGTCTCGATCTACTAAGGTCCGGCATCGGGGGAAGACGCCATGGCAGGCCGGGGTGCAATCGACGGGTGGCGATGCAGCCCTGCGGTCCGCTGGGGCTGGTCGATCCTTGTCGCACTTTTCCCGCTGGGCGTGCAGGCGCAGGACGCAACCTTCGCGCCCCGGGTCGCGCTGGTCATCGGCAATTCAGCCTATCTCAGCGTCGAGCCTTTGCCGAACCCGTCCAATGACGCAAGACTGATCGCGGAAAAGCTGTGGCTTGCCGGGTTTGAAGTGATCGAGTCCATCGATTCCGACCGCGCGACGATGCTGGCCGATATTGCCACCTTTCAAAGCCGTTTGCGCGATGGCAGCGAAGCCCTGTTCTACTATGCTGGCCACGGGGTGCAGATTGGCGGGCGCAACTATCTGCTGCCGATCTCGGTCGCGCCCGCGTCGGTTGAGGACCTGAAGACCCAGTCGATCGACGCGCAACTGGTGGTCGACATCATGTCCGGCTCGGGCGCAAGGTTGAACCTTGTGCTGCTGGACGCCTGCCGCAACAACCCCTTCGCCAGCATCTCGGCGGAAAACGCGGACCAGATCATCTCGCGGTCCATTGCCCTTGGACTGCCCGAGGATCAGGTCAGCCGCGGCCTGACGCTTCTGGCGGACGTCAGCAGCGAAGGCCTTGCCGAGATGACCGCAGGCTCGGTCGAGACGATGATTTCCTTCGCCACCGCGCCTGGCTCGGTGGCGCTGGATGGGGCAGGGCGTCACAGCCCCTATACCGAGGCGCTGGCCCAGAACATCGACCAGCCGGGGCTGGAGATCAGCGATCTCTTTCGCGCCGTGCGTGCCCATGTGCGCGAGGCGACCGACGGGACGCAGATCACCTGGACCACATCGACGCTGGAGAACCGGTTCTATTTCTCACCAACCGGGGGCGATCCCCGCCAGACGACTGCCGGCATGGCCGTCGCGGGCGATACGCTTGGCATCCTGCCGCCTGACCGGGTGGTGGACCGGGCCTTCTGGCGCGCCATCCGCAACAGCGGCCGGGCCGAGGCTTTTGCCGCCTATCTGCGCAGCATGCCGGACGGCGCCTTCCGCGAAGAGGCCGAAGCACAACTGCGCGCAGCGGGCGGCGATCCGGCAACGCTGATCGACGATGACCCCCTGCTGCCCGATTTCGCCCCGGCCCGCTCCGCTGCGGAGCAGGGCGAGGCGCGGCAGGATGCACTGGACAGTCTGGATGGCGCGGCGCTGGGCGTGACCATCGGCACCGCAGCCCAACCGCTGAAGATTGACGGGGAGGGCGGCTGGTTCTGGGTCTCGGACCCGGCGCATCTTGGCGATGTCTCGGGGGCCACCGGAACGGTGCTGTCCGACGGTGCCGTGCAATGGCTGCCCCCCGGCGCCGATCTGGCCTATCTGCCGAAAGTCGGCACCAACGGCGGGGTCGATACCCTGAAAGGCGCGCTTCTTGGTGACGGTGGCGCCGCAACCCTTGTCGAAGCGCAGTTCGAGACGGTGGTCGATGCCTGCGATCTTCTGGCGGGCAACCCCTATGATGGCCAGCGCGTCACCGCAGGCACCCGTCAGTTCATCATCGACCGGAACTTCGACGCCGCCATCGCGGTCTGCGAGATTGCGGTCCAGACTTTCCCCGATGTCCCGCGCTTCTGGGCCCAACTGGCCCGCAGCTACCGCGCCGCCGGCCGCTATGACGAGGCGCTGGTCTGGCAGCAGAAGGCCGTGGATGCGGGCTACGTCAACGCCGCCGTCTACCTTGGCCAGATGTATCTGGATGGTCAGGCCGTGCCGCAGGACTTTGCCAAGGCCAAGGAGCTGTTCGAATACGCCGCCTCTCAGGGCGACACGGCGGCCCAGACTGCCTTGGCCTGGATCTACCGCGCCGGGGTCGGCGTGCCGCAGGACTATGCCCTCGCGCTGTCGCATTACCGCGAAGGGGCGGCGCTGGGGAATGACTGGGCGATGACCAACATCGCCGAATTCTACAAGGAAGGCTACGGCGTTGCCGCCGACCCGGATGAGGCCGTGCGCTGGTACACCGCCGCCGCCAAAAGTGGCGAGTTGACCGCGCAAACCCGACTGGCCCGGATGTATCAGGTGGGCGATGGGGTAGCGCAGGACTATACCCTCGCCCGGTTCTGGTTCGAAACTGCGGCCTCCCGCGGGGTGCCCAACGCACTGACCCGGCTTGGCCTCATGTATGAGGAAGGTCAGGGCACCGAAAAGGACCTTGACGCCGCCGTCCGGCTTTACACCCGCGCCGCGCGTGGTGGCGACATGGAGGCGCGGTTCCGGCTGGGCAAGGTCTATGCCTCAAAGGCGCCCCTGTATGACGATCCCGTCCGCGCGGCAGGCCTTTTGACCCAGGCTTCGGAAGCGAATGTGTTCGGGGCCAACCGGGAACTGGCCAAGCTTTACGAACAGGGACGCGGGATTGACAAGGATCTGGCCAAGGCCCGCGCGCTTTACGCGACCGAGGCCGACAAGAACCCTTGGGCCGCGCGCGACGCCGGGCGCGCCTATGCCTCGGACGACGGGGCGGAACCGCTTTATGACGAAGCGGTGCGGTTTTACCGGATTGCCGTGGCAGGCAAGGTGCCGCCCGCCGCGCTGGAGCTTGGTCGGCTGGTGGCGGCAGGCAAGGGGGCCGATCCCGACCCTGACGCGGCCTTGATCCTGTTTGCCCGCGCCCTTGGCCTTTCGGGCAGCGACGCAAAGCTTGCCGATGCCGCGCGAAAAGCGGCGGAAGGCGCCAGTGCCGAGGACATTACCCGCGCGGTGCAGACCTTGCTGACCGAACAGGGCCATTTCGCCGGGACCGTAGACGGCAAGCCCGGCCCCGCCACCCAATCCGCCCTTGCCGAAGCCTTTGCCAAACTGGGGCTGAGCGCCCCTGCCACGGACGTACCGACATTTGACGATCTTGCCATTCTCGCAGCGATTTAAGGAGCGTATTATGCCAAAACTTTCCCTTCCGACCATAGCGCTGGCGTTGACCGGGGCCTTGTTGCTCACCGGCTGCACCGAAACCATGATGGCGGGCGGCACCGGGTCTGACTCGGGCGCCGTGGCCAGTCTTCGCAGCAAGGGCTTCAAGCCGACTGCCCGCGACAGTGGGGGCCAGATCATCGCGATGACCTACTCCGGACCGGTCACAAGTGCCGTCGTCTGCGGTGCCAAAGGCAAGCCAAAGGGACCGATCACACCGCAGATGACCGACCTTGATGGCACCGCAAAACGGGCGACGCTGGACGCCTATGTGATTCTGAACGATGGCAGGGTGGTCAGCGGGATCTACGCCCTTGTGCTGCGTGCCAAGGGCAAGATGCCGGAAGGGATCGACTTTGCCCCCGGCGAATCCAAGGCCTTTGCCTCGGGCCTGACCTGCACGAACACATGATGCAGGCTCCGGTTCGGCTGGACCTGTGCGTTCTGGCCGATCCGCGGCTGGGCGATGCGGCTGGTGACTGCCATGCCGCAGGCCTGCGCGCGACGGCCGGGCTTGGCTACCGCATTGGCCTTCTGGCCGTGGCGACAGACGCGATTGCCGCCGACACCGGGGCCTTGTGCCCGGCATGGGCCGCTTTGCTTGACGCGGGGCAGGTTGTGCAGCTGTCCCCGGCCGCCCGGGTGCAGGCGCGGCTGTCGCTGGCACTCGACAGCCGCATCCTTGCCCATGACCTGCCCAGACGCTTTGCCCTGACTGCGGATCTGGCCTTTGTCACGGTGGACCGGCCAGCCCATCTTTCAGGCCTGTCGGCCCGGGACATCGACCAGATCGCCCACCGCGCCCGGGCGCTGCTGGGGGCCCCTGTGGTCTGGGCCCCCGGCACAGTGCTGGCCCGCGACGCGCTGGCCCATTTGGCACCCCATTGGCCGCTGACCGCGACAGACTGGCCGCTGGTCTTGCCCGACGTTCTGCCGCCTTCGCCGATGCAGGTCCAGCGGAGCCGCCCAGTGGCTGGCTGTGCCCGACTGGCCCGGGTGCGCAGTGCGCAGGATGTGCTGCCCCAAGCCTGGCTTGACGACCCGCGCATCGCCTGGCGCCTGCGGCTTGGGCCAGAGGCGCCGCGCCCGTCCTGGCCGCAACTGGCCCCGGTTGAGGTTTGGCCCGACACGGCCACGGACATGTCCGGGTTTCTGGCGCGGATTGACGCGCTGGTCCTGCCCGATGATCCCGCGCAAGACCCGTGCCCGCCCGAAGTGCTCATGGCGCTGGCCTCAGGCGTGGTGCCGCTCTTGGACCCGGGCTACCGCCCGGTCTTCGGCGCGGCTGCGCTTTACGCCCGGCCGCAGGACCTGCCGGATCGCCTGATCTCCCTGCACGAAGACCCCGCCCTGCGTGCCGAAGTGGCCGAGGCAGGGCAGCGGCTATTGCAGCGCCTGCACGGACCCCGGGATTTTGCCCTGCGTCTGGCCGATCTGATCGGGCCACCGCGCGCCGATCCCTTTGCCCCGGCCATATTGGCCCGCCCCCCGCGCACGGTGATCTTCTATTCTTCGAACGGGATCGGCATGGGTCATCTGACCCGTCAGCTGGCCATTGCCCGACGGCTTCCACCAGATCTTTCTCCGGTGTTTCTCAGCCACTCCCAAGCGGTTGATGTGGTGCGCCGCTTTGGCTTTCCGGCTGAACACCTGCCCTATCACGCGACCTACGGCCAGAACCGCGCGCATTGGAATGCTGCCCTGTCCGACCGGCTGGACGCCGCGATGGCCTTCTGGCAGCCTTCCGCGCTGGTCTATGACGGCAACATCCCCTTTCCCGGCCTGATCGAAGCGCTGCTCCTTCGCCCCGAGGTCGCGCGTGTCTGGGTCCGCCGCGGGCTTTGGGGCCCCGGACGCGACCCCGAGGCCCTTGCCTCAAGCCCGGCCTTTGACCTCATCATCGAACCCGGCGACCCCGCCGATGGGTTCGACAATGGCCCGACCGCCCTGCGCCCGGGCGAAGCCTTGCAGGTGCGGCCGATCCGGCTTCTGGATCAGGCCGAAGTCCTTGGGCGGGCCGAGGCTTCTACCGCGATGGGGCTGGACCCTGGCGCAGTGAACGTGCTGGTGGCACCGGGGTCTGGCAACAACGCATCCACCGGGGCGCTGACAGATGCCGTGCTTGGCGCGCTGGCCTGCCGTCCCGGGATCGGGGTGGCGCTGGCCGAATGGCGGATTGCGACCCGCACCCATGACCTGCCACCCGGCGTTGTCCGGCTTGCCAACTATCCCTTTGCCCGGCATCTGGGGGCCTTTGATTTTGCCATCGCGGCGGCTGGCTACAACACCTTTGCCGACCATCTTTCAGCCGCCTTGCCAACGATCTGGTTGGCGAACGAGGCGCCCGAGCAGGATCAGCAAATCCTGCGCGCGCGCTTTGCCAGCGAAACCGGCCTTGGTCTGACGCTGCGCCTGACCGAAGGCTTTGCGCTTCCGTCCGCGCTGGCGCAAATGCTCGCCCCAGCCTCCCGCGGTGCATTTGCCGAAGCAGGACGCCGCTACGCGCAGGCCCACATGGCCGAAAACGGTGCCTTCACAGCGGCAGCGGCACTTGCCGCGATATGCGAGATGACCCCTTCCCGCGCCCCACCAGCCTTGGCCGAAGAACCAGGCTTGCAGGTTGCGGAAGTCCCTTGCTCTTCGACAGGCTAGCGTCTGGCAGACGCGCCCCTCAATCCGCCCCTGCGCCGCCGCGAAACGCCAGACGTTCCATGCCTTCCAACGAAGGTCGCTCAGCGCCAATCGCTTCGGGGGTGATCGCAATGCCATCCGGCACGCTTTCGATGAACCCGTCGGCTTGCATCCGGGCGAACAGGGCGACAAGGTCCACCTCCCCGATCGAACTGTAATCGATCCGCGTGCTGCCCGCCTTGACCCAGTTGGCCACAAGACAATCCAACGTGTGAACTTCGGCGCCTGAAAACAGCTTCAACTGGTTTGCCAGCCTTGGCAGGATGTCCGACCTGCGCCGGGCGATCATCCCGATGCGGCAGTCGGGCTGCACCGCATAGGCCGCCATATGCAGCGCCGATCCGTCCAGCGCCACGATCTGCCGGGCCGCCGCATATCTGGCCAGCTGCACCCGCGCGGAATTGCGTTGGGGGTGAAAGATTTCATAGCCGTTGCTGGCCAGAACCTCTTCGATGATCGTCTCGCCAAGGATCCCGCCCCGGTTGTCGTTCAAACCACTGCGCGAGATATACAGCCGCTCTGGTCCGTCCGGCGTGATTTCGGCCGCCACCCGGCCACGCATGAAGCTGCGATAGTGGGCCGACCCCACCATCCGCGCCTCATGCCCAAAGCCGGGGTCGGGCACGACCAGCGTTTCAACCCGCGTCGGGGTGCTGATGGCCTCCAGCGGCCGGTCACCGCAGAAAATCTCCAGCAAAGGGCGATACGCCTTGCGGGCACGCCAGATGGAATTGGGCCCGAAAGGAATGAACAGGACAGACTCGATGGGGTCCGGATCAACGCCTAGCACCCAAAGGCGTGGCGTCGATTCCAACAGGAAATGCCCGAAATGCGGATGCAACGGTCCGGCAAACAGGTGCCGCCCCGCAAGACGTTCCAGCGGCTGGTCCAGCAGCGCCGGATCGGGCGGCACCCGGGCGCGGCGCGGGCGCAGATAGTCCAGCGAGAAGTCGACAAACTTGCCATCTGCATCCAGAACGCCGCAGCGCCCCTCGGCGTCCGGGGGGCAGACGACTGCGTCCTTCAAGACAAGGAAACGGTCGGTCATCCCGGTCTTGTTATAGGTGGCCATCATGCGTCCTGTGCTCGGGTCGTTTGCCGCCCGCCCTGGCCTGCGGGGCAGGACAGCCTTGGCAGGGCGACTTGTGTTCTGTCAGTCATCGGCCCTCCGATCAAGCACGCGGCTGATCCGGTCCTGCACCCAAAACTTCCACTCTCCTTCCGGTGAGGCTTCGGTCGGGACCAATTCCCTGACCGGCCGATTGTGCTGGCCATAGGGGATCATCGCAACCTCGACATCGCAGGCGCGGGCGGTCATGTCGCCAGCCAGACGCGCCACAGCCGCGCGGGGCATGATCGCGTCCCCGCGTGCCAGCAGCACTGCCCCCGACGTGGGATGCCCGGGCGTGATCCGCCAAGGCTGCGGCGGAACAGCCGCCACCCCCAGCGCCAGCGCCGGAGCTTTCGTGCCAGGGTCCAAGCCATCAAGTCCCCAGGCGTACCCCATCGCCGCCATGGCACCCGCCGAAAGCCCCATCACGATCAGCGGTAAATCCTCAAGGCCCGGCCCCTCCGGTGCAAGGCAAAGCCAGTCGACGGCAGAGGCCAAGTCTTCCACCGCCCGGTACAAAAGCGGCCCGAACAGCCGCGCGGCAATCTCGGGATAGACAAGCTGGCTTTCCGCCACGGCAAGCTCGATTGCCGCCGCCCGCGCCTCGGGCATGCCGCGCAGTGGATTGCCGCCCTTGCGATAGTCGATCGACGCAAAGGCCAGACCGCGCCCGGCAAGGTCGCCGGCAAAGTGGCGGGCCAGCCGGTCATCCCGGCTGCCGGTCATGAAACTGCCGCCATGCGCATAGACGACCAAGGCCCTTGGCCGTTCCGGGCCGCAGGCATAGTCCAAGGACAAGCCGCGGGCATAGGCATGGGTCTGCCGCAGGACCACCGGATCAGCCATCGCTTCGGTCCAGCTGAAACACGCTCAGGCTGCCCCGGTCGGCCCCGAAATCGGTATCGGCCAGCACCTGATGGCACAGGTCCTGCACCTGCAGCCGCCCGGCGAACCTGCGCCCGCCGTCGCCGCTGGCGGTTGCCGCCACCACGACCGCATCGCGCGCAAGCAGCGGGCGCAGGGCCATCAGCGTCCGCAAGGCCTGAATGTCTGCATCGGCAAACAGGATCAGGTCAAAGCCTCCGGGTGGCACCTGCCCACCGATTGCTGCCGGAAGGTCGCCTTCCGGACCGGCCTTGATCGTCAGCCGATCAGGAAAGCGCCGGGCCAGCCAGTCGCAGGCGACGGGCACATAGCGGGCACGGTCTGGCGGATCCTCGTCGCCTTCGACGGGCCAGCGCATCGCATCCGTCGCCACGATCTGCAGCTTGGGGTTATGGTGCAGCGCCGACAGCACCAGATGCCCGGTGTCATAGCCGATGACCAGCGCCTGCCGTGCCGACCCCAGCCAACCCAGCAACTGGCGGCGCAGCCCATCAGACCGGGTCCGCAGCTTGCCCTCGGTCAAAGGCTGATGCTGCATGTGGCGATAGTAGTGCAGCCCCTGAAACCGGACAGGAACCCCCGCCTCGGCCATGGCCGCGCAGAGCGTGGCGTTCAGGCCGGCGATATCCTCAACCACATCGGGCCGGGACAACAGGCCCGGGACCTTGTCCGCCATCTTTGCCGCAGCCGCCACTCGCAGGGCCATGGCTTCGCGGTCAGACCCCTGCCGGTCGCCAAAGGCCCCGGCCAAGCGGTCGATCAGGCCCCGGTGCCGTTGCTGCAATTCCTCGGCCGGCACGATCTCGGACGACGGCCCGTTGCGCCGGTTGTAGGCAAAGGTCGAAGTGCCCCATTTCTGTTCGGCATAAATCCTGTCCGGGCCGTCATACCAGACATCCGGCGCGCTTTTCTGCCAGGGGATGAAGTAATGCGTCGGAAAGATGCTCAGCGTCTCCGGCCCCGGTGCGCGGTCCTTGATCATCCGCATCAGAAACCG
Source organism: Tabrizicola piscis (assembly GCF_003940805.1). Classification (NCBI taxonomy): domain Bacteria; kingdom Pseudomonadati; phylum Pseudomonadota; class Alphaproteobacteria; order Rhodobacterales; family Paracoccaceae; genus Tabrizicola; species Tabrizicola piscis. The sequence continues at coordinate 2,600,111 of NZ_CP034328.1, forward strand.
GTTGCCAGTCGACACCTCGGGTTTGCGAAGCTCCCACGGCTCCAGCCCGGCCAGTTCGTCGATCACCGCGCTGACGAAGGGGTTCCCCGGCTCACAGGCCAGAAACGGGCAGACCCCGCGGAATTTGTCCGTCTCGGGTCGGTCATAGACGGTATAGGCGCGCGGCTGGTCCAAAAGCTCGTCCACCGGGTGCAGGCTGATCGCATCGGCATCCGCCATGAACCCGCCATAGCGGAACAACAGCTCGTACCGCATCATGTCCTGAACACCGGCCCAAGCCCCGCGCCAGGCGTATTCGTTGATCAGCTTGCGCAGGCGGAACGGATAGCCGGTCAGCGTGTCATTGCCAAAGACCGTGTAGGACCAGCCCGGATGCATCTTCGGCCAGCTTTCCATCCAACCCGTCGGGGCCGGCTTCGGGCCAATCCAGATATGCCCAAGCCGCCGCGGGACGGCCAGACCCTTGGGGCTGGCTGGCCGAGTGGACGGGCGCTTCTGGCTTGGGTCTGGCATCATGGCCTCCTTCTACCTGCGGTCCGGTCAGAACAGCTGCGCAAAGCGCGCGGGCAGGCGGTAAAGTTCGGGGCTGTGCAGATCAGGCATCACCCAATGACCGTGATCGGCTTGCACACGGCCCTTGGTCAGCGCCGCGACAAATTCGGGAAACTCCACCTGCTCGCCAACCTTGCCTTCGGCTGCCGTCGCTACGGGATCACTGAAAAGGGGGCGCAGGTTGAACAGGAACAGCTTGGGGTCAAGCAAGACGTCGCGCAGCGTGCTGCCCTGACCGTCTGGCGCAAAGCCAATCCGCCTGCGGGTGATGCAGGGCTTGGCAAGCCCCGCCTTCAGCCGAAAGCTGCGCCTTGTGGTCAGGATGGGCTGTGTGGGGTCCAACGGATCCGGCCCATCTGTAGCGCTGTGCATCATCTCGACCCCGATGGGGGCGATGACCTGCGGGGCGCGGCCAGAGGCGAAGGTCGCATCCAGATAGTCCGGCAGGGCAAGCCCGGTCGCGGGGTCCGGCGCCACGATCTCGTCAACCTCGGTGCAGAGCACCCAGTTGTAGTACAGGGTCAGCCCGCTGGTGAAATGCCCCAGCGTTGCCCAGCGGCGGTCAAAGCCTGACGGATCGCCCGTGTCAGGCTGGTGGACGATATTCGCACCCGCCGCGATCCGGTCAACCTCGGCGTCGTGCCCATAGCGCAGGACATAGATGTTCTCCCGCCCGATCAGCTTGCCGTAATACGCCACCCAGCGCGCCAGCAAGGCGTGGTCGCCCCTGACCATCGTCACCGCAGCCATCCGCGCTTTCGAAGGGTCCGGGCCAAAGACCGGGGCCGGAGCATGGGTCGGCTCTTGAGGCTCAGCCGGGTCCGCGGGCAGTTCCGGGGGCAGGTCCTGGGGCGCGTCCGGCAGAAAACCGTCCGTCCCGACGGGCGGCACGCCCGCAGGGGGCGGCACCTTGAAGATCCAGCGCACGCGGCTGGTGCCCAGCTGGCTGGCCAGGATCTTGTCGGGCACATCCTTCATCCCGGCCTCCGCAAGAATCTGCCGCCCCCGATAGTGCAGCAAGGTCACATCGGCATCCTTGGCCAGCGGCTTGCCGCGCAGGATCCCGTTGATGCTGTAGTTGTACTTCTCCGGCAGAGTGTTCCAAGTCATTCCCGCAGCAAGGGTGGCCACAGGCAGGGTCATCTGGTCCAGATAGGGCCGCCGGTTGTCGATCCCGGTGCGGTCCAGCCTCTGGGCGCAGTCCATCCAGACCTCGGCAAAGCGCTGGCCACGGGTTGTGCGCCACCCTTCGTCCACCACGATCAGCCCGGCGTTGAAATAGGGCGCCACAAGCTGGCGCTTGTCGCGCGTCATCGTCATGCGTTCATCGGGGACCGGCATGTCAAAGGTGCCGTAGATCTGGTCCCAAACCGACTGCGGCGCCCAGCGCATCGAACTGGCCGGGACCATGCCGATCTGGCCGGGGCTGACCAGCTCCTCCACGCTACACGGCTGCAGGAACAGCATGTCGCTGTCAAGGAAGGCGGCAAAGTCCGTCTCTTTCGGGGCCAGCGTCGCAAGGATCTTGTTGCCATGCGGATAGGCCGGGTCAAACTGCCCCTCGGCGTCAATCGGGCGCACCTCGCAGCGCAACCTTCGCAGCACTTCCAGCGGTTCCCGTTCCATCTCGGCCCAGCGATGCTTTGGGCAATAGCCGATGATCTTGACCTCGGGCGGAAGGAACTTGCGGATCGACGCCGCCAGATGGCAGCCCATGTAAAGATAGGCAGGCGGCTCGACGATGAAGAACAGGGTCAGGCTCGGGGGCATCGCGGGGCCTTGCACAGAGGGGTCAGAACACACCATTGAAACGGTCGGGAAGCCGGTAGATGTCGGGCGGCCTGCCACCCCCCATCAGCGTGAAGGGCGGGCGCAGGATGCGGTCATCCAGCATGGCCTTGCGAAACGCGGGATGGTCCACCGTCTCGGCCACCGGCGCTCGCTTGGACAGCGCCGTGAACGTCCCTTCGACCGAGGTCCAGCCCCAGCCGCCCGCCTGCATCGCCTGCTGCTCCTCCGCCGTCTTGCCCGCCAACCGACGCTCAAGGCTTTTGTGGAACCGGGCCATGCAGGTGTCATGGTCGATGAACCGCAGATGGAAGTTGTAAAGATGCGGATCCAGCGTGATCTCGGCATGGTTGGCACCATGGCCGCCCGCCTTGAACTCGGTCGGGCGGCTGATCAGGCAGGGCTTGGCATAATTGGAATTCAACCGGTAACAGCGCCGCGCCCCAAGGATCGGCGTGCCGGGCAGCAAAGGAACCGTCTCCGTCTCCACATTATGGACCATCTCGATGGCAAAGGTCGTCAGCGCCGGTGGCACCACTTCCCGCGCCGCAATGTCCATCAGGTATCCCACAAGGTCGCCCGACACCGCCGGGTCCAGCACCACGAACTCATCCACATCGTTGCAGGCCACCCAGTGATACCCCCCGTCAGGGCCGAGGCATGCAGCGACAGGATCTGCCAGCGCCGCTGGTTCACCGATTTCTTAAGGCTGTCATAGGGCAGGCGGATCACGTTGCAGCCCTTGGCAATCCGCGCCACATCGGCGTTGCCGCCATGGTTCAGCACATAGATCGCGTCGTCGGGGAGGTACTTCCGCCAATGGGCAACCCAGCGCTCAAGGAAGAAGTCCTCCTCATGCACCATGGTCAGTGCGGCAAGCGGAGCCTTGGAGCGGTCAAGCGGCATGCGGTCCCACACTCGTTTCCATGGCAGGGCAAACTATGGCAGCCCGCCCAGACCCATGCAATCGACGCAAAGCAGCGGCGCGGATCACTTCGACTTCTCCCGCTTCTTGCGCTTTGGCTCGGGGCGGGCCTCCGGCCCATCGATCTGACTGGCCACCGCGCCCGGATTGGCCACGCCGAACAGATCCACGACCGACAGCGCCAGCCGCAACTGCACCCGCCCCTCGCCCATGGCCGTGATCTCCGGCATCCCCGGCCATTCGCTCAGGTCCAGCCGCATCGTTGGCCCCCAGCGCTGGATCACCGTGACCCCCCCATAGGCGATGTGGAACACCACTGCCCCGGTGCCCGCGTCGATCTGGTTCACCCCGGCCCCGACATGCACCACATCGTCGCCGTCGCCCAAGGTCACCACGTTTCGCCCCGGGCCGGTGTGGATGACGGATGACCCGTCGCCATCCACGATCCGGTCATTCCCATGCCCGCCATAAATCCGGTTGTTGTTCCCCCGCCCAAAGATCACATCGTCACCCGTGCCGCCGTCCAGCGTATCCTTGCCCGGCCCGCCCGACAGGGTGTCATTCCCCGCCCCGCCGTAAAACGCATGGCGGCTGGAGGTCAGCGTGGCAATCGCCCGCAATTCGTCATTCCCCGCGCCACCCCGGAACGTCGCGCTGCCGTATTTCGGGCCAAGCATGATGTCGCCCCGGTCTGACCCGGTGACATCCACCTCCACCCGCTCCGACGTCTCGAAATGGATCGGGCTGTCGGGGTGCGCGACGATCTTCAGGGTCTTGCGCACCTCGCCGCCACCGGTTTCGTTCCGGGCCACCACCGTGGCGATGCGGATGCGTTCCACATGCGGCGGGCAGTGCAGCACATAGTCATCCGGCCCGGCCATGTACCACAGAGTATCAAGGCCCCCGTCACGCTCCTCGCGGATCTTCTCGGCATCCGCCCCATAGGCCCAATAGTCGGTATCGCCCCCGCCGCCTGCGAGGATGACGCTGCCATCCACCGCCATCATCGCATTGACCCCGCGCTCGGGGTTCTCAAACCCCCGCAGGTCCAGCCCCAGCCCCAGCGCGCCCTGCACCAGTTCCGCCCGCAGGGATTCCAAAGGGGCGGAGTCCTTCAGGTTCGCCGTCTCTCCGGGATCGGCGACAATGTCATAGACATGCTCCTCGCCGTTCGGATAGCGGAAGTAGCGCAGATGGGTCAGCCCCTCGGTCGATGGCCGCACCGACAGGGTGCCAAAGACCGATGTTACCGGCGACTGGCTGCGATCATAGCTCCCGAAGGACGCATCCACCAACGGCAGCAGGCTTTGTCCCTGCGTCCAGTCCGGGCGCGGCGGCAGGCCCGCGATCTGCATCAAGGTCTTGGGCACATTGCCCAGCGATACCGGAAGATCCACCTCGCGCCCCGCCATCCTCTTGTGCCAGATCGCCAAGGGCACATGGGCGGCGCTGTCCCACTGGCTCATCTTGTGGAAACTGTCGTGGTTGCCAAGGTTGAAGCCGTTGTCCGACAGGAACACCACTGTCGTATTGTCCCCCAGCGGGGATGCCTCCAGCGCCTGCATGAAGCGGCCAATCTCATGGTCCACATGGCTGATCGCCGCGAAATAGGCGCGGACGACCTGCCGCCACGCCTCATCGCTGGACCGTTCGGGCGTCCAGTGGCCATTGGCGATATAGGCCGCCTCATAGACCGCAAAGCCCGGCTGCGGGCCGAACTGGTCTTCGGGCGAGGCGATGCTGGGCCAGCGGATCTCGGCAGGGTCATACAGCTGGTAGAACCGGTCCGGGCAATCCAGGTTGTAATGCGGGTGCTTGAAGCCCAGCTGGATCAACTGCCGCCGCGCAGGGTCAGCCCGGTCCAGATAGCGGATGGCATTCTCCGCCACCCAGAAGTCATAGAACCGGTCGTCCTGTTCGCCCTTGTCATTCGGGTGGTTGGTGCCTTGGATGCCCGGCCCGCCGTCCAGATAGACCTTCACGCAGGTCCGGTCGCCCGAATCCTGCACCAGCGGGTTTTCGTGGAACAAGAGCCGCCGGTAATCCTCGCGCATCGGGCGATAGTTCGCGTCCACCTTGCCCGTGGTGAAGGTGTGAAACCCCGCCCGCCGCAGGTCATAGGCCCAAGCCTTTTCCGGCGCCAGCACATCGCTCCAGAACCGGTTCAGGTCCACCAACCCGCTGCGGAAGGGCGACAGCCCGGTCGCCAGCTCCGCCCGGCACGGCGCGCAAAGCGGCACCGTGGCATAGGCATTGCTGAACCGCACCGCCCCCGCCATCAGCCTGTCCAGGTTCGGCGTCTGGATGCGCAAACCGAACGTGTCACGCCAGGTGTAGACGTCGATCATGTCGTCCACCCAGATCACGCAGAGGTGCCCGTCGCGGATGGCATCGGCAGTGAACGCCATGCCTCAGCGTCTCCACAGGTAGTAGCGCGCCAGCTTCAGGCGCTGGGCCGCATCCGCCGCGGTCTGCGGCAGCAGAAGCGACATGCCCGGCCACAGCAGCACATCCTCGATCACCGCCTCACCCAGCGTCTTTTGCAAACCCGACCGGTGACTGCGCGCGCCGACAAACAGCGACGCGGGGTTCGGCAAGGCAGGCGGAAGCCCTTCGCCCCGATGCACTGGCCCGCCACTGTCCTGCAAGGCCACCCGACCCCGGTCCACCGAGACGAGGACACAGCGCAGCCCCGCCACACCCGGGGTCTTCAACGCCGAAAGCGCCAGGCCGTCGCTCGTGTCCTTGACCAGAAAGCTGTCGCCATAGTCGGCGAGGAACAGATAGGGCGCGCTGCCGCCGTCGCCGTCGCCGTTGATCGTCAGCAAGGTCCGCGCCTCGGCCCCGGGATCGACGCGGTACAGCACCGCCATGCTGAACCGACTGGCGTCGGTCAGCGCCTGCGGCAGGACCAGCCCGCAATGCACGCCCAGCCGCAACTGCAACCCACTGCCCGTCTCGGTCGTGGCAAGCCGCCCATGCCCTTCGTTGGGCTTTGTCGGCAGCGCCTCGGAGGCCCCTTCAACCGTCTGCCAGCCCAGCACCACCCCGCCCGCATCACAGCGGAAGTGCCGCGCCTCGCCGTGCAGCCAATGGCCCCCCGCCGCGGCAACCGCCGCCGCAAGGTCAGCCGTGCAGCCGTCCAGTAGCGCGGCCTCGGGCAGATCGTCCTCCACCCGGATCATGCCGCGCCGCCTTCCCGAATGGCCAACCGGCAGGGCAGGGCCCAGCGGTGCAGCACCCGCCCATCCGCCGCCGTCAGTTCCCAGCCGTCGCGGATTGCCACCTGCCCGGGGCCATCCGGGGCAACACCGTAACCGTAGCGCAGGAAGGCATCGCCATCGGGCCGCTTGTCCAGCGTGATCAGCACCGCCTGGGCATCGCCCGGGTCCACTGCCACCGACAGGATCTTCGCCCCCGCCCGGTCCCCGTCCAGCGCAAAGCCCACGGGACGGTCACCGCCCACACTGTCACCCGGCGCAAGCACCAGATCGCCCAGCGCCCGCAAGATCAGCCGCAGCACCACCGAGCCCTTTGGACCAGCCTCAAGCTCGGCCAGATGGATGACCGGGCAGCGCCAGCCATCCATCAGCGGTTCAGGCTTCAAACTCTGCGCCCCCGCTGCACTTGCCGCCGCCGCCGACATCGCCGCCATCTGCCGCCGCGCTTCGGGCGTCGGGCGGTCATAGTCGTCATGCGCGAACATGGTGCTTGGGGCACTGATCACCAGCCGATGCGCGCCGCAATTCCAGGCCAGTTCCCACTGCGCCTCGATCACCCGGTCGGGGGTCAGCCCCGGCCGCCCCGCCTCGAACCGTGCCAGAAACACCGGGCGGTCAAAGCCCAGCTTGGCCAGCCCCGCCTCGATCCGGTCCATCAGCGCCAGCATCCCGTCGCGGTAGTCGGTGGCAGACCCCTCCACCGCCTCCAGCGCGAAATCCAGCGTCACCGCGAAGATCCGCGCCGGTTTGCCCAACCGTGCCGCCGCCAGCTTCAGGTTCGCCGCCGCGCGCAACAGGTTGTCGACCGCCACCCCCTCGGCCAGCGCCGCCGCGGAAGCTGAACTATCAGTCTCCACCCGCGTCACGAACAGCGGCAGACCGGCGTGCTTGTCCAGCTGCCAGTCCAGACAGACCTCGGCCATCAGCGCCTCATGCGTCATCTCGCGCAGCTGGGCCAGAAGGTCCGTCACCGCCGCCCGCTCCACCCCCGCATGGCCCACCGCGCCGATGTCGTCGGCAGGGGCAAGGATGTGGAACGGATAGGCCGCCCCTTCCGGGTTCGCCAACGCCGCCCGTGGCCCGCCGATCCCCAGAATGCCCACCACCGCACCCGGGGCATCCGCCACCACATCCCCCCCGGCCCGGCTTAGGCGAAAGTCGCGCGGCCCCTGACGCCCGGGAAGACGGCCCGAAAACCGCAGCCAGTCCCCCTCGGCCCGGATGTTCCAGACATCGCGCCCCTCAAGCATCGCCTCAAGATCCGCCACATCGCGCGGATCGCTGCCCGCAGCCGGGGCCGAACCTTCGGCCTGAAGCCGCCCCCCCAACCGCCCCCCCAACCTCAAAGCGATGTCGTCGATCACCTTGTCAGACAGCCGCAGCACAAGGCCCGTCGGGTCATAGCCGATCACATCGCCGTTGCGCGCGCGCACCAGCACGCCATGGCCCGCCCGCACCACGCGGTTTGTCGGGCCGTTATCTGTCTTGTCGGTCACACGGTTTCTTTCGGTTCCCGCAACGCCGGCGAAAGGTTGCAGCCTTCCCCCAAGGCGCCGGATTGCAAACAAATCGAAAATACCCTAACCCACGGACAGGTTACGTTCCAGTAGGTCGAAGGCCACGCCAGCTTGACCGACACAGCCGACACACCGCCCCTGCCACCGATCGTGCCGGATGCCTCGTCCGCCGGTCCCGCTGCGGCGTTCCGCATCGTCGCGCCCAAGGCGGCACTTTGGTTTCAGCCCGGCTCGCGGCAACTGGTCGTCAGCTTCGACAACCTTGCCACCGTGGATGACCCCTATCCCCGGCCGCCCTGGCTGCTGGCCCGGCTGATGGCCGAAGGCTATGCCGTGCTCGGGGTGCAGACCTACGCCAAGGACTGGTACCGCAACCCCGACGCGGCCCCCATGGTCCAAAGCCTTGCCGCCTCGGGGTTCTTCCGGCATTTCGACCGCGTGGTGTTCATCGGTGCCTCGATGGGGGCCTTTGCCGCGATCAACCTTGCCACTCTGGTGCCGGGGGCGGCGGTCATCGCCTTTTCGCCCCAGTCCACGATGTCCAGCACCATCGCCCCCTTCGAACGCCGCTTCGGCTGGGCCGTCCGCAAAAGCGACTGGACGACGCCCGCCTTCCTTGACGCCCGCGACGCCCTTCCACAGGTGGCGCAGATCGTCCTTCTCTACGATGGCCGCGTGTCCGAGGATCTGGGCCACGCCCGCCGCCTGACCGCGCCGAACGTGCAGCTTGTGCGGATCGACCACAGCACGCATGAAGCCATCCGCGTCGTCCTGAAATGCGCAGCACTGCCGCCCTTGCTGGCAGAAGTCATGCAGACCGGCAAGGCTGGCCCGGCCTTCTGGCAGGCCATGCGCGCCCGGCGTACCGTGCGCAAATGGGCCCGTGCGCTGATGGAGGCTGTCGTCGCCGACGGCCACCCCGCCCGCATCCGCGCCACCGCAACGGCGCTGCTGCGGCAAGAGGATTACCTCTTTGCCCAGACCGCCCTGCGTGATCTGAGGACGCCCTAACCCCGCCGGACGAACACCACCGACCCGCCCTCGGCCGCCGCCTGGTCCTCGTGAAACCCAGCCGCCGCCAGTGGCTCGGCCCAGGCCTTGCGGCAGTCATCCCGTTCAACGCTCGAATCGAACGGCAGGATAATCCGCCGCACGCTTTCCAGCGGCGCCGTGGCCAGCACCTCGGGTGCGACCCCGGCCCGCGCGTTGACCCGCAGCGCATCGGGGCGGAAGTCGCGCAGATAGGCGGCCAGCCCAGCCCCGGCATCCTCGCCCAGCCGCAGCTTGCCGCCGACCGGCTTCAAGACAGCCGTGTCGGCAAACCCGTTGCGCCGAAAGATTTCGGTCGCGGCGGCCAGCATCCCGGGCGTCTCGTCCTGCAGCATCACCACCAGCCCCGGAACCTCGCGCAGCGCCTTCATCGCACACAGCCCCACGCCGCCGCCAAGCTCCAGCAGCCGCTTGGCCCCGGCCAGATAGGCCCCGATGTTGCGCGCATGCTTGCGGTCGAACTTGCCCGCCAGCACCGCCATCAGCGCCTCGGCGGCAAAAAGCTGCGGCTCGGCGGGCAGAAGCAGCTTCTGGTTCTCCACCCACTCGACGCCCGCCTTGGCCAGCGCCACCTTCGGCCCGGCATAGGCCCCCGGCGGCAGGGCCAGCGGCTGCGCCGCCCGCCTTTCCGCCGCCGCGTCGACGGTGCGGACTTCGACCTTGCTCATCATCTCGGCGATCTTGGCCGGGTCGCGCGCCTTGGGCGGCTTCGCTTCGACCTTGGTGATCGGCACCTTCCCCGCCTCGATCAGCCCGGCCCGCAGCTCGGCATAGGCAGGCGTGCCGCGCAATTCGGCCAGCCGCGCCTCGACCCGCGCCAGCGCCGCCTCATGCAACCCGCGCAGCACCGGGTCCTCCAGCAGCGCAGCCATGATCTCGGCCCGCCGGGGCGCATGGCGCAGGATGCGGGTATCCGACACTTCATTGCGGTCCTGCAGCGCCCAGTAATCGGCGTTGTACTTGTCGGCCTTGTTGTTGACGTTCCCCCGCAGCCGCCGGATCGCGTAGCTGTCGATCGACTTGACCGCATAGTGGTTCAACTGCGCCCAGTCGAAGCCCACTGTCCGCCGGATCGACCGCCATCCCCGGAACTTGAAGTAATCCTCCATCTTCTGGCCCGACCCGTTCAGCCACAGCACCGTGTCGGGAAACCCGTCCTTCAGGTGCTTGTTCTTGATCGACGGGCGGTGGATGCCCAGCTTCCAATACTCCGGATCGAACTTGAACAGCGTCTTCACCCCCCAGCCCATGTGCCACAAGGGCGGGGCCGCGCGGGTGTACTGTTCGGTCACCGGGGCAGGGGACCAGTCCACCACCCCGCCAGACCCGAAGATGCGCCAGGTCACGACAATGCCGTTTGCCCCTGCCGCCACCGCGTCGTCCAGCATCCCGTCCAGCTGGCCCGAGCGGTGGTTGATCGACAGAAACTCATCCGCGTCAAACACCATCAGCCAGTCCGCCGCCGCGACCAGCGGCTCCACCTGCGCATGGCTCAGGGCCGAGGGCTGGGGCTTGCCCCCCGGCTTGATGACGTTGGGGCGGTGATATCCCAGCCCCAAAGCCTCCAGCCGCTGGAGCATCTCCACCGTGCCATCGGCGCAGTCGTTGGTATAAACCAGAATGTCGGTGAACCCGACCGCCAGATGATGCGCGAACCATTCCAGCAGGAAGGGTGCCTCATCCTTCATCATCGACACCGCCATCACCGTGCCATGGCGGCTGATCGGTTTCTGCAGGGTCACCACGGCGCCGCGGTCATTCTTCCAGCGCGGCGGCCGGGTCGATGCCAAGATCGGCGCACATCCGCGCGACGTAGGAATTGGCCAAGGGCGGGTTCCGGCGCCAATAGGGCTTGGTCCCGTTGGTATATAGATGGACTGACACGGTCGCGTCAGTGAAATGCCCCTCGACCCGGCCGTAGGGGTCAAAGAACACGTCGTTCAGCTGGAACGGCACCGGGTACAGCACATCCGGCGTCATCGCCTTGGCAATGTCCCCGGTCTGTTGCGCAAACCAGGTGAAGGCCTGCGGACCAAAGGCCGTGCGTTCGGTCTTGTAGATCGCGGCGGCGTGGGAAAGGTCGCCCTTTTCCGAAATCCGGTCCATCTGCTTGCGCTGCTTCTTGTTCCACCACGCCGGGTAGTCGGGCAGGTTGTCATAGTAGTCCAGCAACTGATCCATCAGCGCGCAGTCGGCTGGCAACCCCACCACCCCGCAATTCAGCGCGCCGCGCATCCCGTGGCCGGCAAAGACATAATCCCATTCGTCGGGGAAGGGCCGGTGGCAGAAGGCATCGCAGTCGATCCACAAGGCCCCGGTCTTCCGGATCATCTTGTAGCGGAACACGTTCGACAGGAACGAGGCCGACGTCGCCTCGACCAGGGCCATGTCCAGATCCATGATCTCTTTCGCCGGGCGGATCACCACACCCTCGGGGGCGTTCTTCACATCATCGGTGCAGTAAAGCGTCACCGGATGGCCATGCATCAGGTGCGATTTCAGGCACAGCTGGTTAAGATAATGCAGCTTGTCGCCGATCCAGAGCGAGGCCACGGGACGACGGTCAGATTTCATGGCCAAGGGGTCCATCCGAAAGGGTTTTGCCCTTTCTGTCGTATCGGATCGTCCCCGGCGAAACAACCGCCTTGCCAGACCTCGCAACCTGCGCCCCGGCCCCCAGTCGCAAAGATGAGCGCGTTCCGCGCCCACCTTTTGCCTCGCCTCTGGCGCGTTCCGCGCCAACCGGCTCGGGCGTTTCGCTCCGCGGGGGATATTTGAAGAAGAGAAAGGGCAGGGTCGCGCCAGACCCTTTGGCGGCGGCAGCGCACGACCCGTCGCTTTCCGCCTTGATCGCGCTTCGGTTCCGGCGCACAGATTGGGGCGATGGTTCCCGGCCAAACCACGCGCGGCCGGGTGAAAAGGGAATACGGTGTGGTGTAGGCAACAGCCGCCAATTCCGTGACTGCCCCCGCAACTGTAAGCGGTGAGCGACCCCCAAGCGCCACTGGTCTTGTCCGAGGTTTTCGGCAGGCCGGGAAGGCGGGGCAAGCCACGACCCGCGAGTCAGGAGACCTGCCATCGAAGCAATCAGCCGCCGGGCGGGGTGCCCCGGAAGGAGTATTCGATGGACGACAACCCACGGCGGCCCCGGGCCAGGCCGAACTGCAAGGTGGCAGAAGCCACCCGCCGCTTTGCGCCGACAGCGGTATTGGCGGTGCTGCCATGACCCCGACAGTTGCCCTGTCTGGTGTTTTCTGGGGGCCCGCCCGCCAGCCCGACATCCTACACGACCTCAGCTTTGCCGTCGCACAGGGCGAGGTTCTGGCGATCTGCGGTGCGAACGGGGCGGGGAAATCCTCGTTGCTCCGCCTTCTTTACCGCCATCAGGCCCCGCGCAAGGGCACCGTGCAGCTGATGGGCCGCGATCTTTGGCAGATGAAGGCACCCGAGGCTGCCCGCGTCGTCGCCGCCGTGTTGCAGGAACAGCCGACCGACTTTGCCCTGACCGCGCGCCAGATCGTGGGGCTGGGCCGCCTGCCGCACCGCAAGGGGTTTGGCCCCGGCCAGACCGACACCGCGATGGTCGAGGCCTCCTTGCGCCGGATGGACCTGACGGCCTTTGCCGACCGCGCCTTCGGCACCCTCTCTGGCGGCGAACGCCAGCGCGTCATGGTCGCCCGCGCGCTGGCGCAGGAACCGCAGGTGATCGTGCTGGACGAACCGACAAACCATCTGGACATCCGGCACCAGCTTGAACTCCTCGCGCTGCTGCGCGGTCTTGGCCTGACCGTGATCACCACGCTGCACGACCTGACCCTTGCCGCCGAATTCGCCGACCGGGTGATGATCCTGCATCAAGGCCGCATCATCGCCGACGCCCCGCCCGATCAGGCCCTGTCCGAAGCGATCATCGCCCAGGCCTTCAACGTCGCCGCGCACGTCGACCGCAGCGGCCCCGCCCCCCGTTTCTCCTTTCAACTTCACGGACATTGAATGAAATACGCCCTCGCCGCCCTCCTCCTTATGGCCACCCCCGCTCTGGCCTTCCCTGTCACGGTCAAAAGCTGCGACCGTCAGGTCACCTTTGACAAAGCCCCAACCCGCGCCATCGCCAATGACGTCAACCTGATCGAGATGATGCTGGCCCTTGGCCTGCGCGACCAGATGGTCGGCTACACCGGCGTTTCGGGCTGGAAGACGCTGGACGAAGGCCTGCGGTCGGGCATTGCCGAACTGCCCGAACTCTCCGCCAAATACCCCACCCGCGAAGTGCTTGCCGGGGCCGAACCCGACTTCTTCTTCGCCGGCTGGAACTACGGCATGACCGTCGGGGGCGAGGTCACGCCCGAAACGCTGGCACCCCTCGGCATCCAGGTCTACGAGTTGACCGAAAGCTGCATCTTTGTCGGGCCGAAGTCCAAATCCAGCATGGAGGACATGTATGCCGACATCCTGAACCTTGGCACGATCTTCGGGGTCGACGACAGGGCGCAGGCGCTTGTCGCAGGCTACAAGGCCCGTCTGTCCGAGGTGACGGCAGGCGTTGACCGTGAGGTTCCCCTGCGCGTCTTCGTCTATGACAGCGGCGAGGAAACCCCCTTCACCGCCGGCGCCTACGCCATCCCCACCGCCCTGATCGAGGCGGCAGGCGGCGTCAACATCATGGACGACCTGGAGAAAAGCTGGGCCACCGTCGCCTGGGAGCCGGTGGTGGAACGCAACCCCGAGGTCATCGTCATCGTCAACTACGGCGACGTGACCGCCGACCAGAAGATCGCCTTTCTGGAGGCCAACCCTGCCTTTGCCAACGTGGACGCCGTGAAAAACGACCGCTATGTCGTGCTGGAATATGTCGAGGCGACCCCCGGCCCCCGCAACATCGCGGCGGTGGAAAAGCTGGTCGCGGGCTTTCAGGGCGACTGAGATGACCGAAACCCCCCTTGCCACGCCCCTGCATCCCGCGCTGCGCCTGACCCGCGCCGCCGGGTTTGCGCTGGGCGGGGCAGGGGCGCTTTTCCTTGCCATCCTCCTTGCCGTCTCCATCGGCGCGGTCGCGGTACCGCTTTCCACCGTCTGGGGCATCCTCGCCCACCAGATCACCGGCCTTGTCACCCCCGACTGGACCCCGGGGCGCGAGGCCATCGTCTGGGACATCCGTTTCCCCCGCGCCCTGCTTGCCGCCCTTGTCGGGGCGGGCCTTGGCATCACCGGCGCGGCACTGCAGGCGGTGACCCGCAACCCCCTCGCCGATCCCCACCTGCTTGGCATCTCGTCTGGCGGAGCCTTCGGGGCCATCGCCGCCCTCCTGCACACCGGCCTCTTCCTCGGCCTCCTCACCGTCCCGCTCATGGCCTTCGGGGGCGCCCTCGCCGCCACCCTCATGGTCCTCGCCGCTGCTCGCCTGACCGGGGCCACCAGTGCCGACCGTCTTGTGCTGGCCGGCGTCGCCATCAGCTTCATCATCATGGCCGGGGCCAACATCCTGATCTTCCTCGGCGATCCCAAGGCCACCCATACCGTTGTGTTCTGGATGCTCGGCGGCCTCGGCCTTGCGCAATGGGGCCACCTCATCTACCCGCTCGCCGTCCTCCTCCCCGCCGGTCTCTGGCTCTGGTCGCAAAGCGCCGCCCTGAACGCGATGAGCCTTGGCGATGAAACCGCCGCTTCCCTCGGCATCCCCGTCGCCCGCTTCCGCCTCTCAGTCTTCGTGGCAGGGGCGCTCATCACCGGCGTCATGGTCGCCTTCTCCGGCATCATCGGCTTCGTCGGCCTGATGATGCCCCACCTTGTCCGCCTGATCGCAGGCGGCGACAATCTGCGAGTCCTGCCCCTCTCCGCCCTGTTCGGCGCGATCTTCCTCACCCTCGCCGACACCCTCGCCCGCGTGGTGATGGCCCCCGAGGATATGCCCATCGGCGTCGTCACCGGCCTGATCGGCGGCGTCTTCTTCCTCTGGCTGATGGCCCGCCGCACATGAAGATCATGATCCAGGGCGCAGGCTCCAACGTCGGCAAATCCCTTCTCGTCGCAGGCCTCTGTCGCCACTTCACCCGCCAGGGGCTGACCGTCCGCCCCTTCAAACCGCAGAACATGTCGAACAACGCCGCCGTGGCGACGGGGGGAGAGATCGGCCGCGCCCAGGCCCTGCAAGCCCGCGCCTGCCGCGTGGCCCCGACCGTTCACATGAACCCCGTCCTCCTGAAGCCCGAATCCGAAACCGGCGCACAGGTCATCGTGCAAGGCCAGCGCCTGACCACGGTAAAGGCCCGCGACTATGCCGCGCTGAAACCGCAACTCATGGCCCCCGTCCTCGACAGCTTCCACCGCCTGATGGCCGAGGCTGACCTTGTCATCGTCGAAGGCGCAGGCAGCCCGGCCGAGGTGAACCTGAGGGCCAATGACATCGCCAACATGGGCTTCGCCATCGCCGCCCAGACCCCGGTGATCCTGACCGGCGACATTGACCGCGGCGGCGTGATCGCCCAACTGGTCGGGACACAAGCCGTGCTGGACCCAGAGGATGCCGCAATGATCCGCGGCTTCCTCATCAACAAGTTCCGCGGCGACCCCAGCCTGTTTGACGACGGCTACCGCCTGATCGAACAGCGCACCGGCTGGCAGGGCCTTGGCGTCATCCCGTGGTTTGCCGATGCCCACAAGCTCCCCGCCGAAGATGCCGCCGATCTGGGCGGCACGCGGGGAACGGGAGACTTCCTGATCGCCGTCCCCCACTTGAACCGCATCGCGAATTTCGACGATCTCGACCCGCTCGCCCAGGAACCCGGCGTCACGCTGCAGATCATCAAACCCGGCCAACCCCTGCCGGTTGAGGCTGACCTGATCATCCTCCCCGGCTCCAAGGCCACCATCGCTGACCTTGCCCATTTCCGCGCCCAAGGCTGGGATATCGACCTCGCCGCCGCCCTGAGGCGTGGCGCGAAAATCCTCGGCCTCTGCGGCGGCTACCAGATGCTGGGCCGCGAAATCGCCGATCCTGAAGGGATCGAGGGCAAACCGGGCTCCGTCCCCGGTCTTGGCCTTCTCGACCTCGTCACGACGATGACCCCGGACAAGCGCGTGACGGAAACCGTCGCGCACCACCCGACCACAAACACGCCAGTCAAAGGCTACGAAATCCACCTCGGACGCACTGAAGGTCCCGACCGCGCGCTGCCGATGTTCACAGTGGACGGCCAGCCCGAAGGCGCACAACGCCCCGATGGCCGCGTCATGGGCAGCTACCTGCACGGCATGTTCACCGAAGACACCTTCCGCCGCGCCTTCCTCGCCACCCTCGGCGCAACGCCGGGCACCGTCAGCTACGATGCAACGGTCGAGGCTACGCTGGACGCGCTGGCAGACCATCTGGCGCTGCATGTGGATTGCAGTCGACTGCTGGCCCTTGCCCGGCCATAGACGGCGATCCGGCCCGACATCCCGTGCATCCTTGCCACAGCGACCGGAAATCCGGTGCCGCCTGTGATGCCAGACGATGTGAAACATCTTCATTTGTGCAACTATAAAGGGAACAGCTTCGGCACATCCGTGCCCTGCGCCACGTTGAAGGATCCGACCATGAAACTTGCTCTCGCGACCTCCGCCCTTGTCCTTGCCCTCGCCCAATCGGCCATGGCGCAGGATGGAGCATACTTTGGGCTTGGCCTTGCCGTGACCGACAACACGACCGACTCATCGGTGGTCCCGGGCTTTGAAGCCTCGTCCAACGATGTCGGTCTTGCCCTGACGGCAGGGTATCGCTTCGCGTCGGCCGGGGCGCTGGCCTACGGTGTCGAAGGCAACCTTGACCTGATGTCCGGCAATGAAATGAGCGATGGCGGCACCGATGCCTGCACCGGCTCATCGCCCACGTGGTGCGAAGTGGACGCAATCCTGCGTCTGCGTGGCACCCTGACGACTGACCTTTCAGGCGGCGGTCGGCTGACCGGCTCGCTTGGCGCGGTGCTGGTGCGGGGCCTTGTGGAAAGCGGCCCTGGAAACAACGTCAACGCCACCGGAAACGGCCTGTCGCTTGGCGTGGCTTGGGAAAACCTCGGCGGTGGCCTTCCGGTCCGGGTTGACGTGAACTACGACGCCATCCGTGACGACAATGTCACCGAATATGAGCGGTCGATGGACATGCTTGGCATCCGCGTCTCCTACATGTTCTAGGCTGATATGCGCGACGGGTGGGCGCTACCGCCCACCCCGCCAAAGGGTGGGTCAGAACAGCCCGTCGCCGCCCTTGTCCTGCTCCACCGCCTCGTCTGCGACCACCGCAACCGCCCCGCCAACGATCAGCGGCGCGCAGCCGCCAATGGTCAGTGCAAAGCCTAGCAGTACCATCGTGAAACCCAATTTCCGCATGTCCTACCCCCTGAAATGTCTTGCCAAACCGTTAATGCCCGCAGGCAAGCCCTTGATATCACTGTCGCTAGGCGAGGTCCCTGCCCGGGACACTTAGAACTCCACCCCCACCTGCGCCTTGATGCCTGACCGGAAGGGATGCTTGATCAGCGTCATCTCGGTCACCAGATCCGCCGCCTCGATCAACCCCTCCGCCGCGTTCCGGCCGGTCAGGACGACATGGGTCAGGGGTGGCTTTTCCTCGGCGAGGAAGGCCAACACCTCGGACAGGTCCAGATAGTCATAGCGCAGCGCGATGTTGATCTCATCCAGCAGCACCATGCGGATCGCCGGATCGCGGATCAGCTCCTTCGCCTTCTCCCACCCCGCCTTGGCCGCCGCGATGTCTCGGGCCTTGTCCTGGGTTTCCCAGGTGAACCCCTCACCCATCGCGTGGAACTGGCAGAGGTCGCTGAAGTGCGTGGTCAGCAACCGCCGCTCCCCGGTGTCCCATGCCCCCTTGATGAACTGCACCACCGCGCAGGGCATCCCATGCGCCACGCAGCGCAGGATCATCCCGAACCCGCTGGAGCTTTTGCCCTTCCCCGCCCCGGTGTGGACGATGATCATACCCTTCTCGCCCTCTTTCCCCGCCATGATCTTGTCCCGCGCGGCCTTCTTCTTCGCCATTTTCGAAGCGTGGCGGGCAAGGTCATCGGTTTCGGGTGTCGCAATGGTCTCGGTCATGGTCGGTCGTGTCCTTGACAATGGTCGGTCTATCGCCACAGGTGGACGGGCGCTGGTTCCTGTTTATGACAGGCGAAGAGGGAATGCGACAGGGGTGGAAATCCCAAGGCGCAGCCGCCCCCGCGACCGTGACCGGAGAGGTCTCCAATGCCACTGGCACAGGCCGGGAAGGCGGGGGGCCGCGGGGGAAACCCCGGATCCGCAAGCCGGGAGACCTGCCAGCGCGAAGGAAAACCGGCGGACGGGGTGTTCCGCGACCGGGTGATGGCGGGAAACCGCCCTCTCTGGCCCATGCCCCGATGCCATGAGGACAGGCGGCAATGGGCGCTACACTTTACGTCTGCACAACCTGCAAGGCCGGTGAGCCGGTGCCCGAGGGGGACCTTCCCCCCGGTGCGCAGCTGCATGCCGCGCTGATTGCCGAAGGCGTTCCCCCAGGCGTCCGCGTCGTCGGGGTGGAATGTCTGTCGGCCTGCAACACCGGCTGCGCCGTGTCGCTGACGAAGCCCGGCGGCTGGTCCTATGTCTATGGCCGCCTAACCCTTGACGACGTCCCCGCCATCCTTGAAGGCGCTGGAAAATACGCGGCCACGGCTGACGGCATCGTCCCCTGGCGCGACCGCCCGACCGTGTTCCGCAAGCAAAGCATCGCCCGTATCCCGCCGCTGACCCCCCTAGATGAGGCCGCCGAATGACCGATCTGACCAAAATCCCCGTGACCGTGATCACCGGCTTCCTTGGCGCGGGGAAAACCACCCTGATCCGCCACCTGATGCAGAACCCGCAAGGCAAGCGGCTGGCCATTCTGGTCAATGAGTTCGGTACCGTGGGCGTCGATGGCGATATCCTGAAATCCTGCGCCGATGACAATTGCCCGGTCGAGAACATCGTGGAACTGGCCAATGGCTGCATCTGCTGCACCGTCGCCGATGATTTCATCCCCACGATCGAGGCCCTGATGGCGATGCCTGTCCGCCCCGACCATATCCTGATCGAAACCTCTGGGCTTGCCTTGCCAAAGCCGCTTCTGAAGGCCTTTGACTGGCCCGCGATCCGCAGCCGCATCACGGTGGATGGCGTGATTGCCTTGGCCGATGCCGAGGCCGTCGCCGCAGGCCGCTTTGCCCCTGACGTGGCCGCCGTTGATGCCCAACGCGCCGCCGACCCCAGCCTTGACCATGAAACGCCGCTTTCCGAGGTGTTTGAGGACCAGATCCTGTGTGCCGACCTGATCCTTCTGTCCAAGGCCGATCTCGCCGGCGAAGCGGGCCTTGCCACCGCGCGTGAGGTCATTACCGCCGAGATGACGCGGCCGATCCCGATGCTGTCCATGACCGAAGGGGTCATCGACCCGCGCGTGATCCTTGGCCTGAAGGCCGCGGCAGAAGATGACCTTGCCGCCCGCCCCTCGCACCATGACGGCCATGACGACCACGAACATGACGACTTCGACACCATCGTCATCGACCTGCCCGAGGTGACCGACCCCGAGGCCCTTGCCGCCGCCATCCAGCGCCTTGCCGACGAACAGAAGATCCTGCGCGTCAAAGGCCATGTTGCCGTTGCCGGCAAGCCGATGCGGATGCTGGTCCAAGCCGTCGGCGCGCGGGTGCGGATGCAGTATGACCGGCCTTGGGGTACAGCCCCCCGCCGGTCGCAACTGGTGGTTATCGCCGAGCACGACGACATTGACGAAGCGGCAATCCGCAAGGTTCTTGGGGCCTGACAGAGTGGGACGGGTCGGGTGGCAGGCAGAGGCAGGCACGGCGGTCAAAGGACCGTCGCGTCCCGGGCTTGACCCGGGACCTCTGACGTCCCCCGAGGCCCCGGGTCAGGCCCGGGGCGGGGTCTCCTTCGTCAGCCGATGCGGGAGGGCCTGACGCCATGCACGTCGTCTTCCGTGAAAGCCACGGGCTGGAGGAAACCGAAGCCCCCTTCGACCCCGGTCAGGACCCCGCCGATCTGGTGGTGCTGTCCTTTTCCGACAGCGATCTCGGGGCCTTCATTGCGGGCTATGAGCGGGCGCAGAAACTGGGCACCGGGTATCCTACGGTGCGACTGGCCAACATCATTGCGCTGAAGCACCCGATTTCCGTCGACACCTATGTCGAGAGGACACTGTCCGGTGCCAAGGCGATCCTCATCCGCCTGATCGGCGGCGAGGCCTATTGGCCCTATGGCCTTGCCACCATTCAGGACCTTGCCCGTCGTCAGGGCATGGCGCTGGCGATCCTGCCCGCCGATGGCCGCCCCGACCCCCGGCTGGATGAGCTGTCGACGCTGCCGATCTCGACCCTGCGCCGCTTGCAGGCGCTGTGTGATGAGGGCGGGGCGGTCGCCGCGCAGGCCGCCTTGGCGCAGCTGGCCTTGGCCGCGGGGCTTTATGCCGGTCCGGTTCTGGGCGACAAGACCGTGCCGCAGATGGGGTTCTATGACCCGGAGCGTGGGGTGATCGCCGCATCGGACGTCTTGAACACCCGTCCCGGGCTTGACCCGGGACCTCGGCCCGCGCCTGTCATGCCCTCCGCAACGAGTGGTCCCGGGTCAAGCCCGGGACGCGATCCCTTTGAACCAGAAGCTCAGGACGCCACACCCCACGCCTCCCCTCCCCCTCTGTGGGGAGGGGCTGGGGGTGGGGGGCTGCCCGCAACCAAAGGCCCGGTCCTCGTCACCTTCTACCGCAGCTACCTGACCGCAGGCGACACCGCGCCGATTGACGCGCTGATTGACGCCCTGCGCGCTGCAGGCTTCGCCGCCTATGGTGCTTTCGCCCCCAGCCTGAAGGCCCCGGGTGTGGGCGACTGGCTGCGCGCGCATCTGGCCGCCTGTCCGCCGGTTGCCATCCTCAACGCCACTGCCTTTTCGGCGCAAGGGGCAGACGGTTCCACCCCGTTTGACGGTGCCGATTGCCCGGCGTTTCAGGTCGCCCTTTCCACCGCCCGCCGCCGCGACTGGGTGGCGTCCGACCGGGGGCTGTCGCCTGCCGACCTTGCCATGCACGTCGTGCTGCCCGAGGTGGATGGTCGCCTGTTCGCCGGTCTCATCAGCCACAAATCCCCTGGCAAGCGCCACCCTGACCTGCAATTTTCGCGCTTCGCCCACCGCGCTGATGCTGCGCGGATCAGGGCCGTGGTTGATCGTGTCACGGCGTGGCACCACCTTGCCACGACCCCCGCCGCTGACCGGCAGTTGGCCCTGATCCTGTCCACCTACCCCGGTCGGGCGCATCAGATGGCCCATGCCGTTGGTCTTGACGCCCTCGCCTCGACCGAAACGCTCCTGTCGACCCTCGCTGCCGAAGGGTACGGGGTCACCGAAGGCGCCCCCCTGCCTCAGGCGCTGACCGAGACCCTGACCTGGCCGCTGGCGGATTACCTCACCGCGCTGGACACCCTGCCAGAGCCCCTGCGCCAGACGCTGACCGAAGCCTGGGGCGACCCCGCCGCCGACCCATCCGTCAAGCAAGGGCAGTTCCACTTCCCCGCCACCCGTCGCGGCCAGGTCCTTGTCGCCCTCCAACCTGAACGCGGCGACGTCCAGACCCGCGACGGCGACTACCATGACCTGTCGCGTACCCCGCGCCACGCCTATGTCGCCTTCTACCTCTGGCTCCGCGCCCAAGGTGTCCACGCCCTGCTCCACATGGGCGCGCATGGCACGCTGGAATGGCTGCCCGGCAAATCCGTCGCCCTTGGTGATACCTGCTGGCCCGAAGCCCTGATCGGCCCCACCCCTGTCATCTACCCCTTCATCGTCAACGACCCGGGTGAGGCGGCACAGGCCAAGCGCCGGATCGGGGCTGTTACCCTTGGCCACCTGCCACCCCCCATGGTCGCCAGCGCCCTGCCCCCCGCCCTCGCGACGCTGGAGCGTCTCTTGGACGAATACTCCACCGCCGACGGCCTTGACCCCGCCCGCCGCACCCGCCTGATCGCGTCCATTCAGGATGAGGCCCGGGCGTCCGGTGTCGCGGATGACCTCGGGCTGGCCAAAGACGCCACCCCGGCTGAAACCATCACCCGGATTGACCGTTTCGTCTGTGACATCAAGGAAAGCCAGTTCGGCCACGGCCTGCACATCTTCGGCGAAGGGCAGGGGGAGCGGGACGGCCTTCTGCGCGCGCTGAACGGCCGCCGCGTGCCCCCCGGACCCGCAGGTTCCCCCAACCGGGGCCGCTGTGATGTGCTGCCCACCGGCCGCAACCTCTTTTCCGTCGACCCGCGCGCCGTGCCGTCGCGCAATGCCCATGCGCAGGGCGTCAAGCTGGCCGCGGAGCTGGTCCGCCGCCACCTGCAAGACCACGGCGACTATCCGCGCGGGCTGGTGGTGGACCTGTGGGGCAGTGCCACAATGCGCACCAGCGGGGAGGAATTCGCGATGGCCCTCCACCTTGCCGGCCTTGTCCCGAAATGGGACGAAGGTTCGGCACGAGTGTCGGGCTTCGAAATCCTCCCCCTCGCAATCCTCGGCAGGCCAAGGATCGACGTCACCCTGCGCGTCTCGGGCCTGTTCCGTGATGTCTTCCCCACCCTCGCCCAACTGTTCGAAGCCGGGGCAGAGGCGCTGTCCCAGCGTGACGAAACGCCCGAGGACAACCCCTACACCCTGCGCGCCCCCCGCGTCTTCGGCCCGCAGCCGGGGCAATACGGCCTTGGCATGGGCACCGCCGCCGATACCTTCACTGCCGAAGCCCGCGCTGCTGCCGGCGAAGCCTGGCTGAACGCGTCAAGCTGGGCCATCGGCACCGACGGCCAATCCACCGAAAACCGCAAGGGCCTTGAAGCGCGGGTCCTGAACGCCGATGCCTTCGTCCATGCCCAGGACCTGCCCGAAACCGATGTGCTCATGGCCTCCGACTATGCGGCACATGCGGCAGGCTTTGCCGCCGCCGTGGCCCGCCTTGGCGGCCAGACGCCAAGCCTCTACCACCTCGACGCCACCCGCCCCGACGATCCGCGTGCCCGCACCCTGACCGAGGAAATCGCCCGCACCGTCCGCGCCCGCGCCGCCAATCCCCTTTGGGCGGAGGGCATGATGGCCCACGGCTACCGCGGGGCCGCCGAAATCGCCGCCACGCTGGACCACATGGCCGCCTTTGCCCACCTCGCCCAGGTTGTGCCGCCGCACCTTTTCGACCTCTACCACGACGCCACCCTTGGCCGCGAAGACGTCCGCGCCTTCCTCGCGCAGGAAAACCCGCAGGCACTTGCCGCCATGGAAGACCTTTTCCGCCGCCTGCGCGACGCCGGCCTCTGGCAGACCCGCCGCAACTCCATCGCAGCCACGCTGGACGGTGCCGCATGACCCATCCAGCCTTTCACATTTGCCCAAATATCCCCGCCGGAGGCTGCCCGAGCCGGTTGCGCGCTTGCGCGCAGAGGCGAGACAAAAGGCTTGCGCGGAACGCGCTCCACCTGAAAACCGCCCGAACCCCAGGGCGCTCCGCATGACCGCTGCGCCTGAAATCAAGGGCTGGTGCCCCGGTGCCCTGCGCCCGATGCTGTCCGGTGACGGTCTTGTCGTGCGCATCCGTCCGCCGTTTGGCAGCCTGACCCCGGCGCAAGCCGCTGCTATCGCAGAAGCCGCCCAAACCCATGGCAATGGGATCATCGACCTCTCCGCCCGCGCCAACCTGCAACTCCGCGGCGTGACTCAGGCGTCGCACCCCAAGCTTATTGACGACCTCAGCGCCCAAAGCCTCATCGACCCTGATATCGAGACCGAAAGCCTTCGCAATCTCATTGTCACGCCCTTTCTTGACGCTGAAACCGCCGTCCTTGCCGCCACCCTGACCGCCACGCTGACACGGATGCCCCGCCTTCCGGGCAAGTTCGGCTTCGCGCTGGACACCGGCCCGCGCCCGGTGCTGACGGCTGCGTCTGCCGACATCCGGGTGGAGCGGGCGGCGGATGGGCGGCTGATCCTGCGGCCGGATGGCCTGCCCTTTGGCAAGCCCATCACTGACCTCGCCGCCGACACGCTGGCGCTGGCGGACTGGTTCCTTGCCTCGGGCGGTGTCACCAATGGGCGCGGCCGGATGGCGGCGCTGATTGCCCGTGGCATCATCCCGCCCGGCTGCGACACCGCCCCGGCCACCCCGCTGCCGCAACCGGAACCGGGCCTGCACCCCGATGGGGCGCTGGTGGCTCTTGCCTTTGGACAGATGCAGGCCGAAACCCTGTCGGCCCTCGCCGCCCTTGGCCATGAGATCCGCCTGACACCCTGGCGCATGCTGCTTCTGGTCGGGGCCACACGCCTGCCGGAGCTTCCCGGTCTTGTCACCGATCCCGCCGACCCGATCCTGCGTGTCACCGCCTGTACCGGTGCGCCCGGCTGCCCGCAGGCGCTGGGCGAGACGCGGGCCCTGGCCCGCAGCCTTGCAGCACGTCTGCCGGAGGGGAAAAGCCTCCACGTTTCGGGGTGCACCAAGGGCTGCGCGCATCCGGGTGTCTCGGACCTGACGCTGGTCGCCACTGCCAGGGGCTATGACCTTGTGCACGGCGGCACCGCGCAGGATACCCCTTCGCATCGCGCCCTGATGCCATCTGCGATTCCAGATCACCTGCCCGACCATACGAAGGCCCCAAATGCCCCACCTCTATGAAACCGACGGCGCAGCGATCTATCTGCAATCCTTCGCCATGATCCGGGCCGAGGCCGCCCTTGCCCGCTTCACCCCCGAGGAAGAGATCGTCGCCGTCCGCATGATCCACGCCGCCGGAATGGTGGATCTTGCCCCCCATATCCAGTTTTCCCCCGGCATGGCGATTGCCGCCCGCGCAGCGCTGGAGGCTGGCGCGCCAATCCTGTGCGACGTCCGCATGGTCAGCGAAGGCATCACTAAAAAGCGCCTGCCCGCCGAAAACCGGATCATCTGCACCTTGCAGGATCCCGCCGTACCGGCACTTGCCGCCAGTATGGGGAACACCCGATCGGCTGCCGCGGTCGAGCTTTGGCGGCCTTACCTGCAGGGGGCGGTGGTGGCCATCGGCAACGCGCCCACGGCGCTGTTCCACTTGCTCAACATGCTGGAAGATCCCGCCTGTCCCCGGCCTGCCGCGATTGTCGGTTGTCCGGTTGGCTTTGTTGGCGCGGCGGAATCCAAGGATGCGCTGATGGCTGCCCCGCCGGTGCCGTCGGTCATCGTGAAGGGCCGCCTTGGCGGGTCGGCGATCACCGTGGCCGCGATCAACGCGCTTGCGAGCCGGAAGGAATGACCATGGCCCCGATCAGCGGCAAGGTCATCTGTGCGGGCCTCGGCCCCGGTGATCCCGACCTGATGAGCCTGCGCGCCGCGCGGGTGATCGGGTCGGCCCGCCACATCGCCTATTTCCGCAAGGAAGGCCGTGCCGGGCAGGCCCGCCGGATCGTCGAGGGGATGCTGCACCCGGAGGCCGTCGAATACCCGATGGAATATCCGGTCACGACCGAGCTTCCCTTTGACAGCCCGGAATACACCGACGCTCTGGCGCGGTTCTATGACGACTGGGCGAACCGGCTTGCAGCCTTGGCCGCGACCGAGGATGTGGTGGTCCTGTGTGAGGGCGACCCGTTCTTTTACGGCAGCTTCATGCACCTGCATTCCCGCCTGCAGGGCCGGGTGCCGGTCGAGGTGATCCCCGGCATCACCGGGATGACCGGCTGCTGGCACGCGACCGACACGCCGATCACCTGGGGCGATGACGTGCTGACCGTGCTGATGGGCACCCTGCCGGAGGAGGACCTCGTCCGCCACATGGCCAATGCCGACGCGCTGGTCGTGATGAAAACCGGCCGCAACCTGCCCCGCGTCCGTCGCGCGCTGGAGCGGGTGGGGCGGCTTGACGCCGCCTGGCTGGTGGAACGCGGGACGATGCCGAACCAGCGTGTGGCACGGTTGGTGGATGTGGATGCCTCCGACTGCCCCTATTTCGCGATCGTCCTCGTCCATGGTCATGGACGTCGTCCGGAGTTGCCGGAATGACCCTGCAGTGCCCTTGGCTGCGGACAGAACCGGGGGGGTTCACACCCCCCGGACCCCCCGTGGGATATTTGGACAGAAGAGAAAGTTCAAAGGGAAGAAGGGGGCAGCGATGACCGGGTCATTGGTCATTGCGGGCCTTGGGCCGGGGGCGGAGGCTTTGGTCACGCCAGAGGTCACGACGGCACTTGCGGCGGCGACGGATGTGGTCGGCTACATCCCCTATGTGGCGCGGGTGGCCCCTCGGCCCGGGCTGATGCTGCATCCGTCCGATAACCGGGTGGAGCTTGACCGTGCGCGGGCGGCGCTGGAGATGGCAGCGGCGGGCAAGCGCGTGGTTGTCGTCTCATCCGGCGATCCTGGGGTGTTTGCGATGGCCTCAGCGGTGTTTGAGGCACTGGAGGGGCGGGAGGACTGGCAGGCGCTGGACATTCGGGTGCTGCCGGGGATCACCGCGATGCTGGCGGCGGCGGCGGCGGCGGGGGCGCCCTTGGGTCATGATTTCTGCTGCATCAACCTGTCGGACAACCTGAAACCCTGGGAGGTGATCGAGACCCGGCTGCGCCACGCCGCCCGGGCCGACTTTGCGATGGCCTTCTACAACCCCCGCTCGGCCAGCCGCCCTGAGGGGTTTGCGAAGGCGCTGGACGTGCTGCGGGCCGAATGTGGGGCGGATCGGCTGATCACCTTCGCGCGCGCCGTATCCACCCCCGATCAGCGGATCGTCACGGTTACCCTTGGCGAAGCACTGCCCGAGATGGCGGATATGCGCACGGTGGTGATCGTCGGCAATTCCGCCACCCGCCGGGTCGGGCGCTTTGTCTATTCGCCAAGGAGTGCTGGATGAGCCCGCACCCCCTTGTCGTTCACTGCGTGACCTCCTCGGAGTTTGCGCGCGAGGAGTGCACGAAGTGCTCGACGAGTGTTCCCTTAGCCCAGCCAGGCCATGACGTCCTTGACGCTACGCGCGACCGGGCGCGGTGGGATCTGCGGGCGGTCGATCATCAGGACCGGCAGACCGAGGGCGCGGGCGGCGGCAATCTTGGCGACGGCACCTTTGCCGCCGGCGTTCTTGGCGACGACGACCTGCGTGGCATGCGACTGCAGGAGGGCGGTGTCGCCCGCCACGTCGAAGGGGCCGCGCGCCACCACCACCTGCGCCTGGGGAAGGGGCAGGGGGGTGGTCGGAGGGTCCACCAATCGCAGAAGGTAATGGTGCTGGGGCTGACCTGCGAAGGGCTCAAGGTGCTGGCGACCGATAGCAAGGAACACGCGCTGCGGCGGGCCAGCAAGGGCAGTGACGGCGGCGGGGATGTCGGGGACATGGGTCCAGCGGTCGCCTTCACCCGCCACCCAGGGCGCGCGCTCCAGCGCGATCAGGGGCGTGCCGGTTGCGGTGCAGGCGGCGACGGCATTGGCGCTCATCTGCGCGGCGAAGGGGTGGGTGGCGTCGATCACATGAGTGATCGCTTGGTCAACAAGGTAGGTTCGCAGCCCCTCCACCCCGCCGAAACCGCCCATGCGCATGTGGATCGGCTGGCCCATCGGCGCCTCGGTCCGGCCGGCGTAGGAATAGACTCCGGCAAGACCAGCATCGGCAATGGCCTTTGCCATCAGGTTCGCCTCGGTCGTGCCGCCGAGGAGGAGGATGCGTGTCATGGGTAATCCTTGGGATAATCCCTGGCTGACCCTGATCGGGCTGGGTGAAGATGGACCGGAGGGCCTGTCGCCCGCAAGCCATGAAGCACTGCGCCGGGCGGAGGTGATCTTTGGCGGGCCGCGACATCTGGCGCTGGTCGGCGCTGCGGGGCGGGGGCAGGCGTGGCCGGTGCCGTTTGACACAGGGCCGGTGCTGGCGCTGCGGGGGCGGGCGGTTGTGGTGCTGGCGTCGGGCGATCCGTTCTGGTTTGGGGCGGGCGGCAGCCTGATGGCGCAACTGCAGCCGGGGGAATGGGTGTCACATCCCGCCTTGTCCACCTTCCAGCTGGCCGCGAACCGTTTGGGTTGGCGGCTGGAGGAGGTGCTCTGCCTTGGCCTGCATGCCGCCCCCTTTGCCCGGCTGCGCCCGGTGTTGGGGCGGGGGGTGCGGGCGATCTGCACCTTGCGCGACGGGGCGGCGGTGGGGGAACTGGCGGCCTGGCTTGCCGCGAACGGTCACGCTTCGGCGCGGCTGGTGGTTTTGGAACGGCTGGGTGGGCCGTCAGAACGGATCACCTTCGGGGTCCCTGACGCGGCAAGCGCCCCGGTTTCGGTGGCCATCGAGGCCAGTGATCCCGGACTGCCACGTGCCTCGGGCCTGGACGATGCCTTGTTTGACCATGACGGGCAGATCACCAAGCGTCCGGTGCGCGCGCTGACCCTGTCGGCGCTGGCCCCCCTGTCGGGGGAGGTGCTTTGGGACATCGGCGCGGGGTCTGGGTCGGTCGGGATCGAATGGCTGCTGGCGGGCGGGGCGCGCGTGGTGGCGCTGGAGGCGGACCCGGTGCGCGCCGCGCGGGCGCGGGGGAATGCGGCGGCATTTGGCTTGGCGCATAGGTATGATCTGGTGGATGCGCGGGTGCCGGAGGGGCTGGACGGTTTGCCGGTCCCGGATGCCGTGTTCGTCGGGGGCGGGGCGTCAGAGACCGTGCTGGGGCGGCTGTGGGAGGTGATACCCGCGGGCTGCCGGTTGGTGATGAACGCAGTGACGCTGGAGACCGAGGCGCTGGTGCTGGGCTGGTCGGCGCGGCACGGGGGGAGCCTTCTGAAGATCGAGTTGTCCGAGCCCGCCGCCATCGGCCGCAAGCGCGGCTGGCGGTCCAGCTTGCCAATCCTGCAATGGAGCGTGGTGCGATGATCGTCGCGGGGTTCGGGTTCCGGTCCGGCGCGACCACGGGCGCGCTGCAGGACGCGCTGGCGCGGGCAGGAGGGGCGGCGGGGGTGACACATCTGGCGACTGCGGCCGCGAAGGCGGAGGGGTTGGCCGGCTTGTCGGCGGCGCTGGGGCTGCCTGTGGTGTCGCTGGAGCCAGAGGCGCTGGCCGAGCAGGCGGTGATGACGCAGTCCGACCGCGTGGCGGCGTTGTATTGCACGGGGTCGGTGGCAGAAGCGGCGGCGCTAGCGGCGGCGGGGCCGGGGGCGCGATTGCGGGGGCCGCGGGCGGTGTCGGCGGACGGGACGGCGACGGCGGCGATTGCGGAGGGGCTGGCGTGAAGCCCGTGGCTGGCGGTTGTCAGATTGAGCGCCTTGCGGCGCGTACCTTTTGTCTCGCCTCTGCGCGCGAAGGGCGCGCAACCGGCTTGGGCGGGCGCTCCGCGCGGGGAGTATTTGGGAAAAGAGCAAATGCAGGGCTCGGGCCTTGCGGGGGGGCGGGATGACGGTCCATTTCATCGGGGCGGGGCCGGGGGCGGCGGATCTGCTGACGCTGCGGGGGCGGGATCTGATTGCCGCGTCTCCGGTCTGTCTCTATGCGGGCTCGCTGGTGCCGGAGGGGGTGCTGGCGCATTGTCCGCCGGGGTGTCGGATCGTGAACACGGCACCCTTGTCGCTGGATGAGATCATGGCCGAGATTGCGGTGGCGCATGCCGCCGGGCAGGATGTGGCGCGGCTGCATTCGGGGGACCTGTCGGTCTGGTCGGCGATGGGGGAACAGCTTCGGCGGTTGCGTGACCTTGGCATTCCTTATGATGTGACCCCGGGGGTGCCGTCCTTTGCGGCGGCGGCGGCGGCACTTGGGGTGGAGTTGACGCTGCCCGGCCTAGCGCAGTCGGTGGTGCTGACCCGCGTCGAGGGGCGGGCGACCCAGATGCCGGAGCGCGAGACCTTGGCGGCTTTTGGCGCGACGGGGGCGACG
Organism: Tabrizicola piscis; assembly: GCF_003940805.1. NCBI lineage: Bacteria > Pseudomonadati > Pseudomonadota > Alphaproteobacteria > Rhodobacterales > Paracoccaceae > Tabrizicola > Tabrizicola piscis. The sequence continues at coordinate 2,630,046 of NZ_CP034328.1, forward strand.
CTGGCGCTGCACCTGTCGGTGCATCTGATCGACAAGCTGGTGGCGGAGCTTGTGCCCCACTACGGAGCCGACTGCCCGGTGGCGGTGGTCTGGCGGGCAAGTTGGCCGGATCAGCGGGTGATCCGGGCGACACTGGCCACGCTGCAGGGCGCGGTGCCGGAGGAAGTGGAGCGGACGGCGCTGATCCTGATCGGCCCGGCACTGGCGCAGGAGGGGTTTGAGGAGAGCCGGCTTTACGCGGGCGACTATGACCGCCGCTATCGGCCGGTCGGCACGCATCCGCGCTTTCCGGGGACGGGGTCATGAGTTTGGCGGCACTTCCCCCGGGACTGGTCATTTCGGCTCCTGCGTCTGGCACCGGCAAGACCACGGTCATGCTGGGCCTTCTGGCGGCGCTGCGGGACCGGGGGTTGGTAGTGCAGCCTTTCAAGAATGGGCCCGACTACATTGATCCGGCGTTTCATCGGGCGGCGTCGGGGCGCTGGTCGTACAATCTGGACAGCTGGGCGATGCCGGGGGCGATGCTGGACGGGCTTCTGGCTCAGGCGGTGGGGGCCGATCTGATCCTTGCGGAAGGGTCGATGGGTTTGTTTGACGGGGTGGCCGCGCCCGGTGGCTGCGGGAATGGCGCGACGGCGGATCTCGCGGTGCGGATGGGCTGGCCGGTGGTCGTGGTGATCGACGCAAGCGGTCAGGCGCAGACCGCGGCGGCGGTGGCGCTGGGGCTCGCGCGGTTCCGGCCGGGGGTGCAGGTGGCCGGGGTGATCCTGAACCGGATCGCCAGCCCACGGCACGAGGCGCTGGTGCGCAAGGGAATGGAGGAAGCAGGGTTGACCGTCCTTGGCGTCCTGCCCAAGCGCGCGGCGATTGCGATGCCCGAGCGGCATCTGGGTCTGGTGCAGGCCGAAGAGCAGCCCGCCCTGCAGGCCCTGATCACCGAGGCCGCCGCTTTGATGCGCGAAGGGGTGGATCTGGACGCCCTGATTGCCGCCGCCGCGACCACGACGCAGGCAGCCCCTGCGGCAAGGATCACCCCACCCGGCCAGCGGATCGCCCTGGCGCGGGATGCCGCGTTCAGCTTTGTCTATCCGCATCTTTTGCACGGCTGGCGCGCGGCGGGGGCAGAAGTGCTGCCGTTCTCGCCCCTCGCCGATCAGGGGCCGGACCCCAGCGCCGATGTCTGCTGGCTGCCGGGCGGGTATCCGGAACTGCACGCGGGCGCTTTGGCTGCGGCTGAGGGGTTTCGCGCCGGGCTGCAGGCCTTTGCCGAGACGAAGCCCGTGCATGGCGAATGCGGTGGGTATATGGCGATGGGCGAAGCGCTGGTGGACAAGGACGGCACACGCCACCGGATGGCGGGGCTGCTGGGGTTGGTCACCAGTTATGCCAACCGGAAGATGCATCTGGGCTACCGCCGGGCCCTGCTGGCAGCGAAGATCCCCGGGCAGGCGGCGGGGGCGGCGCTTTCGGGGCATGAGTTTCACTACTCCACCATCCTTGACCAGCCCGATGCCCCCCTTGCGCAAGTGACCGATGCCACCGGGGCCGTCGTGCCTGAAACCGGGTCCTATCGACTCCAGTCAGGGGGCGGGCTATCGACCGGCACCTATTTCCACCTGATTGCAGGCTTGCGATGACCGGCTTCGTCACCTTTGTTTCTGCCGGGCCCGGCGACCCTGACCTTCTGACCGTGCGCGCCGTCAAGGCGCTGCAGGCGGCGGATGCGATCCTGTTCGATGACCTGTCGTCCGGTCCCATCCTTGCGCTGGCAAGGCCGGGGGCCGACCTTGTGGGGGTGGGCAAGCGCGCTGGTCGCGCCTCGCCAAAGCAGGATCATGTCAGCCGACTGCTGGTGGACTATGCCTTGACCGGAGCAAAGGTCGTGCGGTTGAAGTCGGGGGACAGCGGCATCTTCGGGCGGCTGGAGGAGGAGCTGACAGCCCTTCACGCCGCCGGGATCGGGTGCGAGATCGTGCCCGGCGTCACCTCGGCCTCGGCCGCCGCCGCTGCGGCGGGCATCCCGCTGACGCGGCGCGGCCATGCGCAACGAGTGCAGTTCATCACTGCCGCCGATACCAGCGGCAACCTGCCGCCGGGGCTGAACCTGCCCGCGCTCGCCGACCCCGGGGCCACCACCGTGGTCTTCATGGGCAAGCGCACGTTCCCCGCCCTCGCCGCCGCGCTGATCGCCCACGGCCTGTCGCCCGACACGCCCGCGCTTCTGGCCGAGGCGGTGTCCACCCCCGACCAGCGCCTGCACCGGTCAACCGTTTCGGCCCTTGCCGAAACCCTTGCGCAGGACCGCAGCCCCCTTCCCGGGCTGATCATCTACGGCGCTTTGGCAGACGGTGTCGCAGACTGATCCTGCCCCGTCGCCTTCTTCCTTGACCGAACGCTGTCCCGGGCGCAGACAGGGTGGGCAAGGTGTCCCACCAAGGCGCAAAGCGCCGGGACTGAAACGGGAATGAGGAGCGGGCTTACCCGAATGGGAGCCCGTGTCATCAGCCGCCCCCGCGACTGTCAGCGGTGAGCGGGTTCCAGCAAAGCCACTGCCCCTCAGGGGCGGGAAGGTGAGGGACCCGCCACGATCCGCCAGCCAGGAGACCGGCCCTGCAAAAGAAACAACCGCCGTCGGGTGTGACGGACAGGAGGGACTTATGCATATTGAACCGGGCCTCGTTGACGGGGCAAAGATCGCGCTCAGCTATGCCACTGCCGCTGCGGCAGGGAGCACAGCCCTTTATCATATCGCCAAGGCGACCCGGCAAAGCGGCATCGCTTCGGTCGCGGCGCGGGCGGTCATCGCCACCATCGGCGTCTTCATCTTCTTCGAGGTGATGCCGCATTTCGCCATCGGCATCAGCGAGGTGCACTTCATCCTTGGCTCCACCCTGTTCCTGATCCTTGGGGCGGGGCCTGCGGCGATCGGGCTGGCGGCGGGATTGTTGATCCAGGGGCTGTTCTTCGCGCCCTTCGATCTGCCGCAATACGGGATGAACCTGACCACGCTGCTGGTTCCGCTGTTCGCGCTCCACGCACTGGCCAAGCGGATCATCGCGCCGGGCACGGCCTATGTGGACCTGAAATACAGTCAGGTGCTGGCGCTATCGACGGTCTATCAGGGCGGCGTCGTGGCCTGGGTTGCCTTCTGGGCGGTCTATGGCGCGGGCTTCGGGGCGGAAAACCTTGCCGCCATCGGCACCTTCGGGGTGGCCTATATGGCCGTCGTCCTGATCGAGCCTTTGGCCGATCTGGCCGTTCTTGGTCTGGCCAAGGCGATCAAGGGTCAGGGCTCGTCCCTCGTCACCCCGCGCCTTTACGCGGCCTGATCTGAAACCGGGGCGGCCCCGCGTCGCTCGTCGATGACTGCGTCACTCCTCGCGGGCTATCCGCTGACGAGAAGACGAAGTCGCACGAGGAGGCCGCCCCACTCCCCCACGCCCGGCCTTGCCAAGGGCAGCGCCGCTTTCTAAAGCCGGTCCATGATCACGCTTTTCCTTATCGGTATCGGCACGGGCAACCCCGACCACCTGACCGCGCAGGCGGTTCAGGCGCTGAACGGGGCTGACTTGATCCTGATCCCGAAGAAGGGTGCCGCGAAGTCTGACCTTGCCGAGGTGCGGGAACTGATCCTGTCGCGCGTCCTGACCGCGCCCGTCCCGGTCGCGACCTATGATGTGCCGACCCGCGCCGACCAGACCGACTATCTTGGCGCGGTGAATGACTGGCACGATGCAATCGCGCGGGTCTGGAAGGACGCCATCACCCCCCGCCTGCCAAGCGGAGGCACCGTCGCGCTGATGGTCTGGGGCGACCCCTCGCTTTACGACAGCACCCTGCGCATCGCCGCCCGTCTGCCGGGCGTATCGGTCAAGGTGATCCCCGGCATTACCAGCCTGCAGGTCCTGACGGCGGCCCATGCGATCCCGCTCAACACCCTCGCCGCGCCGGTCACCATCACCACCGGCCGCCAGTTGCGTGACCATGGTTGGCCGGAGGGCACCACCAGCCTCGCGGTCATGCTGGACAAGGGCGGGGCTTTCACCGCCATCGACCCCGCCAACACCACCATCTGGTGGGGCGCCTATGTCGGAATGCCCGAGGAAACGCTGATCCACGGCCCCCTTGCGCAGGTCAGCGACGAAATCCTTGCCACCCGCGCACGCCTGAGGGCAGAGCATGGCTGGATCATGGACATCTACCTGCTGCGGCGGGGCGGGGATGTCTGACACCCTTGTTCGCGCCTTGCCGCTGTACGGCTTGCCCGCAGATACGCCCCTGACCCTTCTCAACCGCTCCGAGAATGAGACCTGGCGCGCCGGTGACCTGATCCTGCGCCTTCACCGCCAAGGCTATCACACGAAACCCGAGATCGCCTCCGAACTCGCCTGGCTGACGGCGTTGCAGGATTTGCCCGGCCTGCGCGCCGTGCGGCCGGTTGCGGGCGCGCAGGGGCTGGTGACCGAAGTGCAGGGCCGCTTCATCGTCGGCTTCGCACCGATCGACGGGCAGGAACTGCAGCCCGGCGACGATCTGGCGCAATGGTTTGCCCCTTTGGGCGAGATCACCGCGCGGCTGCACCTGCAGTCGCGGGGCTGGACGCGGCCCACGGGCTTTGCCCGCAAGCGCTGGGACGTCCAGACGATCCTTGGCCCCCAGCCGCATTGGGGCCACTGGCTGCAGGCGCCGGGGCTGGATGTGGCGGGCAAGGCCCTTCTGACCCGCGCGACCGATACCCTTGCCGACCAACTGCACGCCTATGGCACCGGACCAGAGACCTTTGGCCTGATCCACGCCGACCTGAGGCTGGCCAACCTGATGGTGGACACCCAAGGCCTGACCGCCATCGACTTTGACGATTGCGGCTTTGGCTGGTGGGTCTACGACCTTGCCTCGGCCCTGTCCTTCATCGAAACCGACCCTCGCCTGCCCGACCTGATCGCCCGCTGGTGCGACGGCTATACCCGCATCGCCCGCCTGCGCCCCGAAGACTGCGCGATGATCCCGGCGATGATCTTCCTGCGCCGCGTGCTTCTGACCGCCTGGCTTGCCACCCGCGCCGATAGCGACACCGCCCAATCCTTGGGCGGGGCCGCCTATACCCAAGGCACCCTGGCCCTTGCCGAAGGCTTCCTGACCGACGGCCTGCAGCATTTTCGCCCCTGACGCCCGCCGGAAGGGAACGACGCTGTTGAGAAGGCGTGGCCGCGCTGTTAACCTTTCCTCGGCGCTACCCACGCGCCTTCCGGGCGGCTATCGTGCGGCCCGGCAACGACAGCACGGTCATTCCCATGCGCGCCCTTGTCGTCTACTGCCACCCCCGCCCTGACAGCTTCAACGCCGCCGTTCGTGACCTTGTCCAGCGGAAACTCCACGCCGCCGGGGCCGAGGTTCGGGTCGCCGACCTTTACGCCTCTGGCTTCCAGCCCGTGCTGACCGGGCCAGAGTGGCAGGGCTACCTCGACTGCCCGAAGAACACCGCCTGTGTCGCGCAAGAGGTTGATGATGTCCGCTGGTGCGACACGCTGATCTTCGTCTACCCGACATGGTGGTATGGGCTGCCCGCCATCCTGAAGGGCTGGCTGGACCGGGTGCTTTTGCCCAACGTGGCCTTCCACATGCCGGATGCGCAGAACAGGACCATCCGCCCCGGCCTGCGCCACATCTCGCGGTTGGGGATTTTCACCACCTGCGGGGCAAGCTGGCTGATGACGCAGATCGTCGGCGCCCCCGGCAAGCGCACTTTGTCGCGCGGCGTGGGCCTTTTGTGCAAGCCCGGCAAGCGCACGGCCTTTGCGGCGCATTACCTGATGGACAGCTCCACCCCCGAAAGTCGCGCGCGGCATCTGGCCCGGGTCGCCCGCCAGATGGATAAGCTGATTGGCCAGCGCGTTCCGGTTCCCTTGCCCGAACCCACGACCGGGGCGGTCGCGGCCGAATAGGTCAGTCCTTCAACAGCAACCAAAGGGCCAGCCCCGTCATCGCCACGCCTGCCAGCACCAACGCTGGCGGCGTATCGCCATGCATCGCCATCTCCCACAGGATGACCCAGGCGGGCACCAGATAGGTATAGGCCATCACCTTGGCCGCAGGCAGCCGCAGCGAGGCGTATTGCAGCAGGACAAAGGTCATCGCACTGGCCGCGACCGCCACATAGACCAGCGTCACCCAGACGATTCCGGGCAGGGCCAGCCAGTCGGTTGCCACGATCGCAGGCCATGACCATAGGGTCAGCACCAGAGTGCCGGCCATCATCATCCCGAAGGTGAAGACCACCGCAGGCTCGCCCCGGTTCAGGCGGCGGACCATGGGGGCATAGGCGGCATGGGCCACACAGCCCCAGAAATAGGTCACCTCACCCGGTCCGATCTTCAGCGCCAGAAGGGCGGCAAGGTCAGCCCGGAAGATCACCCACAGCGCCCCCACCGCGCCGATGACGAGCGCCAGGGCCATCCGACCGGTCAGCCGTTGGCGCAGCAAAAGCCAGCCAAACCCCGCCGCCATCACCGGCGTCAGGGTAAAGACCGCCGCCGCCGAGACGGGCTGGGCCGTCTTCAACCCTTCAAACATCAGCACGAAATAGGCCGCCAGCAGCGACCCCAGCACAAGATAGCGCCAGGGTGCCACCCAGGCCGACCGCGGCAGCCCGGTGGTCACATGGGCCGCGATCCCGACCAGCGCCCCCGCCAGCAGGAACCGCAGCGCCGACAGCGCGCCCGGGTCCACATGCGGTGCAGCAAGCGCCCCCAGCGAGAATGACCCCGCCACCAGCGCCGAAAACGCCAGCATCGCCAGATGCCCGCGCTCGGCCTCGCGCAATGGACGGGGGGCAAGCTGCAAGATCAGCCGCAGAACGGCCACTCTTTCGCGGCGTCCTTCAGATGCCCAAGAAAGGCCTGCACTTTCCGTGTCCGATGCAGATCGACATGAGTGACAATGCGCAGCGGCGCTTCCCATTCTGGCCGTGGCGGCAGAATTTCGACCAATCCAGGTTCGGCAGCCGCGCGGAAGGCCGAGATAAAGCCGATCCCCGCACCCTGACGGACCGCCTCTTCCAAGGCGGCGGGCTCGGTCGCGGCATAGGCGATCTGGTCCGGCTTAACTGTTGCCCGCAGCCAGCGGTAGAAAGGGGCCCGCGTCGCCTCGTTATCGCTGCAGACAAAGCGGTGGCCGGGAAATTCAGCCTCGGACGCGGGCTTGCCAAAACGGTCGACATAGGACTGTGCCGCGAAAAGCCCCGACTTTATCCGCGCAAGGGGCTGCACCACATTGTCCGGTTCTTCTTCCCCGGTCCCGGCCCGGATCGCCACATGCGCTTCGCCATAGTCCAGCCGGAACACCCGCATGTCGGTCAGGAACCGCACCCGCACATCGGGCCATTTCGCCTGAAAGCTGACCATGACGGGCGTCAGTAGGTCCGCCACGCCCGCGATCGAGGTCACCACCAGCTCGCCCGAGACCGTCTCGCCCTGGCCCTTGATCCGGCTGGACAGGTGGGCGAACTGTTCCTCGGTCGTCTGGGCCACAACCAGCAGGTCACGCCCGGCCTCGGTCGGCGTGTAGCCGCGTGCATGGCGCTGGAACAGCTTGGCCCCCAGCCGCTTCTCCAGCGCGTCAATATGGCGGATCACGGTGGCATGGTGGACCCCAAGCACTTCAGCCGCGCCCGAGACTGTGCCAAGACGGGCGACCTGATACGCGGTCCGGATTTCGTCCCAGTTTTCCATCGGTCCTCGCTTCTTGTGCGCCCGTGCACAGAATGACGGCGGTCGACCCAAAGGTGCAACCCCCTTGTGCCACCGGGGACAGACGCTAGGCTTTGCCTTGCAGCCAGCGGAACGGACAACAGCACGCCATGCGGGTGAAAAGCGAAACGCCAGACATGCTGGTGATCGAGGATCGACCGATCTTGGTCGCCATTCTGCTGTCGGCCTTCATCCTGATTGATGCGACTGTGGTTCTGGCCCTTGCAAGCCAGGGTAACTGGGCGGGCGTGGCGATGCTGGGCCTTGCCCTGCCGCTGCTTGTTGGCGCCTTGGTCCTGTTCGTGCGCCGCACGCTGATCTTTCTGCACCGACCGCAAGGACAGGTCACGATCCGCGTCGCGTCCCTGATCGGGCAGACGGAAACCAGCTTGCCACTGGCCAATGTGACCGGGGCCGAGGTTCAGAAAAGCCGGTCTTCCAAGGGCGGATCGACCTATCGCCCGGCCCTGCGGCTGGCTGGCGGCGGCGCGCGGGAACTGGTGTCGGTCTATTCCTCGGGCAGCGGCGCGGACCGGGTTGCAGCCGCAATCAACCGCTGGCTTGGCGCATGACGGACATCCTGCACCTGCCGATGGGGTTGATGTGGAACATGCCGATTCCCGTGGCCTGCTCGCTGGCCGTCGCCGCGCACGGGGTGGCAATCAGTTGCGGGCAATGCCCGCTGGACAGTGATGGCCGGGTTCTGGCTCCGGACGATGCGGGGGCGCAAGCCGCACTGGTGGCGCAGATGGTGGCGGGGGTGCTGTCGCATCTGCCCGGCGGCCATCACGCCGCACTTCTGGTTGTCTACACTGATGCCGAGGATACAAGTGCCGTGCTGGCCCCACTGGCAAAGGCCTTTCCGATGGCCGAACTCGCCGTGGTTCCGCTGCCGTATTTCTACTATCCCGGCATGCGGATCGAGGTTGACCTTTACGCGACCACCGTAGCGCCAACCCGCAGCCAAGTTGCCAACGGTCCCGCGCGCCTGACGCGGGTCAACGCCGGGCCGCTGGAGTTTCTGCACCTGTCCGCGCCGGACATGGCATCTGCCATGCCGCTGCTGGACAGGGTCGACCCAACCCGGCTGCTCGCCGCCCACTGGTTCGCGCAGGAACCGCCGCCCGCCGCCTTGTGCCTCGCCCCAGCCGCGCGCGTGCTGCCACCGCCCGGCGCAGGCGTCACGGCCATCCTGACGCTGGCCCCGACGCCTGTCCGCGCGGCAACCACCCCCGGTGGGGCGATTCTGCGCCACGCCGGCCCCTTCGCCTGGATCGCGGCCGAGGGCAGGTCGCCAGACCTTGCCCAATCAGCGCATCTGGCGATGGATGCCCTTGCGCTGCCGGACATTCCGGGACTTACCCCGCTCAAGGCGACCACGCATTATGTGGGTGGGCCGAACGCCGACGACCTGCACGCCAACCTTGCCGTGCGCCACGCCCGCTTTCCCATGCCCGGCCCCGCCTCGACCGGGGTTCCCGTGGCGGGGCTTGCAGCGGCCACGCTGGCCATCGACATGCTGGCCATCATTGACTCACCTGCCGATTAGGCGTATCCGGCCCGCAATTCCCCGGAGGCGTGCCGCTTCCGGTCCCTGTGGTGCATGCCCGGGATCGACATCCGTCAGCGCGTTGCGCCCACGGGTGCCATTCCGCTTTGCATCAACGGCTCGCCGCCCCCATATCGGGGCACATGCAAAGATGAGGTGACGCGATGTTCGAAAGCCTGTCAGAACGCCTTGGTGGCGTATTCGACCGCCTGACCAAGGCCGGCGCGCTGTCTGAAGCTGACGTCATCACCGCGCTGCGCGAAGTCCGCGTGGCGCTGCTGGAGGCGGACGTTTCCCTTCCCGTCGCGCGCGATTTCATCAAGCGGGTGCAGGACAAGGCCACCGGCGCTGCCGTCACGAAGTCGATCACCCCCGGCCAGATGGTCGTCAAGATCGTCCATGACGAGTTGATCCGCGTGCTTGCCGGCGATGGCGAGCCGGACGCGCTCAAGATCGACAACCCGCCGGCGACGATCCTGATGGTGGGTCTGCAGGGGTCGGGTAAAACCACGACCACCGCCAAACTCGCCAAGCGGCTGAAGGAACGGAACGGCAAACGGGTTCTGCTGGCGTCGCTTGACACCAACCGCCCCGCCGCGATGGAGCAGTTGGCGATCCTCGGCACCCAGATCGGCGTGGACTCTCTGCCCATCGTCAAGGGTGAGACGGCTGTGCAAATCGCCAAACGCGCCAAGACCCAGGCGAACCTTGGCGGCTATGACGTGGTGTTCCTTGACACCGCCGGGCGTCTGCACATCGACGAAGTGTTGATGGACGAAATCCAGGCCGTCCGCGACATCGCCCAACCGCGTGAGACGCTGCTGGTGGTTGATGGCCTGACCGGTCAGGACGCGGTGAACGTCGCCACGGAATTTGACGGCAAGGTCGGCATTTCCGGCGTCGTCCTGACCCGGATGGACGGCGACGGTCGCGGTGGTGCGGCACTGTCGATGCGCGCCGTCACCGGCAAGCCCATCCGCTTTGTCGGCATGGGCGAAAAGATGGACGCGATCGAGACGTTCGAGGCCGACCGCGTCGCAGGCCGCATCCTTGGCATGGGCGATATTGTTGCCCTTGTCGAAAAGGCGCAGGAAACGTTCGAGGCCGAACAGGCCGAACGCATGGCCAAGCGCTTTGCCAAGGGTCTGTTCAACATGAACGACCTGCGGATGCAGCTGGAACAGATGATGAAGATGGGCGGCATGCAGGGCCTGATGGGCATGATGCCCGGCATGGGCAAGATGCAGGCCCAGGCGGCCGAGGCGGGCCTGAACGACAAGATGCTGACGCATCAGATCGCGCTCATCAACTCGATGACCAAGAAGGAACGGGCCAATCCCGATCTCCTCGCCGCCAGCCGGAAAAAGCGGATCGCTGCGGGCGCGGGGCTGGATGTGGCCGACGTGAACCGGCTGTTGAAGCAGCATCGGCAGATGGCCGACATGATGAAGAAGATGGGCAAGGGCGGCATGATGAAACAGGCGCTCAAGTCCATGATGGGCAAGGGCGGCATGCCCGACCCGTCGAAGATGACGCCCGAACAGCTGGCCGAAGCTGCCAAGGGCATGCAGCAGGGCATGGGTGGAATGGGTGGCATGGGCGGGCTGCCGCGCGGGATGACGTTGCCTGCGGGCCTGTCGGGGCTGATGCGGAAGAAATGATCCAACGCCCGCAGCATATTGCGTATCCCAGCGCGCCGGTCCTTTCGACCGCGCGTCTGGTGCTGCGCATGCCGCGGTTTGACGATTTTGCCCACCGGCTTGCCTTCTACGCTTCCGACCGCTCTGTCTGGGAAGGCGGGCCCTTCACCCCCGATCAGGCGTGGCGCATCTTCGCGTCCGAGGTCGGGCAATGGCCGCTGATGGGCTTTGGCCCGTTCTCGGTCGACCTTGACGGTACCTATGTGGGCGAGGTGGGCATCTACCAGCCGCAAGGCTACCCCGAACCGGAACTTGGCTGGTTCGTCGTGGATGGTGCTGAAGGCAAGGGCATCGCCAGCGAAGCCGCGCAGGCGGTGATGGTCTGGGCAAGGGGTGCCTTCGGCTGGGACCACATCGACAACTACATCGACCCCGGCAATGCCCGGTCCATCGCCCTTGGCCTGCGGCTAGGCGGCGTGATCGTCGATGCGCCGGGAGTCGACCCGACCGATGTGGTCATCCGCCACGATCTGAGGGCCGCCGCATGACCTATGCCATGCCCCTGCCGATCCCTTCCCTGATGACGGATCGCCTGATCCTGCGCGCACCGCGCGAGGCCGACTTTCCAAAGATGCTCGCTTTCAACGACAGCCCGCGTTCGGCCTTTGTTGGCGGCCCATTGGAACGTCGCTGGGTCTGGCGGGGGCTTCTGGCCAACATCGGCCACTGGGCCCTGCGCGGCTATGGGTTCTATTCGGTGGATACCAAGGCAGGCGATTTCATCGGCCGCATTGGCGTGATCTTCCACGATGGTTGGCCAGAACCGGAACTTGCCTGGCACCTTTACGATGGCTTTGAAGGCCATGGCTACGGGCGTGAGGCGGCGCTGGCGGCCCGTGCCGACTATCACGCGCGCGTTTCGTCCCAGCCGCTGATCAGCATGATCGACGTGGCCAACACCCGGTCCGAAGCGCTGGCCGTTCGGCTTGGCGCGGCGCGCGAGGTGACAAAAACCGACCCCGAGGGCGACTACCACATCTACCGCCACCCGGCACCGGAGGCGCGCGCATGATCGACACCGCCCGCCTGACCCTGCGCCCGCCGCTGGCCGACGATTGGCCCGCCTACCGCGACTATCGGCTGACCCCGCGCAGCACCAGCCCGATGTCCCAAGGCGAGGCCTGGACCCATTTCGCCGCCTTCTTCGGCCATTGGTCCCTGCGCGGCTTTGGCCGCTTCATCGCCACGTTGCAAGGCCGCCCCATCGGCCATTTCGGCCCGTTCTTCCCCGAAGGTCACCCGGAACGGGAACTGACCTGGACGCTGTGGGATGCCAGGCTTGAAGGCCAGGGCTATGCGTTCGAGGCGGCCATGGCCGCGCGCGACCATGCCTTTCGGACGCTCGGCTGGACCACGGCCGTCAGCTACATCGACCCGAGTAATGCCCGCTCGCAGGCGCTTGCAGCAAGGCTTGGCGCAGCACGCGATCCGCTGGGGACAAATCCCTATGGCGACGACACACAAGTCTGGCGTCACGGGCAGGGGGTGTTGGCATGACGCGCCCTTGGGAGACCATCATCCCCGGCCCTGCCGCCGATTTTGCCGCTGCGCTGACCGGGCAACTCCCGGTGCTGGAAACCACCCGCCTCCGCCTGCGCGCCCCGCAGTTGACGGATTTCGACGCCTGGGCCGAGGTTTTCTGCGGCCCCGCGGGTGCTCATCTGGGCGGTCCCTTTGACCGGGACGCGGCGTTCACCGAATTCACCGCGACTTGCGGCCTTTGGCTGTTGCGCGGCCATGGTCTGTGGACCGTCGAGGCCAAGGCAGGGGGCGAGGTTCTGGGCTTTGTCCTGATCGGCTTTGAACCCGGCGATCAAGCGCCAGAGCTTGGCTACCTGTTTCGCCCGGCTGCCGAAGGCTATGGCTATGCGACCGAAGCTGCGACCGCGTTGCGCGACCACGCCTTTTCGACCCTGCGGATGGATCGGCTGGTCAGCTACATCGATCCGGCGAACCGCCGCTCACAGCGTGTTGCCGAACGGCTGCAAGCACGGCGCGTCGCCGATCATGACGGATCGCAGGTCTGGTTGCATCGACCCGTTGGTCTGGCCGAGGTCTCTGGACACACAGAAACGGCGGGGCGTCGGATGGACGACGTACAGAAGGCGGCCAAAGGAGGGGCATGATGGATACAGCAATCAAAGCCGCAGCTCTGCTGAAAGAGCACCGCGAGTCCATCGACCGGCTGGACGCGATCCTGGTCTACACGCTTGCCGAACGCTTCAAGCAGACGCAGGCGGTGGGGCGGCTCAAGGCCGAACACAACCTGCCGCCCTCGGACCCCGACCGTGAGGCGCGGCAGATGGCGCGGCTGGACCAACTGGCGCAAGAGGCGAACCTTGACCCCGACCTCGCCAAGAAATTCCTGACCTTCATCATCAGTGAAGTCATCAGGCATCACGAGAAACTGCAGAAATAACAACCATGTAGGGCAAAGACTGCCCTCGACCCAAACCCAAGGAGACTACCTATGTCCATGAAAATCCGTCTGGCCCGTGGCGGCAGCAAAAAGCGCCCGTTCTATTCGATCGTCGCCACCGACAGCCGCATGCCGCGCGATGGCCGCTTTCTGGAAAAGCTGGGCACCTACAACCCGCTTCTCGCCAAGGACGATGAAAAGCGCGTCGTGATGAACCTGGAGCGTGTGCAGTACTGGCTTGGCCAGGGCGCCCAGCCCACCGACCGGATCGCCCGCATGCTGGAAGCCGCTGGTGCCCGCCCGAAAGCCGCCCGCGCCAACCTGAAGTCCGGCACCCCGGGCAAGGCGATGGCCGAGCGTGCCGCGAAGAAGGCCGCCCGCGCCGCCGAACCTGCTGCTGAACCGGCTGCCGAGTGACCCGGCCCGGCCAGTTCAGCCCGGCCTTCCGGGACGAGCTGGCCGCGCTCATGCGGTGGCGGCGCGACGTGCGCCGCTTCCGCACCACACCTGTGCCGCCCGACATCCTTGCAAGGAGTCTTGCGGCCTTTGCCAGCGCCCCCTCGGTCGGGTTGTCCGAACCCTGGCGCATCCTGCAGATCGAAAGCCAGATCGCCCGGCAGGCTTGCCACGCCAACTTCCGTGACAGCAATGCCGTGGCCCTTGACGGTCAATCCGGCGAAAAGGCGCGGCTTTACAGCCAGCTGAAGCTGTCCGGCATGGCCGAAGCGCCCGTGCATCTTGCCGTCTTCTGCGATGACGGCACGGCCAAGGGAGCTGGCCTTGGCGCCGCGACGATGCCCGAAACCCGGGCCTATTCCGTTGTCGGGGCGATAACCCTGTTCTGGCTGGCGCTGCGGTCCGAAGGGCTTGGCCTTGGCTGGGTGTCGATCCTTGACCCCGACCGTCTTGCGCGCGACCTTGCGGTGCCGGAAGACTGGCGGTTCATCGGCTATCTCTGCATCGGCTGGCCGGAAGAGGAGGACACTGTGCCCGAACTTGAACGCTCTGGCTGGGAAAGCCGCGCGGCCACCTTGCATCTGGAAACACGTTGATGACCGACCGCATCTGTATCGGTGCCATTGCCGGAGCCTTCGGGATTACCGGTGAGGTACGACTGAAATCCTTCTGTTCGGAACCGGGGGATATTGGCACCTATGGCCCGCTGTTTACGGAAGACGGCACCCGGAAATTCCACATCACCCTGACCCGCCCCGTGGCGGGCGGTTTTGGCGCGCGGATCGCTGGCATCACCACGCGGGAAGAGGCCGATGCCCTGCGGGGCACCAGCCTGTTCATCGACCGGGGGCGGCTGCCCTCACTGCCTGATGACGAATTCTACCATGCCGATCTGATCGGTCTGGAGGTGATGGACACAGGAGGCGAAGCTTTGGGAAAAGTCGTGGCTGTCCACAACCATGGGGCTGGGGATATCATCGAAATATCCTCCAAGCGTCACAAATCGGCCCTGCTTTTGCCCTTTACCAAGACAATCGTGCCTAATGTCGACCTTGCGGCTGGTCGTTTGATTGTCGATCTGCCAGAGGAAAGTGAATAGCTTTCATGGCTTTCGGCTCCGTGGCTGCCGGATCTGATGGGGGAAACCATGCCAACCCGACTGCGTTTGCTGAAAGGGGCGACAGCCCTTTTGTACATTGGCCCGCTGTTTGCAGGCATCAGTGGCATGGGGTTTGGCGTCCTTGGCTTTTTCGTGGTGATCTTCGTCGTCTGGCTGTTGATCGTGCGCCCTGAACAGTGGCCGGCCACCGCCAAGGAATGGCTTACCCCGCAGGCCGTCGGGGTTGTCGTGACACAGGTGCTTTCCCAGGTCCTGCTGGTCTGCGTCCTGCTTGGGATCGGACGTGGGGTCGGGGCGGTCGCAGGCTTTCTGCCGGTCGTCAATCCGATCTTCCCGCTTGCGGTGTCCTTCCTTGCCATTCCGCTGTGCCGCATGCTGTGGGATGCCCGGGCCGCCGCCGATCAGGGCGTGTTTCTGGATGATGAAGCCGAAGCCGCCGAAGCTCCGCGTGCCCTGGCCGAGGCCGCCGCTGCCGTTATCCCGCTCTTGAACATGGCCGACGACGCACCGGATGCCGACGTCAGTGCTGCTGTGGCCAAGGTGATGACGGCCATGGGGGCCGGCTTGCGGCTGGACGCGCTGGCCGCAGCACTGGAGCGGCCCAGCCGCAGCCACACCGCCTTGCGCCGGGCCTTGGTGCTTTGGGCCTCCGAACCCGAGGTTGTGGTGTCCGGCCAGGTCCCCCGCGCGATGGCCCACGCCTTCTCCATTGCTTCCGGCAATGGTGATCTTCTGCGGCTTTACGTCCCGCGGGCGCTTGCCCTTGTTACGGCTTTCCCGGACCGGGCCAACGACTTCCCCACCTCCGCCCAATTGCGGCAGGCCTCGCTTGATGGTGCGGGGTCTGATCCGCGCTCGGATCTGCCAGCGCATCTGCGCGCGGACCTGCGCGACGGGCTTGCCGCACTGGCCCGCGCCATTGAAAAGGTCGTTGACGGCGACAGCGCGCCCAAAAGCGTTCACCACGAACCCATGATGCAGGCCACCGCCCGCACCGCCTGATGTCCTCCGCACGGGCAGGGCTTTCCCGGCACGGTGTTTCCGGCTAAGCCCGGCATATGTCAGACCCAAGCGATCCCTCCCCCCCTCCGGGAAAAAGCCATGGCAGGCTGTCCGTCCGGGCCAGCCTGACGCCACGCGACTTGATGGAGGAACCCCGCATCGTCCGAGGGGCCTGGACCGCCAAGGTCATCACCCTGTTCCCCGAGGCATTTCCCGGCACGCTGGGCCTGTCGCTGACCGGCAAGGCGCTGGACTTCGGGCTTTGGCGGCTGGACACCATCGACCTGCGCCCCTTCGGCGTCGGCAAGCACCTGAACGTGGATGATACCCCCGCCGGCGGTGGGGCGGGCATGGTCTTGCGCCCCGATGTGGTCGATGCAGCCCTAGCCGCCGCCGCCGAAGGCACGCCAAAGGACCGCAGCCGCTGGCCGGTCATCTATCTGTCGCCCCGCGGCAAGCCCTTCGACCAGGCCACCGCCCGCCGCCTTGCCCAAGCCGACGGGATCACCCTGCTGTGCGGCCGTTTCGAAGGCGTGGACCAGCGCGTCATCGACCATCACCAGATCGAGGAAATCAGCCTTGGCGATTTCATCCTGACCGGAGGAGAGATCGCCGCAATCGCCTTGATTGATGCGACGGTCCGGCTTATACCCCGCGTGCTTGGGAATCAGGCCTCCACCGAAGAGGAAAGTTTTTCGGAAGGGCTGCTTGAATTTCCCCAGTACACTCGGCCGACCGACTGGCAAGGCCGCGCGATACCCGAAGTGCTTCAGTCGGGCCATCACGCGAACATCGCCACCTGGCGGAAGACCATGGCCGAAAGGCTGACGAAAGAACGCAGGCCTGACCTCTGGCGGGCTTACTGTGCGGCGCACGGTAGGGACCCGAATGAAGACCAAGAGCTCTAGGGCGGCATCACCTTCGCGGAAAAAACCGCGAGCATTGGAGAATTGCGATGAACCTGATCGCCCAGATCGAGGCCGAGCAGATTGCTGCGCTTGGCAAGACCATCCCGGATTTCAAGGCCGGCGACACCGTCCGCGTTGGCTACAAAGTGACCGAAGGCACCCGCAGCCGCGTGCAGGCCTATGAAGGCGTCTGCATCGGCCGCAAAGGCGGGGCGACCATCGCCGCCAGCTTCACGGTCCGCAAGATTTCGTTCGGTGAAGGCGTGGAGCGGGTGTTCCCCCTCTATTCCACCAACATCGACAGCATCGAAGTGGTCCGCCGTGGCCGCGTCCGTCGTGCCAAGCTGTACTACCTGCGCACGCGTCGCGGCAAATCGGCCCGGATCGCCGAAGACACCACCTACAAAGCCAAAGCGGAATAAGGAGCGGGACGATGAAAGCCGAAATCCACCCCGAGTACCACACCATCACCATCAAGATGACCGATGGCTCCACCTACGAAACCCGCTCGACCTGGGGCAAGGAAGGCGACCAGATGTCGCTCGACATCGACCCGCTGGCGCATCCCGCCTGGACCGGTCAGCAGGCCAAGCTGATGGATACCGGCGGCCGCGTGTCGAAGTTCAAGAACAAATACGCTGGTCTGGGCTTCTGATCCCAAGCCAACGGCTGACCCAAAGAACGCCGCCCCTGATGGGGCGGCGTTTTTCGTTTCGCCGCTGCCATCGGCCTGTCGAAATCCCGGCCCCCCGCGCGTCTTCCCTGTGCCACCGCTGAGGCTGGCCCGAAAAATGGAGATTGCGATGAACCTGTTCCAGTCGACCGCCGTTGCCGTGGCGCTTGCCACCCCCGTTCTGGCGGAAACCGCTGCCCCTGACGCCCTTTCCACCCTGCGCGGCACCTATGAAAGCACCGGGGCCGAGCCTTGGTATGGCGGCTTTGGCCACCGTGAATTCGTGTTCGCTGATGGCAACTGGACCCTGACCTTCACCCATGCCCTTGACCCCGACATGGCGCTGCGCACCTTCCAGTTCCGTACGGGCGGCAGCTACGCCGTCGGCAGCCCCTCGGATGCCGTCGAAGGGGCGTTTCGCACGGTGTTCCGGGAAGACTGGAAGCACCTGACGCTGCTGACGCCTGACCCGGCCCTTGCCACCGCCTTCGGCATGGCCGATTGCGGCCTGACGGTGAACCTTGAGACGGACATTTCCAGCACCGGCTGTGCCGCCTGGCGCCCGGTCGCTGAGTGCGGGGAAGACCATGATATTCTGGCGTCGGACCCCAGCGGTCTGCGGTTCGGGGTGCGCCCTGACGACAATGACATGTGCAGCGCCGACAAGACGCCCACGGCCCTGCTTCCCGCCGTTGTAAAGCGCCTGCCGCTTGACTGATGCACAATGCATCGGCAGTCGGATCAACCTCCGGCTGCCGACTTGCGCATCCTCTGGCGCGCGCGCTATGACCGCCCGGACATCAGGGTTGGGATGGGCTAGGCCAAAGGGGCAAACGTGGCGCGGATCATCGTCGTCGGGAACGAAAAGGGCGGTTCGGGCAAGTCCACCACCTGCATGCATGTGGCCACCGCGCTGGCAAGGCTTGGGCACCGGGTCGGCGCGCTGGACCTTGACTTGCGGCAACGGTCCTTTGCCCGCTATGTCGAAAACCGCCGGGCCTATATGGCGCAGGCCGGGCTTGACTTGCCGACGCCTGACTACTGCGACCTGCCCGCAGGCGACCCCGCCAACCTTGCGACCGGCGAGAATGCTCAGGATCAGCGCCTGACCCAGGCGGTCGAGGCGATGCACGCCGTGAAGGATTTCATCGTGATCGACTGCCCCGGCAGCCACACGCGCCTGTCACAGGTGGCCCATTCGCTGGCCGATACGCTGATCACCCCGATGAACGACAGCTTCGTCGACTTTGACCTTCTGGCGCGGGTCGATCCGATGACCGGTCAGGTCAAGGGTCCGTCGATCTATGCGGAAATGGTGTGGTCGGCACGCCAGTTGCGCGCGCAGGCTGGCCTTCCTCCGATCGACTGGATCGTGGTCCGCAACCGGCTTGGCGCGCAAGCGATGCACAACAAGAAGAAGGTGGGCGCAGCGCTTGAGGATCTGTCCCGCCGCATCGGGTTCCGTGTGCTGCCCGGCTTTTCCGAACGGGTGATCTTCCGTGAACTTTTCCCCCGTGGCCTGACCTTGCTGGATCTCAAGGATACCGGGGTGGATCAGCTGAACCTGTCCAACATCGCCGCGCGGCAAGAATTGCGCGACCTGATGACCGGTCTCAGGCTTCCGTCTCTGACTGTCGGTTTTTGAACACCGGGCCGCCAAGGCCAGCCTTGTTGACCACCCGCGCGCGGTTGACCATCTTAAGCCGTTTCTCGAACGGGGAAAGCTCTTCGGCTTCATCCGTCTGCTTGGGACGGGACAGTCCCATCTTCTGCAAGAGGCTCAGTTTCTTCTTCATCGGGGACGCCCCTATACCTATTCTGCTTTCTTCCTGTGCAAGCGCGGCAGGACTGTGGCAAATCACGTCGCAATCTGTGAAACGTCACCCTGTGATCGGAACAGACTGTTTCCGTAAGGGCGACAGAACGGCTTTAGAATCGCAAATCGAAGTTAAGAATATGTTACTCTATTTCGGCGTCCAGTTCTCGTTCAAGAAATCGTTCGAACGCATCAAGATCCAAGGGCTCGAACTGGCCAAATCCCTGCATCCAGACTGACGCCGCGCGCATCGCATCCGGCTCCAGCCGGCACCAGATGACCCGCCCCCGGCGTTCCCGGGTGATCAGCCCGGCATCGGCCAGCACCCCAAGATGTTTCGAAATGGCGGCAAGGCTCATGGCAAAGGGTTCGGCCACGTCAGTCACCGCCATGTCGTCTTCCAGAAGCATCGCCAGGATCGCCCGGCGGGTCGGATCGGCAAGGGCGGAAAAGACGCTGTCCAGCGGATGGGTCATCGGCCGACTATTCCCAAAGGCCCGCGCATCGTCAACCGCAAGGTTGAATATGCCCGGCAGCTGCTTGGCCACCGCCGCCGCCGTCACGGCCCGCCGTCTCTTGGAAATAACCAAGGAATGACAACAGGTTGCGAGCATCTGTCTTGGCTTGACTCTGCGCTGCCCTCTCCGTAGGTTCCGCCCGACTGAAAGGGGCTTCGCCATGGCGTCCGATCCCGATCCTGACCGGCTCCGCGCGCTTGAGGCGCGCCTGTCCAAGGTCAAGGATCAGGCGCCTGCACCGAAGACCAACACGGTCAAGGGTTTCTCGCAGGGCGAAGTGGCCTGGAGGATGGTGATCGAGCTTGTGACCGGCATGTTGCTGGGAATGGGCATCGGTTACGGGCTTGATGTGCTGTTTGGCACGTTGCCGGTCTTCCTGATCATCTTCTCTCTGATCGGCTTTGCCGCAGGCATCAAGACGATGCTGGGCTCGGCACGGCAACTGGCACAGAAGGCGGCTGATCAAGCCGCAAAGGGCGAAAGGGACTGACGGATGGCGACGGAAGAGCATGCTGGCGGGCTGCAGATCCACCCGATGGATCAGTTCATCGTCAAGCCGCTGTTCGGCGACGGTCCGATCGAATGGTACACGCCCACCAACGTCACCCTCTGGATGGCGATTGCCGTTCTGGCGATGACCGCGCTGCTGGTTCTGTCGACCCGCCGCCGCGCCATTGTGCCGTCGCGCGGGCAGTCGGTGGCGGAACTGTTCTACGGCTTCATCCACAAGATGGTCGAAGACGTCGCCGGGCATGAGGGGCTGAAGTTCTTCCCCTATGTCATGACCCTGTTCATGTTCGTCTTCCTGTCGAACATCCTGGGCCTGATCCCGATGTCCTTCACCACCACCTCGCATATCGCGGTCACCGCGACGCTGGCGCTTCTGGTGTTCTTCACCGTCACCATCGTCGGCTTCATCCGCAAGGGTCCGGGCTTCCTGTCGATGTTCTGGGTGTCCTCCGCACCGCTGGCCCTGCGCCCGATCCTCGCCTTGATCGAGGTCATCTCGTACTTCGTGCGCCCGCTGTCGCACTCCATTCGTCTTGGCGGCAACCTGATGGCCGGTCACGCCGTGATCAAGGTCTTTGCGGGCTTTGCCGGGGCGATGGGCGTGGCCTCGGTCGTGCCAATCGCGGCCATCGTGGGCATCTACGGGCTGGAACTGCTCGTGGCCTCGGTTCAGGCCTATGTTTTCACCATTCTGACCTGCGTCTACCTTCGTGACGCAGTGGGCGACGCCCACCACTAAGGGTCCGAACACAACTTCAGCCAATTCCAAAAAGGAGCTACCAAATGGAAGGCGATATCGCAGAAATGGGCAAGTTCATCGGCGCCGGTCTGGCAACGATGGGTCTGGGCGGCGCTGGCATCGGCGTGGGCCACATTGCCGGCAACTTCCTGGCGGGCGCCCTGCGCAACCCGTCGGCAGCACCGGGTCAGATGGCCAACCTCTTCGTCGGCATCGCGTTCGCCGAAGCTCTGGGCATCTTCTCGTTCCTGATCGCCCTCCTCCTGATGTTTGCCGTCTGATCCTGCGGACCTGATTTCCGGGCCAGTCCACAGGGCTGGCCCCGGTTCCCAAGGCTAAGGAGAAGACGACATGGCAACCGAGGCAACAGGCGAGGCCGAAGCCGCTGTGGGCATGCCCCAGCTGGACTTTTCGACCTGGCCGAACCAGATCTTCTGGCTTCTGGTCACGCTCGTCGTGATCTACTTCGTGCTAAGCCGCATCGCCCTGCCGCGCATCGGCGCGGTTCTGGCGGATCGGAAAAGCGCGATCACTAATGACATTGCCGCGGCTGAAGAGCTGAAGCAAAGGGCCGTTGCCGCCGAAAAGGCCTACAACGACGCTTTGGCGACTGCCCGGACCGAGGCTGCGAAGATCGTGGCGGCTGCCAAGGCCGAAATCCAGAAGGATCTGGACGCTGCCTCTGCCGCCGCTGACGCCGAGATTGCGGTCAAGGCGGCTGAATCGGAAAAGACCATCGCTGCGATCCGCGACGGTGCCGCATCCGCAGTGGCCGAAGTGGCGCGCGATACCGCCCGGGAACTGGTGGCGGCGCTGGGTGGCGCTGTCGACGCGAAAACCGTGACGGCGGCCGTCTCGGCCCGGCTGAAGGGATAAGGCGATGAAACGGCTTACACTCGCGCTTGCGCTGCTTGCGTCGCCTGCCATGGCGGCGACCGGCCCCTTCTTCTCGCTTGGCAACACCGACTTTGTGGTGCTTCTGGGCTTTCTGGCCTTCGTCGGCCTGCTCGTCTACCTCAAGGTGCCGGGCAAGCTGACGGCCATGCTGGACGCCCGCGCCGTGGCCATCAAGGCCGACCTCGACGAAGCCCGCGCCCTGCGGGAAGAGGCGAAGTCGATCCTGGCCACCTACGAACGGCGCCAGAAAGAGGTGCAGGAGCAGGCCGACCGTATCGTCAGCTCGGCTCGGGATGAGGCGATGGCCGCCGCAGCCCAGGCCAAGGCGGACCTCAAGGCCTCGATTGCCCGGCGTCTTGCGGCTGCGACTGACCAGATCGCCTCGGCCGAAGCCGCTGCCATCCGTCAGGTGCGCGAACAGGCCGTGTCGGTGGCAATTGCCGCTGCCGGCGACGTGCTTGCCAAGCAGATGACGGCAGAAGCTGCAGCGACGTCGATCGACGACGCGATTGCTCAGGTCGCTGACCGCATGCACTGACGCCACACGGCAACCCAAGACCAAGACGGCGGCCCCTAGGGCCGCCGTTTTCATTTCAGCACCAGCGGGGCAGGGTGCCATTACCGGCTTTCCTCATGCTCCAACCGCTGGCGGGCAATCGTCTCGTTCTTCTCGGCGCGGATCTGATCGACCAGCGCCTGTTCGACAAAGTTCAGATGCGCCTCCACCGCCGCCCGCGCCGCCGCCGGGTCACGCGCCTGAACCGCAGTGTTCATGGCCCGGTGCTGATCCAGCAACTGTTCCCGCGTCATCCGGTTCTTGAACATCACCTGCCGATTGTAGAACACCCCCTGCCGCAGCAGATCGAACATCGACCGCAGCATGTGCAGCATGATGACGTTATGGCTCGCCTCGATGATCGCCATGTGAAACTCGGCGTCCAGCTGCGCTTCGTCGGTGGGATCGCGCTTCTGATGCGCCACTTCCATCTTGGCAAAGATCGTCGCCACGACCCGCAGGTCGGTCTCCGACCCCAGCCGCGCGGCGCGTTCGGCGGCAAGGCCCTCCATGTCACGGCGAAAGGCGATGTAGTCGAACACCGCCTCTTCATGCGTGGCGAACAGCTGGATCAAGGCGGGCGAAAACGCCGATCCCAGCACTTCGGCGACAAAGACACCCGATCCGGCCCGGCTGGTCAGCAGTCCGCGGTCGGCAAGGTCGGATATCGCATCGCGCAGGGACGGGCGCGACACGCCAAGTTTTTCGGCCATGTCCCGTTCTGACGGAAGCCGTTCCCCCGGCTGCAGGATGCCGCGCAGGATCAACTGCTCGATCTGACGGACAACGGACTGCGAAAGTTTTTCGGGAGTGACTTTGAGAAACGGCATTTCAAACCCCGGCGATTGGTCCGAAATTATGACCAGTCGCTGGGCGACACAATGGAAAAAGGGCCGGGAATCCCCGGCCCCTTGAAAAACCCGGTCCGGGTGCCTTAGCGGGTCGGACGGATGATGATTTCCACCCGGCGGTTCTGCGCGCGGCCTTCCGGCGTCAGGTTCGATGCGACGGGCACGTCCTCGCCCCGGCCAAAGGCCGCGATCCGGGCACCTGGCACGCCGCTGTCGCGCAGCACGCCTGCAACCGAAACCGCGCGGCGCTGCGACAGGTCCTGATTGTAGGCGGCCGACCCGGTGTTGTCGGTATGGCCGATCACCTCGATCCGGCTGTTGGGGTACTTGAGCAGGCTGGAGGCGACGGTCTGCAGATCCTGACGCAAGTCGCCGCGCAGCGTCGCGCTGTCGACTGCAAACAGCAGATCCTGCGGCATGTTCACGATCAGGTACTCACCCGTATTCGTGACCGAGATGTTCGAATTCAGCGACCCGCGCAGTTCGGCAGCCTGACGGTCAAGGTCGGCACCGATCAGCGCGCCGCCGCCAGCGCCAAGCGCGCCGCCCACGATGGCGCCCTTCAGGCGGTCATCATCCGACGACACCGCCGCGCCAAGCAAGGCACCGCTCAGACCGCCGATGACAGCACCCTGACGCTGCCGTGCGTTCGGGTCATTGGGGTAGGCATTTGGGTCCACGCAGGCCGTGAGTGCCAAAAGGCCGGCCGAAGCCAGAATAAAGGGGGTCTTGATCATCATGTTGCTCTCGCCTCGAAGGAATGCCCGTTGGGGGCTGGTGGCACAATACACCAACGCCGTCCGGTGGCTGTCGGTTCCCTCGCTGCTCGGCAAGGTTTCGCGCATCACATCTCCGTGCGCGCAGCCTCCCAGGCCAGCATGGCGCGCTTGCGCGGCAAGCCCCAGTGATAGCCGCCAAGTCCACCGTCGCGCCGCAGGGCGCGGTGACAGGGAATAAGGAAACTGATCGGGTTCCGCCCCACGGCCGTCCCAACCGCCCGATGCGCCTGCGGGTGACCGATGGCCCCGGCAATATCAGCATATGTCGTCACATGGCCCGAGGGGATGGTCATCAGCGCCTCCCAGACCTTGATCTGAAACGGCGCGCCGATCAGGTGCAGCTCGGTCGCCTTGCCGCCAAAGGCCGCGTCAACCATGGGCCGCATCGCCACGGGGTCCTCGACGTAGGTGGCCTTTGGCCAGCGGCTGACCAGATCCTCCAGCGCAGCCTCGGCGCCGATCTCGTCGGCAAAGCCCATGCCGCAAATGCCCCGCTGCGTCGCCATCACCAGCGCCGGGCCGAAGGGGCTTTCAAACCAGCCCCAGCGGATGTCCAGCCCCGCGCCACCCCTAGCGTAGTCGCCCGGTGACATCGCCTCCCAGGTCAGGAACAGGTCATGCAACCGCCCGCTGCCGGACAATCCCGCCTCATGCGCAGCACCTAGAGTGGTGTGGCGTTCGGCCAGCAGCTTTCGCGCATGGCCCAGCGTCAGGTATTGCTGATACCGCTTCGGGCTGACGCCCACCCACTGGCTGAACAGCCGCTGGAAATGCGCCGGGCTCATCCGCATCTTGCCGGCAAGGTCCTCCAGCGTCAGGCCGGGGCCGCTTTGGTCGATCACCTCCAGCGCGCGGGTGATCACTTGGTAGTGGTAGGCGGGGGAAAGGTCGGTCATGGCAGTCTCCTTGCCCATAGCATAGGCACCGCGCCCGGCCCCCGCGACCCGCTTCTTGCGGATAGGATGAACTTGCCCTTCGCCCGGCTTTACGGGCGTTGCGCGGCAGCGCCTGCACTGGCAAGAAGGGGTCATGGTCGCACAACTTCCCTATGTCACGCTGCAAAAGGTCTTCGCCCGCTTTGCCGAAGCTGAACCCGAACCGAAGGGCGAACTTGAGCATCTCAACGCCTTCACCCTGCTGGTTGCGGTTGCCCTGTCGGCGCAGGCCACCGATGTCGGCGTGAACAAGGCCACCCGTGCCCTGTTCCAGATCGCCGACACGCCGGAAAAGATGCTGGCCCTGGGCGAAGAGGCGTTGATCGACCACATCAAGACCATCGGCCTGTTCCGCAACAAGGCCAAGAACGTCATCAAGCTGTCCCGCTTGCTGATCGACAATTTCGGGGGCGAGGTTCCGTCCTCGCGCGCCGCGCTCACCTCGCTGCCGGGGGTGGGGCGCAAGACGGCGAATGTGGTGCTGTCGATGTGGTTCCATCACCCCGCGCAGGCGGTGGATACCCACATCTTCCGCGTCGGCAACCGCACCGGCATCTGCCCCGGCCGTGACGAGATCACCGTCGAACGCGCGATCGAGGATAACGTGCCGGTCGAATACCAGCGCCACGCGCACCACTGGCTAATCCTGCATGGCCGGTATATCTGCACCGCGCGCAGCCCCAAATGCGGCATCTGTCCGATTGCAGACTGGTGCCTTTACCCGGAGAAGACCGCATGAAGTCCTATCAGGTTGTCGGCATCGGCAACGCCATCGTTGACGTGTTCTCGACAGCCGACGACACCTTTCTTGACCTGATGGGCATCCAGAAGGGCATCATGCAACTTGTCGAACGCGAACGCGGGGAACTGCTTTACGGCGCGATGACCAACCGGAAGCAGGCGCCCGGCGGATCGGTTGCCAACACACTGGCCGGGCTTGGCAATCTTGGGCTGACCACGGGTTTCATCGGCCGCGTCCACGCCGATGCGCTGGGCCAGTTCTACGCTCGCACCATGGCGGAAGAAGGCACCGATTTCGTCAACCCGCCCGTGCCGGGGGGAGAACTGCCGACCTCGCGCTCGATGATCTTTGTGAGCCCGGATGGTGAACGGTCGATGAACACCTACCTTGGCATCTCGTCCGAGCTTGGCCCCGACGACGTGTCCGACAGCGTCGCCGGCAGCGCCGAGATCCTGTTTCTGGAAGGCTATCTTTACGACAAGCCCAAGGGGAAACAGGCGTTCGAGCGTGCGGTAGACCTGTGCCACGCCGCAGGCGGCAAGGCGGGCATCGCGCTTTCAGACCCGTTCTGCGTCGACCGCCACCGCGACGACTTTCGCCGCCTTGTGAAATCGCTCGACTATGTGATCGGCAACGAACACGAATGGGCCTCGCTGTATCAGACCGATCTTTCCGCGGCGCTGGAGCAGGCGTCGCAGGACGCGGGCCTTGTCGTCTGCACCCGGTCCGGCCATGACGTGATCGTCATGCGCGCGGATGAACAGGCCATCGTTCCGGTCAACCGCGTTGTGCCGGTCGATGCCACCGGCGCGGGCGACCAGTTCGCCGCCGGGTTCCTGTACGGCCTTGCCACCGGCCAGTCTCTGGCCGTCTCTGGCCGGATGGGCTGTGTCGCCGCGGCCGAGGTGATCAGCCATTTCGGTGCCCGCCCCGAAACCGATCTGAAAGCCCTGTTCCGCAAGGAACGCCTGATCTGACGCCGGAACTGCACAGATCGCAGCGACGTGATGCCACAGGTCGGAAAAATTCCGGCCCCTTGCCCGAAGCTTGCCCCATTCTTGCGGTAAGGCCTTGCCCAAGCGTTACAAACCGGGGTGTTCCGTGCTGCGACTGATCGGATTTCTGCTGATGGTGACCATCGGTGCCGGTGGCTTTCTGGCGCTGGACTACAATATGGCGCGCCAGTTGGCCGACAGCGAAGACGACGGGGGCCTGACCGTCCGTGACTACCTTGGCGGGCTGTCCGTACGGATCGCCTCGGTCACCGGGTCAGCCGCAACCCCCGGCCTTCCCTCCGCCTTGCAGGACATGCTGCCGAAACCGCCCGAAGGCTGGACTGTCCGCCCCGCCACTGGCGAAGATATCACCGCATTTCTGCCGCGCGAACGCGGCGCTGGCGAAGCAAAGGCCCGCGATCTGATCACCGACATGGTCAAGGACAAAGTCAGCGGCGCGGCCGAGGTTGTGATCCTTGTTTACGAAAAGGCCGACCGTCGGGTCATCTTGAAGGCAGTGCGCTACCCCGATGTCATCTTCACCAGTGACATGGCGATCCAGCAGCGGTTCGACCTGCAAATGAAGTCGGCCGAATATCGCGGGATCTCGTCGATGACCGTGCGCGGGCTGGACATCACCGAAGACCTGCTTCCCGATGACATGCGCGGCCGCCTGTTCATGGCTGATGTCGGTGGCCAGATCCATCTGCGGCTGCTCGCCCCCCGGCGGATGCCGGATGCCGAACTGGTCACGTTCTTTGAAACCCTGCACGTCAGGGCGCTGAACGCCGCTGTCGTCGACAAGCGGGATGGCCTCGGCGAAGTCCCGGTCATCGTGCTTGCCTCGGCGCTGTCGGGTGCCGACCGTGATGCCTATGACGCCGACCGCGCCGCCCGCGCCGCCGCCGAAGCCGCCCAAAGCCGTGAGGCTTTGCAGATGGCCGAAGCCGCCGTTGCCGCAGCCGCGGGGCCTGATGCGGTCGCCGCCGAAGGCGAACCCCCCGCCCAAGCCCCTGCCGCCCAGTGCGAAAAGGGCGCAGGCGGGGTCAAGCGCTGCAAGGTGGGCGAGTAGACGGTCCCTAGAACGTAAGGCCCGAAAACCGCGACGGGCTTTGCGGCACGCCCGGCAGGACGCACAGCATCTCGTACAGGATATTCGCCCCGATCAGCGCGGTGTTTCCCGTAGGGTCATAGGGGGGCGAAACCTCCACCAGATCGCCACCCACGATGGCCAGCCCCTGACACCCCCGGATGATCTCCAGCGCCTGCCAGGTGGTCAGGCCCCCCGGTTCCACCGTTCCGGTACCGGGCGCGAAGGCGGGGTCCAGACTGTCGATGTCATAGGAAATATAAACCGGCGCATCGCCGATCTTTGCCCGCACCTGCGCCATCAAGCCGGTCAGGGATTTGTGCCAGCATTCCTCGGCCTGAACCACTGTCCAGCCCTTGTCGCGCGCCCAGTCGAAATCATCCGCCGCATAGCCCGTGCCGCGCAGCCCGATCTGGAACACCTTGTCATTGATCAGGCACCCATCCTCCCACGCCCGGCGAAAGGGGCAGCCATGGGCGACCGTTTCGCCAAACATCGTGTCGTTGATATCGGCATGCGCGTCGATGTGGATCAGCGCGACAGGCCCATGGCGTTCCTTGATCGCCCGCAGGATCGGCCAGGTCAGCGTATGGTCACCGCCAAGGGTCAGCGGGATGATCCCGTGCGAAAGCGCCTCGCGGTAATGCGCGGTGATGATGTCCACGGTCTTTTTTAGGTCAAACGTGTTGATCGCCACATCCCCCAGATCCGCGACCTGCAGGTGTTCGAACGGCGCCGCCCCCGTCGCCATGTTGTAGGGCCGCAGCATCCGCGATTCATCCCGGATCTGCCGTGGCCCCAACCGCGTGCCGGGGCGGTTGCTGGTGCCATGGTCCATCGGGATGCCGATGAAGCCCACGTCCAACCCCTTGGCGCTGCTGGCAAACGGCAGCCGCATCATCGTCGCCGGCCCGCCAAAGCGAGGCATGTCATTGCCGCCAAGCGGTTGATTGAAACCTGTCATCTGCCCTTGCCCCTCAGCCAATCCAAGATCATCTCGCGGTGCCGTTCTCCGGAATAGCTTGGGAAATGCCCGCCATGCACCACCCGCACCGGCAGCGCCAGCAACCGCTCCATCGAGACCACATACTGCGCCTGCTCCAGATCGCTGGTGCCCTCGATCAGTTCCCCGTCATAGACGATGTCACCCGAAAACAGCACCCCCGTCGCCGCCTCCCACAGGGCGATTCCGCCGGGGGAATGGCCGGGGGTATGCACCACCGTAAAATGCCGGTCGCCAAGGTCCACCACATCGCCGTCCCACAACAGCCGCGTCGCAGGGGCAGCCGCAACCGCGTAGGTCTCGCAAGCGAAGGGCTCCGGCGGCAGCATCGTGAAGATGTCATCCGTCACATACTTGTCGGCAAAGGTGTTCTCCCGCGTGGGCGCGCGAAGAAGATGCGCCTCGGCCCCGTGGCAGAGGCGGCACGGAAACTCGTGGTGCAGTCCGATATGGTCGAAATGCGTGTGGCTCGCCACCGCCTGCAACGGGCGTTCGGTCACCAACGGCACCCGGTCGCGAAGCGAGACCACGCCCATCCCGCTGTCCACCAGCATGTCGGTATCCCGCCCGCGCACATGCCAGACATTGCAGCGGTAGAACTCGCGGATATGCGGCTCATCAATATGGGTGACCCCATCGCCCATGGGGCGGACCCGCCACCAGTCTTCCGGCTTCGCTCTCATCCCTGCAACACCACATATGTCTCCGCCCCAAGGTCCAGCACCGCGCCGACCTCGACAACTGCAGCTTGCGGCAGATGCACGACCAGCCGCAAGTCGGGTGCTGCCAGCGGCGTGACATGCGCGCGGACATGCGTGCCAAAGAACGCCACCTCCTCAACCTTGCACAGCCCGATACGCAGCGACCCCGTTGCCGAAATCGCCTCGGGCCGCAGGCACAGCGTCCCGTCCGGCACATCGACCGGCCCGAACGGTGCCTGCCCGCCAACCACGGCAACTCGGTTCACCTCACCCATGAACCCAGCCGTGAACAGCGTCTTGGGGTGCAGGTAAACCTCCCTCGGCGGGCCGAAATCTTCCACCCGCCCGGCGTTCATCACCACGATGCGGTCGGCAATCGCCATCGCCTCTTCCTGATCGTGGGTCACATGCACAAAGGTCGTCCCCACCCGGCGCTGGATCGCCTTCAGCTCCTCCTGCATCTGCCGCCGCAGCTTCAGGTCCAGCGCGCCAAGCGGTTCATCCAGCAGGAGCACCTTCGGCTCCACCGCCAGCGCCCGGGCGAGGGCCACCCGCTGCCGCTGCCCGCCCGAAAGCTCATGCGGCCGCCGATCCCCGCGCCCCTCAAGGCCCACCAGCGCCAGCATCGCCTCGGCCTTGGCCGCGCGCTTCGCTCGGTCCACCCCCCGCATCCGCAGCCCGAACCCCACGTTGTCGCGCAGCGACATATGCGGAAACAGCGCATAATCCTGAAACACCGTCGTCGTCGGCCGATCCTTCGGCGCCACCCCCGCCATATCCCGCCCGCCGATCAGAACCTGCCCCTCGGTCGGCTCGGCAAACCCGCCGATGATGTTGAGCAAGGTCGTCTTCCCACAGCCGGAAGGCCCCAGCAGCACGACAAACTCCCCCGCTTCGATCTCAAGGCTGACGTCCTTCAACGCCAGCGCCGACCCATAGCGCTGCGACACCCGGGCGATGGACACTGCGGCGGTCATTTCGCCCTCCGGAAGACAAGGATTTCAAGCAGGATCACCAGCGTCACCGACACAAGAAAGACCAGCGACCCGACCGCATTCGTGGCGGGGGACAGGCCTGATTTCAGCATCGACCAGATCTCCACCGGCAAGGTCACGTCAAAGCGGGTCAGCAGAAACGCGATGATGAACTCATCCCAGGAAAAGGTCACCGACAGGAAGAACGCCGCCGCCAAAGGGGCCGCCAGCATCGGGGCGCTGACATGCAGCAGCACCTGTCCCTCGGACGCCCCAAGGTCACGCGCGGCGCGTTCGGCCGATTTTTGGTGATCCCCCATCGCGGCATAGCTGATCGCAAAGCAAAGCGGCAGGTTGATCACCACATGCCCGATCCCCGTGGCCCAAAGGGACGGCCTTATGCCAAGCTGGTTGAACACCGTCAGAAGCCCCAAGGCGATGATCAGATAGCTGACCGTCATGGGTGCGATCAGGACACCGCGCATCAAGACCGACCCCGGCAGCCGCACCCGCGCCAACGCATGCGCTGCCAGAAACCCCAGAACCAGCGCCACCGCCGAAGACACCACCGCCACCAGCAGCGAATTCACCAGCGCGGCCATCAGGTCATCATCGGTCAGAACCTTGGCATACCAGTCCAGTGTCACGCCCTTGAATGGCGGCACCGGCAGGCGGCCATCCTGAAAGCTGAACGCCACCAGCACGACGACCGGCAGGAAGACAAAGGCGTAGGCCAGCGCCAGATAGACCCATGGCAGGACGCGCATCACGGCGACACCCTCCGCGTTCGACTGCGTCTCCTTGTCGGGGGGACACCAGCGAGGAGTGACGAAGTCATCGACGAGCGCCCCCTCATACCCGGTCCAGCCGCAGCCACCGGCTGCTGGCGAAATAGGCCAGCGTCACCACCGCCATCAGCACCACGCTCAGCGCCGAGGCCAGGGGGAAGTTCCCGCTCCGCCCCAGCTGCAGCATGATCAGCTGCGGCAGCGTCAACTCGGCATTCCCGCCAAGGATCTGCGGCGTGATGTAGTCACCGATGCACAGCACAAAGGTCAGGAACGCCCCCGTCACCACGCCCGGCAGGGTCAGGGGCAGGATGACATGGGTGAAGGTTTGCCAACGGCTCGCCCCAAGGTCCTGCGCCGCGCGGGCATAGTTCGGCGACAGCTGGATCAGGTTGGCATAGATCGTCAGCGTCAAGAGCATGACGAAGAAATGCACAAAGCCGATCACCGTCGCCGCCCGGGTCGAGGCGATCTCCAGCGGCTCTGCAATCACCCCGATCCCCAGCAATGCCTTGTTCACCACCCCGTTCTGCCCAAGCACCAGCAACCAGGAGTAGGACCGCACCACATATGACGTCCAGAACGGCAGCACCGCCAGCAGAAGCGCCAGCCGCTGCCAGCGCGCAGGCACCCGAAAAGCGATGATCGCGGCCAAGGGATAGGCCAGCACGACCGAAATCACCGTGACAACAACCGTGATCTCAAGGCTGTTTCCCAGCGCGCCCAGCATCGTCGGATCCGTGAAGACCCGCACATAGTTGCCGGGGTCAAAGCCCCGCATCACCTCGCGCCCGTCCATCGACGCGAAGGACAGGGCCAGCATCGCCAGAAACGGCAGGATGAAGAACGCTGCCGTCCAGATCAGGGCCGGGGCGATCAGGCCCCAGCCCAGACGGCGTTCTTTCGCGGCAAGCGTCACAATACGGGCTTACTGCGCCAGCATTTCCGTCCACAGGTCCTGCATCGCCGTATCAAGCGCTGCATCCGGGATCGGGTAAAGCTGCGCCCGGGCCAGAAACTCCGGCTGCTGGTCCCAGCGCAGCACCGCCTTCTGCTCCGGCGTCAGGGCGTCACCGGCCTTCGCATTGGCCGGCATCCCCCAGTAGCACGAAGACGTCGCCAGCCGCGCCTGCCCCTCGGGCGAGGTGATGTAGTTCACGAACTCCAGCGCCAGATCCGGCTGGGTCGACCCGGCCACAACGCCAATCGACTGCGCCCAGCGAAGGCCCCCCTGCTTCGGGATCGTCCAGTCAAGGTTCGCGTTTTCCCCGGCCAGCACCGCCGTCAGCCATTCGCCCCCGCCGACGATGATGTCCACCTCACCCGTCGCCAGCGCCGTCTGGGCCGACACCACATCCGCCACCTGCTTTGACGCCGCCCGCAGCGCCATCAGCGGGTCTTTCAGCGCACCCAGATTGTCCGCAGTGATGTCAGCGGTGTTGATCCCCTGACCCAGCGCCACAAGCCCCAGCACCGGCAGGTAATAGTCATAGATCCCGATCCGCCCGTCATACTTGCCCGAGGTGAGGGTCGCCATATCCTCCATATCCGCCGGATCGACCTTGGACTTGTCGTAAGAGATGGTGTTGTAGCCAAACTTTTCCGTCACGGCATAGGTCTTGCCGTCCACCATGTTGTTCTCGGCCATCACCAGTTCCGGGAAGAAATCCGCGGTCTGCAGCTTGTCCGCCGGCAGCTCCGCCAGATGCCCGCCTTCAACCGCGCGGCCCACGTCCACGGCGTCGATCACCAGCACATCCCAGTCGCCCGGTTGCGATTGTTCCAGGATCGCCAGCCCGGCCGCCGTCCCCTCATATTCCTTCAGGTTCACCTTGACCCCGAACTGCTGCTCGAACGGCTCGATCAGCGCCGGGTCGGTGTGGTCGCACCAGACCAGCGCGTTCAACTCCTGCGCAAGGCCGGGCGTGGCGGCAAGCAGAAGGGCAAGCGAGGTGGCGGGTAGGCGGATATGGGCCATGGTCATCTCCTATGTCGGGGTGGGTGCCTCTGTCGGGCGCTTCAAGAAAATAATTGAGTTCGTTCAATTTTGAAGTCAACATCAAATAATGGGCAGATTGAGAACAGCATGACCGGACTGCGCGAAAGACAGAAGGCCAACCGCACCGGGCGCATCCTGCGCTCTGCCTCCGACCTGTTCCGCGCCCAAGGCTACGACGCCGTGCGGATCGAGGATATCGCGGCGGCGGCCGAGGTCTCAGCCGGAACCTGCTACAACTACTTCTCCACCAAGGGCGATCTCCTCCTCGCCATCGTGTCGATGGAGGTGGAAGAGGTGGTCGACGCCGGCCGCGCCCTTGTCACCAACCCGCCCGCCAGTACCGCCAAGGCGCTGGGCAGCCTGATCCGCCTCTACTACGACCACTCGCTGCACTATCTGTCGAAAGAGATGTGGCGCAAAGCCATGGCCTTTTCGATCGAGGCGCCGGGCACCCCGTTTTCCCAACGCTACACAGAGCTTGACGCCATGCTTGCAGCCCAGGTCAGCGACCTGATCGCCGCCTTGCAGACCCGCAGCCTTGCCCGCCCGGACCTTGACCCTGCCGTGATGGGCCAGATCGTGTTCAACACGCTGAACCAGATGTTCATCGAATTCGTGAAGGCCGACGCCATGACGTTGGACGACCTCCACCGCGCCAGCGACAAGCAGACGGAAAGCCTTGCCGCCCTGATGCGGGCTTAGGCCTACTGCTTGATCTGCAGCCGATCCCGGCCTTCCACCGGCGACAGGTCGGTGATTGAGGTGTTCGTGATGTCCAGCGTGTGAAGCCGCTCCAGCCCGGCCAGCGGCGAAAGGTCGGTCACGCGCGTGCCGCTGAGGTCCAACCTCGAAAGCTCCTTCATCTCGGCGAGGGGCGCGATGCTGGTAATCTGCGTGTCGTGCAGGTCCAGCCACGAAAGTCGGGTCATTCCCGCAAGGGCCGAGATGTCCGTGATCGCGTTCTGGTCTATGTGCAGCACCGTCAATTTCACCAGATCACGCAGCGCAGAGACGTCGGTCACCCGCGCGCCGTCGAAGTGAAGGTGCTCAAGCTTGACGCTTTTGGCCAGCGGGGAAAGGTCGGACACCGCCGTATCCACAAAGCCCAGCCTTGTCAGGTCCGGCATCATCGCCAGCGGGGCGATGTCCGTGATGTTGGTTTCGTTCAGGTTAAGGAAGGTCAGCCCGGTCATCCTTGAGAGCGCGCTGAAGTCACCGATCTGCGCCGTGTTCAGGTCAAGGCTCTGCAGTTGCGGCAAGGCCGCAATCGGTTCAAGATCTGGCGCTGTCACACCGATCAGCGACAGTTCTGTCAAACCCTGCAACCCGCTGATCAACCGCAGATCAAAGTCCGGTATCCCCTTGACCACCAGCCGGTTCAGCCCTGTCAGCTGCGACACGGCCGAGAGGTCGGCGATCTGCACCCGCATCAGAATAAGCTGTTTCAGGCCGGGGTAGGCCGCCAGCGCCGACAGGTCCGCAAGCTGGCCACCGGTGATATCGACACTGCTCAGATCCTCGAACCGACCGATGCTGTCGAAGATGCCGATATCGCCCGCGGAAATCGCCAAGGCACGCGTCTTTGCCGTCACACAGGTCGTCCGGACCTTCAGCCCCGGCACGCCATCCTTCTCGCAGCTCTCAAACGTGGTCTTGACCTCATCCGCTGCGGCAATCACCTCGCGGGCTTCGTTCGGTGAGGCGGTCAACAACTCGGTCACCGAAAGCTCGCCGATTTCCTCAACGGTCAGCGGCGCCTGACCCTCGGCAAAGGGTCCAGCGTCGGCCACCGGTGTCTCTTCGCCGGGCGAAAGCAGCGGCTGCAGCGCGGCCCCCACGGCCAGAACGAACAGCACGCCAACAACCCCAAGCAACAGCCCCATCCGCCCCATTCAGAGTCACCTTTCAAAACCGGCTGGCCCATTGCCGCACCGAGCAAGTTTCTGCACAACCTTGGCATCTTCAAGTCTGATTTTCGGAATACCCAAGGCTGGCTCGCCCTTGCGCGGCGCATCGAAACCGACCCCATGTCGTTTTCTGACGCCAAAGGTCGGGTGGACTTGCCCGGTTTGCCCCGCCTCTGGCAGATAGGGGCAAACATCTCCCGGAGGCTTGCCCGATGAAAACCCATGTCAAAGCTTTGGTCGTCGGCGGTGGCGCAGTCGGCACCGGGATCGCCTATCACCTTGCCAAGGCCGGCTGGGACACGATGCTGGTCGAACGCGATGAGCTGACGGCAGGGTCAACGTGGCACGCCGCTGGTCTGCTGCCCCTTTTCAACATGGGCTACGCCACCACCCACATCCACAAATACAGCGTCGATTTCTACAAGGGGCTGGAGGCGGAAACCGGCCTCAACCCCGGTTTCTACGTCGTCGGCAACCTGCGCATGGCGCAGCATCAGCAGCGCATGGACGAATACATGCTCTATTCCTCGGTTGCCGAAACCGCCGGGGTCTACCACGAATTCCTGACCCCGAAGGAAATCAAGGACCGCTGGCCGCTGGTGCGGACCGAAGACCTGATCGGCGCGCTCTACCACCCGCAGGATGGCTACATCAACCCGGCCGACGTGACGCAAGCCATGGCCAAGGGTGCCCGCCAGTTTGGCTGCACCTTTGAACGCAAGGTGCAGGTCGACGGCTACCGCTGGACCGGGTCGGAGTGGATCGTCTCCTGCACCCGCATGGTCGAACAGGGCGGCAACCTTGTCGCCAGCGATGACCGCTTCGACATCACCGCCGAACACGTCGTCACCGCCACCGGCAACCACGCCCAACGCACCGCGCGGCTTCTGGGGATCAAGACCCCCGCCGTCGTGGTCGAACACCAGTACATCGTCACAGAACCCGACCCCGCCCTTGTGGAATGGCGGAAGTCCAACCCGCAGCACCCGGTCCTTCGCGACGCCGACGCCAAGTGGTACGTGCGCGAAGAACGCGGCGGCTGGATCCTTGGCCCCTATGAAAAGGGCGCCCCCGCCCGCTTCCCCTATGAAGTGCCCGAATCCTTCCGCGCCGACCTCTTCCCCCTCGACCTCGAACGGATCGAGCAGGAATACATGTCCTTCATCCACCGTATCCCGTCCTCAGAAACCGTGGGCCTGAAAGACGATTACAACGGCCCGATCTGCTATACCCCCGACGGCAACCCGCTCGTCGGCCCGGCCCCCGGCCTGCGCAACATGTGGCTGGCGGAAGGCTTCAGCTTCGGCATCACCGCCGCAGGCGGCACCGGCTACTACCTCGCCCAGCTGATGACCCAAGGCGAGGCCGAGATCGACATGGCCTCCCTCGACCCCAAGCGGTTCGGCAACTGGATGACGACCGAATACGCGAGCCGGAAGAATGAGGAGTGCTACGACCACGTCTTCATCCTCCATCACCCGGATGAGGAACGCGAAGCCTGCCGCCCGCTGCGCACCGCCCCCGCCTATGACCGCCAGAAGGACCTCGGCGCGC
This sequence comes from Tabrizicola piscis, assembly GCF_003940805.1. NCBI lineage: Bacteria > Pseudomonadati > Pseudomonadota > Alphaproteobacteria > Rhodobacterales > Paracoccaceae > Tabrizicola > Tabrizicola piscis. Next base: position 2,666,972 of record NZ_CP034328.1, read on the forward strand.
AGATGGGTCAGGTAAACGGCTGGGAACGCCCGAACTACTACGGCCCCAAGGACGCCCCCGCCGACTTCGACCACAACTCCCGCAGCTTCCGGCGCGGCGACTGGTGGCAATACGCCAAGGCCGAGGCTGAAGCGGTACGCAACACCGTCGGCATCATCGACGCCAGCGCCTTCACCAAACACCTCGTGCGCGGGCCGGGGGCGACGGCCTTCCTCGACTACTTCACCTGCAACAAACTGCCGAACGTGGGCCGGATCAACCTGACCTATGCCCTGACCGACCACGGCACCACCCGCACCGAATACACTATCGTCCGCCTGAAGCAGGACGAATACTACCTGATCTCCGCCGGGGCCTGGACGGCCTATGACTACGACTTCCTGCAGAAATCCGCTGACGACTGGATGGCGACGGGCAAAGGCGCCATCGACATCCACGACATCACCACCCAATGGGGCGTCTTCGCCCTTGCCGGCCCCAACGCCCGCGCGCTCCTCAAGGACATCGTCAAGGACCGCGACCCGGAAACCGTCCTGTCCAACAAACGCTTCCCCTGGCTGTCCTATCGCGACATCGAGCTTGGCATGTGCCCCGTCCGCGCGATCCGCGTGGCTTACACGGGTGAGCTTGGCTGGGAACTCCACTACCCCATCGAATTCGGCCGCTACCTTTGGGACCTCCTCATGAAAGCCGGAGAGAAGCACGGCCTCAAACCCGTCGGCGCCCGCGCGCAGAACTGGCTGCGGCAGGAAAAATCCTACCGTGCCTTCGGCAACGAACTTGGCCGCGACGCCACCCCGGTTGAGGCCGCCCTCGACCGCTTCGTTGACCTGACGAAAGACTTCCGCGGCAAGGACAAGATGCTGGCCACCGGGATCCGCTCCAAATGCGTCACCCTGCTGATCGACGGCCCTTCCGACGCCGACCCTTGGGGGAAAGAGGCGATCCTGCATGACGGCATCAAGGTCGGCCGCCTGACCTCGGGCGGCTACTCCGTCGCCTTTGGCAAGCAGATCGGCATGGGCTACGTTCCCGCCGCATTGGCCGAGCCGGGGACGAAGCTGAAAGTGAAGATGCTCCTCAAGGAATGGGACGCCGTAGTGACCGAAGACAGCCCCTTCGACCCCACGAACGCCCGCATCCGCATCGACGGCTAGGCGGTTTCTTCAAAGAAATCGCAGCGGAGCCTTCAAAGGCTCCGCGCCGAAATCTTCAAGGATTTCGGACCCATGCCCAAAGCTGTGTCCGGCGCGGTGATCCCGCCCGGGATGAAGGCCGGTTTGCCCGCCTTGAAGCTGTTGCAACCCTCCACCATCTTGCGTCCATGGGAACAGAATCGGCATGACGCGACGCGAGCGCAGGTTTCAGCGGCAGTTCAAGGCATTGGAGCGGCTTTTCCCGCCCCTGCGCGGACCCATGTCCACCCTGCGCCGCGACAGCTGGTTCCCGATCCGCTTTCCCATCGCCCTCGCCCTGATCGTCGGCGGAGTGTTCTCGTTCCTGCCGGTTCTCGGCATCTGGATGCTGCCGCTTGGCCTGCTTTTGCTGGCGGTAGACCTTCCGGTGCTGCGCGGGCCGATCTCGGTGCTGATCATTCGCAGCCGCCGCAGCGCCAAGCGCTGGCTGCGCCGCTGGCGGGCCTGGCGTGGCCGCGCCTAAAGCGCCCTTGCGCTGACCCAGTTGGCCCAAGCCGCCTTGGACCCGCTGAAAACGTTGATATCCACCTTGCCCGCGATCCCCGGCACGACCCCGGTTGACGTGTACTGCCAGAAGCTCCACGCCTTCCCGTCATAGACCTCGCCCGGATGGTCGGCGACGGCGCGCAGCCAGAACTCCACGCCATCCATCCGCCAAAGCTCCGCATCCTCGAAGAAATCGATCGAGGTATAGATCAACGGTCGCTGGCCATAGTGACGGCCGACGATGTCCATGAAGATCCGCGCCTCTTCCCGCAAGGTCGCCCCGTCGCGGCGGATCGTGCAGGTCGGCGAAAACGGCGTCCACTCCATGTCCAGAACCGGGGGCAGGGCGCCGGCCACTTTTGGCACATGCCGGATGAACCAGCGCGCCTGCTCGGCTGCCGGGCGGCAATGGTAGAAGAAGTGGTAAGCCCCCCGCTTCACCCCCGCCGCCCCCGCGCCGCGCCAATGCGACTCAAACATCGGGTCCACAAGGTCGCCACCCTCGGTCGCCTTGATAAAGGCAAAATTCACCCCGTTCGCCCGCGCCGTCGGCCAGTCCACGGCGGTCTGGAAGCGTGACAGGTCAATCCCATGCACCGGATAGCGGTCGGGCGACCGTCCCGGCCAGTCGGTCGGGTCAGCATCGCGAAAGTTGGACGAGGTGACAGTCACCTCATCAGGCGGGCCACCCGCCTCACGCGGGGCCGTGCCACAGGCAGCCAGCAACAGCAGGAACAGTCCGACGAGATGCCTCATGCCGCCGATGCTGCCGCGCGTTGGCCCCGCTGTCACGCGCAGATTTCAGCGCTCGGCGGAAACCGTCACCCGAACCGAGCGGGCGACAGTGCGGCCACCAGACCTGCGTCAAGCTCTGGCACGCGCCCGCCGATCAGGTCCGCCGCCAGACGGCTTGCCGCCGCGCAGGTCTGGAACCCATAGCCACCCTGACCCGCCAGCCAGAAGAACGACGGCTCGCGCAGATCCGGCCCGATCACCAGCACCCGGTCCGGCGCAAAGGTCCGCAACCCCGCCCAGCTTGCCAGCAACCGCGTCACCGGTTCCGTCACCACCTCTTCATAGCGCGCCAGACCCTCGGCCAGCACCATGTCATCGGCCCAGGCGTCATGCGGCTCCATCAGGTCCTCCTCGGCCGGGCTGACGATCAGCGCCCCGGCATCGGGCTTGGCGTACCAGTCCTCCCCCGGCCCGAACAGCATCGGCCAGCGGCTGACATCATGGCCCCCGGGCGCCGGGATCCGCGCCATCGACCTGCGGTAGGGCGTGAACCCCAAGGGGCGCACCCCCGCCATGGCGGCCACCTGGTCCACCCAGGCCCCCGCCGCATTCACCACCATCCGCGCCGTGAATTCTCCCACGGTCGAGGTGACGCGCCACCCCCCGCCGTCCTTGGCCACAGCGCTGACCCGCGCCTTCGTCAGGACGCGCGCCCCGCGCCCCTTCGCCTCGCGCGCAAAACCTTGCACCAGAAGATCCGTATCCACATCCTCGGCATGGGCGGCATAGCCCGCCTGCACCACCACCTCGGGGTTCAGGATCGGCACGATCTCGCGCGCCTCGGCCACGCTGATCCGGTCAAAGGCCATGCCGACCAGATCATGCTCGAACGCCTCCCCCGCGTCCGCCTTGGCCACCAGCATCAGCCCGCGCGGGGAAAGCACCCCCGGCACCGACCGGAAATACGCCTCCGACGCCATGGACAGCCCCACCACGGCAGGGGCGCCATAGCGCGGCTCATACAGCGCCGCTGACCGGCCACTGGCGTGATGCGCCAGCACCTCCTCCGCCTCCAGCACGATCACCGACCCCAGTTCCGACAGCCGTGCCGCGGCCGAAACCCCGGCAATCCCGCCGCCAATGATCAGAAAATCCGCGTCCATGATCCCCCACCTCTCCTGACAAGAAAGGGCACGGGGAAGACCCATGCCCTTTCTCTTCTGCAAATATCCCACAGGGGTGCGGGGGTGTGAAACCCCCGCTTTTTGGCGCGGGTCGGGGGGCTTGCCCCCTCGCCCGCGCCAAAAATCCCTTACTTGGGAATCTCGCCCGTGATGCCTTCGACGTAGAAGCTCATCCCCAGCAGATCGCCGTCCGGTGCCACCTGACCTTCGGCCAGCCAGGGCGAGCCGTCCTGCTTGTTGATGGGCCCGGTGAACGGGTGATAGGTCCCCGCCGCAATCGCATCGCGCATGGCTTCGGCTTCGGCCTTCACCTCGGCCGGAACCAGCGCAGTGATCTCGCCGATCTCGACCTCACCGCCGGCGATGCCTTCCCAGGCATCGGCCTGCTCATAGGTCCCGTCCATCAGGGCACCGACGCGCTTGATGTAGTAAGGGGCCCAGTTGTCGATGATCGACGAAACCCGCGGCCCGTCCTTGTATTCGGCCATGTCGCTGGCCTGACCAAAGCCGATCACCGCGCCATTGGTCTTGGCCGCTTCCGCCAGAGGGGCGGTGGAGTCGGTGTGGCTTGCGATCACGTCCACGCCCTGATCGATCAGCGCCTTGGCCGAATCGGCCTCTTTCGCCGGGTCGAACCAGGTGAAGGCCCAGACCACCGAAAGCTCCACTTCCGGGTTCACCTTCTTGGCATGCAGGTAATAGCTGTTGATCCCCATGATGACTTCCGGGATCGGGAAGGACCCGATGTAGCCGATCTTGTTCGACTTCGTCATCTTGCCCGCAATGTGGCCCTGCACCGCCCGGCCCTCATAGAAGCGCGCGTTGTAGGTCGACACGTTCGGATGCTCGCGCTTGTAGCCCGTTGCATGCTCGAACTTGATGTCGGGGAACTTGGCGGCAACCGCGTTGGTCGCATCCATGTATCCGAAGGACGTGGTGAAGATGATGTTGCAGCCCGAAAGCGCCATCTGGGTCAGCACGCGCTCGGCATCAGCACCTTCTGGCACGTTTTCCTGGAATGCGATCTCCACCTTGTCGCCAAAGGCTTCCTGCACGGCCAGCGCACCCTCATGGTGCTGGAAGGTCCAGCCGCCATCCCCGATCGGGCCGACATAGACGAAGCAGGCCTTCGTCTTGTCCTGCGCCATCGCCGCGCCGCCGAAGACCAGACCAAGGCCCAGTGCCGCGGTTGCAAGCAAATGTCTGCGTTTCATAGATATCTCCCCATTTTAGCAGGGGCTGTCCCGCCCCCGGAGTGTTTCACTCAGTGTGTTGCCTCAGCGCGAGGCGTGGAAATTCTGGCCCAGACAGGCCGGAGCGGCGAGTGCAGCCTTCCCACGTCCCGATGACATGATGACCAGCACAAGGATGGTTATCAGATACGGGGCCATGGACAAGTATTCCACCGGAATGGCCGATCCGGCGGCCTGCAGGTTCAGTTGCAGGACCGAGATCCCGCCGAAAAGATAGGCACCCGCCAGCACCCGCCAGGGCTTCCAGCTGGCAAAGACCACGATGGCCAGCGCGATCCACCCCGCGCCCGCCGTGATCCCGTCGGTCCATTGCGGCACCCGCACCAGGCTGACGTAAGCCCCGCCAAGCCCGGCCATCGCCCCGCCGAACAGTACGGCCAGCATCCGGATGCGCGTGACCTTGTAGCCCAGCGCATGCGCCGCCTCATGGCTTTCGCCCACCGCCCGCAGGATCAGCCCCACGCGGCTGTATTTCAGAACCCACCACACCGCCGCCACCAGCAGGATGGATGCATAGACCATCCAGTCATGCCCAAAGACCGCCACCCCCAGAAACGGAATATCGGCCAAGGGCCCCAGCGGCAGATCGCCCGTCGCGGGCGGGCGGATGCCGACATAGCTCTGCCCGATCAGGCTGGACAGCCCCAGCCCGAACAGCGTCAGCGCCAAGCCCGTCGCCACCTGATTGGTCTGCAAGACCTGCGTCAGCACCCCGAACACCGCCGAAAGTGCCGCCGCCCCCAGTGCCCCGCCCAGAAACCCCAGATAGGGGTTCCCGGTGACAACCGCGGTGACGAAGCCGCAGATCGCCCCCATGATCATCATCCCCTCAACCCCAAGGTTGAGAACACCCGATTTCTCGACCACCAACTCCCCCGTCGCCGCCAGCATGACAGGAACCGAGTTCACCATCAGCGCGGCCACCAGCAGGGCCGGATCAATGCTGCCAAACATCACGCACTCCCCGTCGCAAGATTCTGCACCCAGGCCAGAAGAAACCCGCCCAGCGTCGCCAAGCCGGGCAACCTCCACGCCCAAAGTCGCAGCGGGCTGCTCGTCACCTTGTCGACCGGCGACCATGCAAGGCTCGCCACCCGCCCTAGGCCGGTCGCAAAGGCACTGCTCAACCCGCTGCCTGCCGAATCGAAAAAGATGTCGAGGACGAACAGCACCAGAAGCAGGAAGACGATGAAGCCGCCAAGGGGCGTCAGGTAACCAAGGGCGAAGCCGCCCGCCGTCAGCGCCCCCGCCGCAAGCCCCTCAGCTGTGGTCAAGGTCTGGACCGCCATCACGCCAACTCCCTTTTCGCCAGTCGGATACGGAAGTTGGTCAACAGGTCGGTGCCCAGCAGGAAGAACAAGAGCATCCCCTGAAAGGCCTGAACCGCAGCCGAGGGCAGACCCAGCATGAACTGCGCCAACTCGCCCCCGATATAGGTCAGTGCCATGAGGAGCCCCGCGAACAGGATCCCCACCGGGTTCAACCGGCCCAGAAACGCGACGATGATCGCGGTAAATCCATAGCCCACATTGAAATCAATGCTGATCTGCCCCGCCGGCCCGGTCACCTCGAACACCCCCGCCAGCCCCGCGAGCACCCCCGAAATCCCCAGACACAGCACCACCAGCCGCGCCGGGGAAACCCCTGCAAACCGCGCCGCCCTTGGCGCTTGCCCGGCCAGCTTGATCTGGAAGCCAAGGATATGCCGCTGCAGCAGGATATACCCCGCGATCACCGCCATGAAGGCCGCGACCACCCCCCAATGCATGCCCGTGCCCGCGATCAGCTCCGGGTTCGCCATCGCCGGAATCTGGCTCAAGTTGCGGCTGCCCGGAAACCCCCCGCCCTCGGGGTTGCGCAACGCACCCAGCGCCATCATCGCCAGAATGTTCTGCGCCACATAGACCAGCAACAGTGACACGAGGATTTCGTTCGTCCGGAACACCGTCTTCAGGATCGCCGGGATCATCGCCCAGACAAAACCGCCGAACGCCCCCGCCACGATCATCACCGGAAAGATCAGCCGGCTTTCCACCGGGTACACCGCCAGCCCCGCCGCCGCGCCAAAGATCGCGCCCATGATGTACTGGCCCTCGGCCCCGATGTTCCAGATGCCCGCCCGGAAGCCGAGCGAAAGCCCGATGGCGATCAGGATCAGCGGCGCAGCTTTAACCAGCAACTGCGGCCGCGAATAGCTGGCGAACTGCGCGTTGAACAGCGGGTCCCAGAAGATTGTCCTTATCGCCTCAAACGGGTTCTTCCCCAGAACCCAGAACATGATCCCGCCCGCCACCATGGTCAGCGCCACCGCCAGAAACGGCGAGGCGCGCTGCCAGAACACACTGGGCGAGGGCCGCTTTTCCAGCCTCAGCATGACCACCCCCCTGAAGCCCTTTCATTCTGGCCCAAATATCCTCGGGGGGATGGGGGGGCGGAAAGCCCCCCGGCGACGCCAGACCCAAGGCGCGGCGCATCAGGTCCGACACCTCCCCTCCCCCTCGTGGGAAGGGGGGCCATTGCAGGCAAACCCTCAGCCATGATGCGCCACCTCCATGCCATGCGTCCCGCCCATCATCAGCCCGATCTCATCCACCGTCAGCCCGTCGACGGGCCGCGTGGGCGTCAGCCGCCCGCCATTCAGCGCCGCAAAATCATCCGCAATCTCAAGCAGTTCATCCAGGTCCTGACTGATCACAACCACCGCCGCCCCGCCTGACGCGCGGTCAAGGATCGCCTGCCGGATGGCCGCCGCCGCCGCCGCGTCCACCCCCCAGGTCGGCTGGTTGATGACGATCACGCTTGGCGTCTGGCTCAACTCGCGACCGACCACGAACTTCTGCAAGTTGCCCCCCGACAGCGCCCGCGCCGCGACATGGGTCCCCGGTGTGCGCACGTCAAACGCCTTGACGATCCCTGCCGCGAACGCCTCTGTCGCGGCCCAGTCGATGAAGCCGCGCGCGGTCAGCCCCTGCCGCACGACGCCCGACAACAGCGCATTTTCCACCAGCGACATATCCGGCGCCGCCGCATGGCCCAGCCGCTCCTCCGGTGCCGCCACCAGCCCCGCCCGTCGCCGGTCATTCGGCCCCGTGTCACCCATCGCCACGCCCGCGATCTTCACCGCCTCAGGCTGTGACCGAAGCTCTCCCGACAGCGCCAGCAGCAATTCGTCCTGCCCGTTGCCCGCCACCCCGGCAATCCCCAGAACCTCGCCTTGCCGCACCGTGAAACTCACCGCTTTCAGCGCGGTCCCGAAGGGAATGGGCGACGCCACTGACAGCCCCGAAACCTCCAGTGCCACGTCCCCCTTCGTCCGCCCGGCCCGCACCGGGGGCGTCAGGACGGTGCCGACCATCAGCTCCGCCATCTCCCGCGCCGTCCGGTCGCGCGGCGTGCAGGTCGCCACCACCTTGCCCCGCCGCAGGATCGTCGCCTCATCACACAGGCTGCGGATCTCCTCCAGCTTGTGGCTGATGTACAGGATCGCCGTCCCCTCGGACGCCAACTGCCGCAGCGTCTTGAACAGGATCTCCACCTCCTGCGGCGTCAGAACGGATGTCGGCTCGTCCATGATCAGCAGCTTCGGGTCCTGCAGCAGGCACCGGATGATCTCCACCCGCTGCCGCTCCCCCGCGCTCAGGTCGCCCACCATCCGTGACGGGTCCAGCGGCAGCCCGTATTCCTCCGACACCTCCCGGATCCGCCCGGCAAGCGCCTTCATCGGCGGCGGGTTTTCCATCCCCAAGGCCACATTCTCCGCCACGTTCAGCGCTTCGAACAGGCTGAAGTGCTGGAACACCATCGCCACTCCCTGTCGCCGCGCCTCTGCCGGCTTGGCGGGCGTATAGGGCTGGCCGCGCAGCGTCATCCGCCCGCTATCGGGCTTCACCAGCCCGTAGATCATCTTGACCAGCGTGGATTTCCCCGCCCCGTTCTCCCCCAGCAGCGCGTGGATCTCGCCCTCGCTGATCTGGAACGACACGTCACTGTTCGCCACCACGCCGGGATAGGCCTTCGTCACCCCCTCGACGCCCAAAAGCAAAGTCATGCCCTGTCCCTCCGCCCCACCACCACGCCGCGCGCCGCCAGAAACTCTGCCGCAACCCCCACCGCAATCGCCTGCGGATGCTTGCCAAGCGACGGGTCGCCAATCGGGCAGCGGATCGTCCGGATCGCCTCGCCCGAATGCCCCAGTGCCGCCAGCCGAGCGCGAAACCGCGCCCATTTCGTCGCCGATCCGATCAGCCCGGCACTGCGGAACCCATGCCCCAGCAACCGGTGGCACAGTTCAAGGTCCAGCGCGTGCGAATAGGTCACCACCAGATGCTCCGCCTCACGCGAAGCCAACCCCACCGCTACCTCAGGCTTGGCCACAGGCAGCACCCGCACGCCCGCAGGCACCACATCCGGAAACCGCTCGGCACTGACGTCCACCCAGGTCACCGCGACCCCCGGCAATGGGGCGAGGACCGACACCAAAGCCCGCCCCACATGCCCCGCGCCCCAGACCCAGACCTGCCGTTCCGCCCGTGCCACGGGCTCGACAAACCACCCCTGCACCAGCTGCGGCAAGGGCATCACACCCTCCCCCCGCGCCGCAGCCAGAACCCGCTTCACCGCCAAAGGCATCGCCCCCGACCCGCGCGCGATCACCCCGTCCTCCGGCACTGGCGCCGCCTCGAACACCTCAGTCCAAAGCACCACCGCCCCGCCGCAGCATTGCCCCAGCGCAGGCCCCAGCGAAACCCGCTCGACCTTTGCAGGCACCCCCCCACCCCAACCCTCCCCCACAATGGGGGGAGGGGGCGCGGCGCTCCCGTCAGCTGCCGCAACGCCCGAAACCCCGTGCCTCCCTCCCCCCGCGTGGGGGAGGGATGGGGAGGGGGGGCTCCCGGCCAAAGCAAGACGCGCCCGCGCCACCGCCTCAAACTCCAGCGCCCCGCCGCCAATCGTCCCTGACTGGCCCGTCTCCCAGACCAGCATCGCCGCCCCAACTTCGCGCGGGCTTGATCCCTCGAACGCGGCAATCACCACGCGGGCCACCCGGCCATGGGCGTCAATCGCAGCCTGCAGGGCCCCAAGGTCAAACACCCTCGACCCTCCGCACGGCCATCAGCACCCGCTCCGCCGTCGCAGGCGCGTCCAAGGCCGGATAGACCGACCCATCCCCACAGGCCGCAACCGCATCGCTCAATGCCATCAGCGCCGAGATGCCCAGCATCAGCGGCGGCTCGCCCACCGCCTTCGACTTGCCCACCGCATCCTCGCGGTTGGGCTTGCCCCACAGCGCCACGTTGATCACGTCGGGCCGGTCCGAACAGGCCGGGATCTTGTATGTGCTGGGCGCATGCGTCGCCAAACGCCCTTTGCCGTCCCAGACCAGCTCCTCCGTCGTCAGCCACCCCGCGCCCTGAACATAGGCGCCTTCGACTTGGCCAATGTCCAAAGCCGGGTTCAGACTGGTCCCCGTGTCATGCAGGATATCCGCCCGCAAAATCCGGTTCTCCCCGGTCAGCCGGTCGATGACCACCTCGGTCACCGCCGCGCCATAGGCGAAGTAGAAGAACGGCCGCCCCACCCCGCGCACCCGGTCCCAGACGATCTTCGGCGTGGCATAGAACCCGGTTGAGGACAGGCTGACCCGCGCCTGATAGGCCCAAGCCACCACCTGCGCCCAGCCGTACACCTCACCCGCCACCCGCACTGTGCCATCGACAAACCGCACCGCAGACGCCTTCGCCTGATGCTTGTCGGCAATGAACTCTGCCAGCCGCGCGCGGATCGTCTCCGCCGCCGCCTTCGCCGCCATCCCGTTCAGGTCCGCCCCCGACGATGCCGCCGTGGCGCTGGTATTCGGCACCTTCCCGGTATCCGTCGCCGTGATCTTCACGACCGACGCATCGACGCCAAAGACCGAGGCCGTCACCTGCGCCACCTTCTGGAACAGCCCCTGTCCCATCTCGGTCCCGCCATGGTTCAGCGCGATCGACCCGTCCTGATAGACATGCACCAAGGCCCCCGCCTGGTTCAGCCAGGTCAGCGTGAACGAAATCCCGAACTTCACCGGCGTCAGCGCAATCCCCCGCTTCAGCACCGGCGAGCCTGCATTCCACTCCGCAATCGCCGCCTTGCGCGCCTGATAGTCCGACGAACGCTCCAACTCCGCCACCAGCTCATGCCCGATGAAATCCTCCACCGGCATGTGGAAGGGCGTCGTCTGCACCGGCCCGTCCGTCGGCAGCGCGTGCGACCCAACAGGAGCCGCCGCCCCGCGAGACGTCAGGTCAACCTCCCCACTTCCTTGCGATTTCATTCTGGCAGAAATATCCCCGCCGGAGGCTCCGACCTCCTGACTCGCGCGATAGAAGTTCAGCTTCCGCACCGCCAGCGGCTCACGCCCCACGGCAAAGGCCACATGGTCCAGCACCCGCTCGATCCCCACCATCCCCTGCGGCCCGCCAAAGCCCCGGAAGGCCGTGGCGCTTTGGGTATTGGTTTTCAGCCGGTGCGATTCGATCCGGATGTGGGCCAGGTGATAGCAGTTGTCTGCATGCAGCATCGCCCGGTCGGCAACCGGCAAGGACAGGTCCTGAGACCAGCCGCAACGGAACAGGTGCTGGAACTCCAGCCCCAGAATCCGCCCCTCTTCGTCCACACCGGCCCGGTACAGAATCCGCAGGTCATGCCGCTTGCCGGTGATGACCATGTCGTCATCCCGGTCATAGCGCATCCGGGCAGGCCGCCCCAACCGATGCGCCACCACCGCACAGGCAATCGCCAAGGCGTTCCCCTGGCTTTCCTTCCCGCCAAAGCCCCCGCCCATCCGGCGCACTTCGACCCGCACTGCGCTCATCGGCAGATGCAGGGCATGGGCGACCTTGTGTTGCACCTCGGTCGGATGCTGGGTGGAGGAATGGACAACCATATCCCCCCCCTCCTGCGGGATCACGGCCGCAACCTGACCCTCCAGATAGAAATGCTCCTGCCCGCCGACCTCAAAGCTGCCTTCGACGATCCGCGGTGCAGCGGCAATCGCGCCCGCCGCATCGCCCTTCTGCCAGACCACCGGCCCCTGCTCGAACCGGCTTCCGGCGGCCAAGGCATCGTCCACTGTCAGCAGGGCCGGCAATTCGCGGTAAGTGACCTTGCCCAACCGCGCCGCCTTGCGCGCCGCCAGATGGCTGTCGGCGACGACCAGAAACACCGGCTGGCCAACGTAATGGACCTTGCCCACCGCCAGCAAAGGCTCGTCATGGGCCGAAGGCGAACAATCCGGCATCTCGGCGAAATCCTCGGCCGACAGCACCGCCACGACGCCCGGCGCGGCGCGCACGGCGGACAGGTCCAGCCCGGTGATCTCGCCATGCGCGACGGTGGACAGGCCAAAGGCCAGATGCAGCGCATTGCCCGGCAGCGGCAGGTCGTCCACATAGCGCGCCTGTCCCGTCACATGCAGGGGGGCGGCGTCATGGGGCAGGGGTTTGCCCATCGTCATGCCCGCACCTCCAGCACTGACACGGGCACACCGGCCAGGTCATGGAAATACCGCAGCATCAGGTTCTGCGCCGTGGTCAGCCGATAGGCAGCACTGGCCCGCATATCGGACAGCGGGGTGAAATCCCCCGCCATCGCCTGCGCCGCTGCCTCTGCCGTGGCAATCGTCCAGGGCTGGCCAACCAGCGCCGCTTCGGCCCGCGCCGCCCGCTTCGGAACACCCGCCATGCCGCCAAAAGCGATGCGGGCTGATGTCACCCGGCCCCCGTCAACCGTGACGTTGAAACACCCGCAAACCGCCGAAATATCCTGATCGAACCGTTTGGAGATCTTGTAGCAACGCAGCCCCGGCGCCTGTTCCGGAAAGGACACCCCCGCCACAAACTCCCCCGGCCGCCGGTCCTGCTTGCGGTAGTCGAGGAAGAAATCCTCCAGCGGCAGGCTGCGCATCTCATCTCCGCGCCGCAAATGCAGCGTGGCCCCCAGCGCGATCAACGCCGGAGGGCCGTCCCCGATGGGCGAGCCATTGGCGATGTTCCCCCCGATCGTCGCCGCATTGCGCACCTGTTCCGACGCATAGCGGCGCAGAAGTTCGCCGAAGGACGGCAACCGCTCCGCCACCGCCGCGCGCAAGGCGGCAATCGTGACGCAAGCGCCAACATGCAGCTGGCCGCCCTGCACTTCGATCCCCTGCAGATCCTCGACCCCGTTCAGGAATGCCACTGGTGCCAGGTCGCGCAGCTGTTTGGTGACCCATAGCCCCACATCCGTCGCCCCGGCGATCAGGGTGGCGTCGGGGTTGGCCAGATACCACTCAGCCAATTCGTCGCTGTCGCGCGGACTGAAAGCGCCGGGGGCGCTGCCCCCCATGCCAGCGGTTTCTCGAACCGATGGCGAAACCGCCGGCATACCCCGGGATACTTGGGCCAGAATGAAAGCTGAATCAGAGGTCATCCAGTAGGGTGCCGGTTCGCTTTCAGCCGCCTCCGCCGCCCGGATGATCGGCGCATAGCCGGTGCAGCGGCACAGGTTCCCGGCCAACTGGTCATCATGATCCCGCGCGCCGTTCAGATGCGCCACCGCCATGCTGACGACAAAGCCCGGCGTGCAGAAGCCGCATTGCGACCCGTGCTGCGCCACCATCGCAGCCTGCACCGGGTGCATCTCACCCCCCGGGCCGGTGATCCCCTCGACCGTGCGCACGGCCTTGCCGTCCAACTGCGGCAGGAACAGGATGCAGGCGTTCAGCGCCCGCGACCCGGCCGCATCGGTCACCATCACCGTGCAGGCGCCGCAATCGCCCTCGTTGCAGCCTTCCTTGGTGCCGCACAGGCCGCGGTCCTCGCGCAGCCAATCCAGAAGCGTGCGCGTCGGTGGCTGATCCGCCACCCGCACAAGCGTTCCGTTCAAGTGAAACGCAACGTCCGACATTCCCAAACCCGCCGCCTTCTCCCCGGTCATTCTGGTCCCCATCCCCGCCCGATGCGGCGTAAAGCGGAAGATGCGGTCTGCCGGATCTTTGCCCAGCCTTTTCTAGTCCCAGCCTTGTTCAGACCATGAAGCGCGGCAGGACGCCACATGGCAAGCCCCGCCTTCATCCAAATCCGCAAAGCAGTTTCGCGTTTTGCCGAAAGAAGGAGCGGGCTTTCGCCCCGCCCGGCGCTTCGCTAGGCTGCCGCAATGTCCAGCGCGCCCCGATTCATCCACCTTCGCACCCATACCGAACATTCGCTGCTTGAAGGCGCGGTCCCGGTCAAGAAACTCATCGACCTTTGCACGGCGGCGTCAATGCCCGCCGTCGCCGTGACCGACACGAACAACATGTTCGCCGCATTGGAGTTTTCGGTCACCGCCATGGGGGCGGGTGTCCAGCCCATCGTCGGCTGCCAGATCTCTGTCGCGCATGACCCCGCCCAACCGGGCGAAAAGCCCCGCGCGCCCGCGCCCATCGTCCTGCTGGCACAGGACGAATCCGGCTATCTGAACCTGATGCAACTGAACTCGCGCCTCTACATCGACGGCGCGATGTCGGGTGCCGCCAACCTGCCGCAAGTGACGCTGGACGAACTTGCACGGCACAGCGCCGGCCTGATCTGCCTGACCGGCGGTCCGGAAGGCCCGCTTGGCCGCTTCCATGCCACCGGCCAGACCGCCAAGGCGCGCAGCCTGCTGGAACGGCTGACCACGATCTACCCGAACCGCCTTTATGTGGAGCTGCAACGCCACCCGGGCCCCGGCGGCGCGCTTTCGGAACCCGAGATGCTGGCCGAACGTGGTGCCGTGGAACTGGCCTATGACCTTGGCCTGCCGCTGGTTGCCACCAATGACGTCTACTTCCCCAAATCCTCGATGTATGAGGCGCATGATGCCCTGATCTGCATCGCCGAAGGGGCCTATGTCGACCAGCAGCAGCCCCGCCGCCGCCTGACCCCGCAGCACTATTTCAAGTCCGAAGCCGAAATGGCGACCCTGTTCGCCGACCTGCCCGAGGCTTTGGAAAACACCGTCGAGATTGCCCGCCGCTGCGCCTTTGCGGTGAAGAAACACGCCCCCATCCTGCCAAGGTTCGCCGATGACGAGGTGCAAGAACTGCGCCGTCAGGCCAATGCCGGGCTTCAGGCCCGCCTTGCCGTCATCCCCCACTCCGCCACGCCCGAGGAGTATCAGGCCCGGCTCGATTTCGAACTCGGCATCATCGAAAAGATGGGGTTCCCCGGCTATTTCCTGATCGTGTCGGACTTCATCAAATGGGCCAAGGACCACAACATTCCCGTCGGTCCCGGTCGGGGCTCGGGCGCTGGCTCGCTGGTGGCCTATGCGCTGACGATCACCGACCTTGATCCCCTGCGCTATGCGCTGCTGTTCGAACGCTTCCTGAACCCGGAACGCGTGTCGATGCCCGACTTCGACATCGACTTCTGCATGGATCGTCGGGAAGAGGTGATCTCTTACGTTCAGGAAAAATACGGCCGCGACCGCGTGGCCCAGATCATCACCTTCGGCGCGCTTCTGTCCAAGGCCGCCGTCCGTGACGTCGGGCGCGTGCTGCAGATGTCTTATGGGCAGGTCGACAAGCTGTCGAAGATGATCCCGGTGGAAGGGGTGAAGCCCGTCAGCATCACCAAGGCGCTGGCCGATGAACCCCGTCTGCGTGAAGCCGCGAAAGAGGAGGTGGTCGGTCGCCTGCTGGAATACGCCAAGGAAATCGAAGGCCTCTACCGCAACGCCTCCACCCACGCCGCCGGTGTGGTGATCGGCGACCGTCCGCTGGACCAGCTGGTGCCGCTTTACCGCGATCCCCGGTCAGACATGCCTGCGACCCAGTTCAACATGAAATGGGTCGAAGCCGCCGGTCTGGTCAAATTCGACTTTCTTGGTCTGAAGACCCTGACCGTGATCCAGAACGCGATGGACCTCCTCGCCCTGCGCGGCATCAGCTTTGACATCAACCTGATCCCGCTGGACGACCAGCCCGCCTATGACCTTTACGCCGCCGCGAAAACCGTCGCCGTGTTCCAGGTGGAAAGCTCGGGCATGATGGACGCGCTGCGCCGGATGAAGCCGACCTGCATCGAGGATATCGTGGCCCTCGTCGCCCTCTACCGCCCCGGCCCGATGGAAAACATCCCGGCCTATTGCGAGGTGAAGAACGGCCTGCGCGATCTGGAATCCATCCACCCCACCATCGACCATATCCTTGCGGAAACCCAAGGGATCATCGTCTATCAGGAACAGGTGATGCAGATCGCCCAAGTCATGGCCGGGTATTCGCTGGGCGGCGCGGACTTGCTGCGCCGCGCGATGGGCAAGAAGAACCCGGTCGAAATGGCCCGCGAACGCCCGAAATTCATCGAAGGTGCCAAGGCCACCCACAACATCGACGCCGCCAAAGCGGGTGAGGTGTTCGACCTGCTGGAGAAATTCGCCAACTACGGCTTCAACAAATCCCACGCCGCCGCCTATGCCGTGGTCAGCTACCAGACGGCGTATCTCAAGGCGAATTACCCCGCCGAATTCATGGCCGCGGTGATGAACTGCGACCTCCACCTCACCGACAAGCTGGCCGTCTACAAGCGTGAGGTGGACAAGCTTGGCCTGAAAACCATCGCCCCCTGCGTGAACGCCTCGCTGGCCACCTTCACCGTCCGCGACGGCGCGCTGGTCTATGGCTTGGGCGCGCTGAAGAATGTCGGCGTCGATGCGATGCAGCTGATCGTGCAGGCGCGGCAGGAACCGCAAGGGGCCGCTCATCCGCCTTCATCGCCGTCTTCGCCGACCGGCGCAGCGATTACGCCCGTCAGGGCGGAAGAGCGTCCCTTCGCCACCCTCTTCGACTTCGCCCGCCGCGTTGACCTCAAACGCATCGGCAAGCGCCCGCTTGAAATGCTGGCCCGCGCCGGGGCCTTCGATCAGCTCGACCCCAACCGCGCCCGCGTGTTCGAAGCCCTCGACCCCCTCGTCGCCTACTCCGCCGCCATCCATGAGGCGACCGCCTCCGCCCAGGTCTCGCTCTTCGGCAGCGCGGGCGCTGACATCCCCGAACCCCGCCTCCCGTTCCGCGACGACTGGCTGCCCGTCGAGCGCCTCGCGCAGGAACATCAGGCCATCGGCTTCTACCTCTCCGGCCACCCGCTGGACGACTACATGTCCGCCCTCAAACGCCAGAACGTCGAAACCCTCGCCCAAGTCACCGCCCGCGCCGAACGCGGGCCCATCACCGCCAAGATCGCCGGCTCCGTCTCCTCCCGGCAGGAGCGCAAATCCGCCCGCGGCAACCGCTTCGCCTTCGTCCAGCTGTCCGACCCCACCGGCCTTTACGAAGTCACCTGCTTTTCCGAAGTCCTCGAAGCCTCGCGCGATCACCTTGACCCCGGCCAGAACATCGTCCTCACCGTCAAGGCGGAACTGGAGGGCGAAACCCTCAAACTCCTCGCCCAGGCCATCGCCCCCATCGATGCCGTCGCAGCCCAGGGCGGCGCGCAATCCATCCGCATCCACCTCGCCCGACCCGAAGCCGTCCCCTCCCTCGCCTCGCTCCTCTCCCGCGTCGAAGGACGCTCCCGCGCGCAGATCACCCTCTGCATCACCGACCCCGCAGGGCGTGAGGTGGACATCACCCTCCCCGACGCCTACCCCATCACCCCCCAGATCAAGGGCGCGATCAAGGCCATGCACGGGGTCCTCGCCGTCGAAGAGATCTGATCCCCCCGCTCGCCCCCCTCACCAAACCCTAACCCGAACCGCGTTCCCTCCCCGGTAAAGGAGCACGCCAATGGACCCCCTTCTCCACCTCCCCCTCGCCGCCATCGACCCCCACGCCCTGCTGCGCGACCGCACCACCCTCACCCCCGAGCCCCTCGCCCAACTCCAGCGTTCCATCGCCGCCGAAGGCCTCCGCATGCCGGTCGAGGTCTGGGAACTCTCCACCCCCCGGAACGGCCACACCCACGGCCTCATCTCCGGCCTCCGCCGCCTGACCGCCTGCACCGCGCTGGGCCACAGCACCATCCCCGCCTTCCTCCGCTCTCCCCAATCCGTGGCCCAGGCCCTCGCCACCATGGTGTCCGAGAATGAGAACCGCGAACCTGTCTCGCCGTGGGAGAAAGCCACCCTCATCCTCACCGCGATGGAGGAGGGGCACTTCGACACCCCCGACGCCGCCATCGCCGCCCTCTACCCCACCGCTACCCGCCAGACCCGCACCCGCCTCCGCGCCTATGTCGAGGTCGCCACCGCGCTGGACGGCACCCTCGCCACCCCCGAACGCCTGTCGATCGAACGGATGGAGCGCCTCGCCACCGCCCTCCGCCTTGGCGGCGAGGAGGTCCTGACCCTTGCCCTGATCGAGGCGAAACCCTCCGGCCTGACCGCCCAATGGCACGCCGTCGCCCCCCTGATCACCGACCTGATCGCCTCACCCCCCGACGATGAGCCCGGCACCCCCAAACCCCGCCCCCGCCGACTGCTGCAGCTGAAACAAGGCCTGACGATCAGGCGAGAGGTCTGCCGAGGCGGCTACCTCCTCAAGTTCACGGGGCCAGAGGCAAGACAAGGCGGCCTGATCGACGACGTGCTCGACAAGGTGGAGGAGTGGTTCGGCAATCCCTGACCCGCCATGTAGGGTGCGCTACAGCGCACCCCCCCCTAGGTCGGGCTTCAGCCCGACTCTCCCCAACATCCACGACCAATCCCCCTCCCCCTCGTGGGGAGGGGTAGGGGAGGGGGGCCACCCACCCCTCGTAGGGTGGGTGCCAACCCACCACCGTAGGGTGCGCTACAGCGCACCACCGAGCACCCCAAGCGCAAAGGAAGGCCGGAGGCGCCCCTGGGGGCGGTCCAGCGGGCCTAAGTTCCTGATCCTGGGGCCAAACGAAAATTTGTCAACTTGACATGATTAATCATCGCTTGATTTAACGATCTGGTCGCTTTCCACAGCAAATATTTGCAAGAGGCTCTGAACGAATTCCATTGTTCTCCCCCATGCATCAATAGCATAGAGAAAATAAAACAGCGCAGTTGCGAGCCCTATATTTGTGAGAACGCATCTAAGATTGCTTATCCACAAATAGCGACCCAAAGTTACAATCCTCGAATGCTGGTCTCCGCCAGCGGCGAGCTCAGCGCTGATCTTGTTTATTGCAAGGAAAAGAAAGATCGTTAGGCACCAAGAAGGAAGATAAAACCAATACCATGGCTGGACAGCCAAGCTGTGCCAATCTAAAACCAATAAGCCAACAATCGGCGATACTGGTCCCCCATTTTCCTTAATTTCCCTTGCCAATGATTCGAGTTGAACCCATCCAATCAGCGGAGCCACAGAGCTTGCCAAGAGTAGAATTGCTAGGATTAGAGCCACCCAGTTCCATAGAGTTCGCCCATACGCTCTACACCAAACAACAAGATCATAACCACGTGCGTTGGACCATCCCCATCCAAGCAAAAGGTATGGAAAATAAAACCAAGCTGTGGATTTGATAGACCATCGCCAAATTAGAAGAGGAGTGAACAGAAAGATGGCTACGAGTGTTCCTGATATGATTTTTTCCGATTGATGCCGATCACCAAGAATATCAAAGGGAAATTTCTCTTCCCCAGAGAACAAGGCAGTATTCTCATGGCCAGGCACAAGTTCGAGCGGCGCAAGAAAGTCCTCTGCAAGTACAGTGTTGCGCCAATTTTCCGGAAGCGACTTAAGGCCAGAAACCGGATTACGTATCATTGCTGAAAATCTCGTGAAAATAGCGCGTATCCACAGCCCAAATGGAAGGACAATAGTCACAGAGATTGCGCCGGACACTGCGCCGATGGATACGCCGCTGATACCACTCCAACTCTGTACATCTGTTGCGCCGAAGATCGCGCCAATCATCGCGCCGGCTATTGCCAATACTAGCATTTGGGCCACGCTAGCCGCTGCACCAAGCCCTATGTTCAAGGCAAGCCATCCGATGACAACGCCGCGCCATAGACTCTGCCAGCCTGTGAGGTCAGGTAACCAAATTGAAGTCAGGAGATTTGACGTTCCGTATGCCGCTGCAGCCGCAAAGATAGTCTGGATGGCGCTTTCTAAGGAGAAAGTCGGAACGTCGCTTTTTCTTGAAAGGTATGCATCGAAGGATCTCCGTCCAGCCTCGATGGACTCACTCGATCGTAATAGAACCAAAGGAGTTGCTAGTAGAATAACCCAATGGTGCCACACGATCCCAACCTTGAAGAATAACAGGAAGTAGGCAGAAACACATAGGACTGTTTCCCCCACCGCTAGAATTGAGATTCTTCCTGCCTCTCGGGACGCTTTGTCTGACCACCATACGAACTGCCCCCTTGGTGAATTCATGCGTACCTTGTACCCACACTGTGAGGAAAGAGCTTAGCTTGCCTTCTCTAAGCCTTCGACTCGCCTAGTGTCAAAGATTGAATTTAGAGGTGGAACTCGGCGTGGCAGTAAAAACTGGTATTTACGCCAGAAGTCATACTGCCCTGTCACTCGGCAAAGCGGTGGGACAATTTTTCCCAGTTGACTTTGCCGAGGCACGATACGCGGACCACTTAACAAACCCTTACCCCCTCCCCTAACCCCTTGAAATCCCTCCCCTGACCCCCCTGTCCCGGCCCGGGACACTACCAGTGCGGCGGGCGGACGTTGGGGGAGGGGGAGTCTCCTGCGGCCTCCCGCTCTGCCTCCCTCTCGGCCAGCAGCCCCACCAGCCGGGTCAGCCGGGCCATCTCGGCCCCCTGTGCGGCCACCACGTCCGACAGGTCCTCCACCGCGCGGGTCAGGTGGGCGACGCGTTCCTCAAGGATTTCGATCCGGTCCATGGCCCCTCTCCGGGCGCTTGCCGCCCCTTGCCCCATTCGATACACGGGGCCCGAAGAAAAGCGAAGGGTGCGACCCATGGCAAACGACAAACCCCGCCGCCCGCGCGCCGAACCCCCCAAGGGCTTCCGCGACTATTTCGGGGCGGAAGTGACCGAGCGCAAGGCAATGCTGGACGCGATCGCCGGGGTCTATCACCGCTACGGCTTCGACCCGCTGGAAACCTCGGCCGTGGAAACGGTGGAGGCGCTGGGCAAGTTCCTCCCCGACGTGGACCGCCCGAATGAGGGTGTGTTTGCGTGGCAAGAAGATGAGGCCGACTGGCTCGCCCTCCGCTATGACCTGACGGCCCCCCTGGCCCGGGTGGCGGCGCAATACCGCAACGACCTGCCCTCACCCTACCGCCGCTACGCGATGGGTCCGGTCTGGCGGAACGAAAAACCGGGGCCGGGGCGGTTCCGGCAGTTCTACCAGTGCGATGCGGATACCGTGGGATCAGGCTCCGTCGCCGCAGACGCGGAGATCTGCGCGATGCTGGCCGACGCGCTGGAGGTCGTGGGGATTCCCCGTGGTGACTATGTGGTCAAGGTCAACAACCGCAAAGTCCTGAACGGGGTGATGGAGGTCGCGGGTCTGGCGGGCGACGACAAGGAGGCCGAACGCGGCATCGTCCTGCGCGCCATCGACAAGATTGATCGGCTGGGGCCGGATGGGGTTCGGGCCCTGCTGGGCGAGGGCCGGAAGGACGAGAGCGGGGATTTCACCAAGGGGGCGGGGCTGAACGACGCGCAGGCCCAGGTGGTCCTGGATTTTGTCCACGCTACGGCTGCCGACAATGAAGGCACGATCCTCAAGCTGATGGCGCTGGTCTCGGGTTCCGAGATCGGCCAGCAGGGCGTGCATGAGCTGCAGGAGATAGCGTCCCTCCTCGCCGCCCAAGGCTACGGTCCCGACCGCATCGTCATCGACCCCGGCGTTGTCCGTGGCCTCGGCTACTACACCGGCCCGGTCTATGAGGCGGAGCTCACCTTCCAGATCACCGACGAAAAGGGCCGTCCGCGGAACTTTGGGTCGGTCGCCGGGGGCGGGCGGTATGATGGGCTGGTGAAGCGCTTTACCGGGCAGGATGTGCCTGCAACCGGCGTCTCCATTGGCGTTGACCGGCTGCTCGCGGCGCTGCAGGCCAAGGGGCGGAGCCGTGCTGACACGGCGGGGCCGGTGGTCGTGACGGTGATGGACCGGGACCGGATGGCCGACTACATGGCGATGGTCGGTGACCTGCGGCAGGCGGGCATCCGCGCCGAGGTCTACCTTGGCAACCCGAAGAACTTCGGCAACCAGCTTAAATACGCCGACAAGCGGCAGTCGCCCATCGCCATCATTCAGGGCGGGAACGAGGCGGCAGAGGGCAAGGTCATCCTGAAAGACCTGATCCTTGGTGCGAAGATCGCCGAAAGCGCCACGCTGGAGGAATGGAAGGACCGGCCCGCCCAAGTTGAGGTGCCAAGGGCCGATCTGGTGGCGGCTGTGCGAAAGATGCTGGGGCAATGATCCCCAAGCCCGCCATCCGTGCCGAGGGCGAGCGGCTGCTGGCGGCCTTTGTCGCTGCGGGGGCCGAGCCGGTCGAGACTGACCTGCTGCAACCCGCCGAAACCCTGCTGGACCTTTATGGCGAGGATATTCGGGCGCGGGCCTATACCACGCAGGACCCTGTTCTGGGCGAAATGATGCTGCGGCCGGACTTCACGGTGCCCGTGGTGCAGGCCCATATGGCCCATGGTGCAGACCCTGCGCGCTATGCCTATCTGGGTGAGGTGTTCCGCAAACAGGCCCGCCGGTCGGGTCGAGCCAGCGAATACCTGCAGGTCGGCTATGAGGTCTTTGACCGGCAGGCCCCGGAAGCGGCGGATGCCGAAGTGTTTGCCCTGTTCCGCGACCTTTTGGCGGATCTGGATTTGCGCCCGGTGACCGGCGATGTCGGTATTCTGATGGCCGCCGTGCGGGGGTTGGAGACGACCGAGCGGCGGAAGGCCGCGCTTTTGCGGCACATCTGGCGGCCGGGGCGGTTCAAGGCGCTTCTGGACCGGTTCGCCGGGCGGGCGCCGGTTCCGGCCGGGCGGGTCAGGCTGTTGGAGCGGTTGGCTGCAGGATCGCCCCTTGCGCTGATCGAAGAGGCGGGAACATTTGTCGGGCTGCGCACCGCCGATGAGATTGCCACCCGGGCCGAGGCTCTGGTGGCCGACGCCAAGACGCCACCGATCAAGGCCACCGAGGCGGCCCTGCTGTATGACCTTCTGTCGCTGGAGGCCCCTGCGGCACATGCGTTGGACCATCTGCGCGGGATTACCCCTTTGCTGCCCGCCATTGCCCCTGCGGTGGACAGGTTCGCGGCCCGGCTGACAGCTTTGGCCAAACGGGGGGTTGATGTGACGACGCTGGCGTTCGAGGCAAGCCACGGGCGTACCAGCCTTGAATACTACGATGGCTTTGTCTTCAGCTTTCACGGACCAGCGGGGTTGCCCCCCGTGGCCAGCGGTGGCCGCTATGACGCGCTGACGGCGGTACTGGGGTCCGGGGCGTTCATCCCGGCGGTGGGCGGTGTGATCCGCCCCGGTCTGGTTGCGCGGCTGAAAGGGGGCCATGCATGATCCGGATCGGGGTGCCGTCAAAGGGTCGGCTGATGCAGGACTGTTTTGACTGGTTCGGCGCGCGGGGCGTGGCGATGCGGCGATCCGGTGCCGACCGGGAATATTCCGGCGTGATCGAGGGTATCGAAGGCGCCGTGCCGGTGCTGTTGTCGGCGGGCGAGATCCCAAGGGAACTTGCGGCGGGGCGGATTCATCTTGGCGTCACCGGGTCCGACCTTGTGTGCGAAGAACTGGGCACGGACGCGGCGGAAGTCGTGGAGTTGGCGCGGCTGGGTTTTGGGCATGCCGACCTGATCATTGCGGTGCCTGCCGTCTGGATCGACGTGGAAACGGTCGACGATCTGGATGCGGCGGCGGCTGCCTTTCGGGCGGCGCATGGCCACCGCCTGCGGATCGCGACCAAGTATCACCGGCTGGTCCGCGACTTTCTGCAGGGGCAAGGGGTGGCGGATTACCAACTGGTCGACAGTCAGGGCGCGACCGAGGGCACCGTGAAGAACGGCACGGCCGAAGCGATTGCCGACATCACCAGTTCCGGCGAGACGCTGCGGGCCAATCACCTGCGCATCCTGTCGGACGGGCTGATCCATTCCAGCGAAGCGGTCCTGTGGGCCAGTCGGGTGGCAGAGTGGTCGGAAGCGGACCGCTGGGCGTTTGACGCTCTGGCCGAGCGGTTGAAGGTGACCGGTCGCCCGTTCTAGCGCCGGGCGAGGGTGACGCCCGCCGCCGCCAGCGCCATTCCGGCCCAGGCGAGGGGGGGCATCGCCTCACCCAGTAGTGGCCAGGCGAACAGGGCGGCCAGGGGCGGGACGAGGTAGAACAGGGCCGAGACACGGGCCACTTCGCCCGCGCGGATCATCGCCAGCAGCAGGGTGATCGAGATCAGCGAATTGCCGATGATGAGATAGGCGAGGACGCCGAAAAGCTCGGGCGTCCAGTCGGCGGCAAGGCCTTCGGTCGCGATGGCCAGCGGCAGGGCAAAGGCGGCGCCTACGGCGTATTGGATCAGGTTCGTCGGCACCGGGTGCTGCGACACGCCGAACCGCTTTTCGTAGAGCGTGCCGGCGGTCATGCCGATCAGCCCGCCAACGGCGGCGAGAATGCCCAGCGGCGGTTCGGCAGCGATGCCGGATCTGGCAAGGATCACGGTCAGCGCCCCGGCCAGCCCAAGGCCAAGTCCAAGCCAGCGCAGGCGGCTGATGCTTTCCCCGACAAGGCGGGGGGCGATCAGGCTGACAAGGATCGGCTGCAGGCAGACGATGATCGCCACCCCTCCGGCGGAGACGCCAGAGCGGAAGGCGATGTAGCACAGGCCGAAGTACAGCACCTGGATCAGGAACCCCGTCACCGCGATATCAAGCGCCGCGCGGCCTTTTGGAATCGGGGGGCGCAGGACCGCCAGAAGCGGCAGCAGGACAAGGACGGCGATGGCATAGCGCAGCGCCAGCAGCGTGAAGGGCCCGGCATGTTCCAGCCCCAGCTTGGCCACGGCAAAACCGGCCGACCAGAGGACAAGAAAGAGGAAGGGGGCGGCAAGGATCATCGGGCGCGACATGCGCCAGTCATGGCTTGCCTGACATGGAATGGAAAGGGGCGGTTGACCTTCTGGCGCAGCGCCTACCTTTGCCGGGCAACACAAGGGAGACGTCGCATGTTCCACCGGATTTCCGCAACTTTGCTGCTGGCTGTGATGGCCGGTCCTGTCATGGCCCAGACGCTGGCCACCGGCGCCGAGATCACGGCCGCCATTTCCGACAACACCGTTCAGGGCAGCATGACCGCCTCGGGCGCCTATACCGAGTTCTACGCCGCGGATGGCACGATCAAGGGCGACGGCTACACCGGGACCTGGACGGTCGAGGGCGACACGATGTGCTTCAGCTATGGCGAAGCGCCGGATTGCTGGAACGTCCGGATCGACGGCGAGGCGGTGACCTGGGTGCAGGACGGTGCTGATGGCGGGACCGGCACGATTGTGGCGGGCAACCCGAACAACTTCTGATCAGCGCGCTATGGCGCCACAACTTTTCTGCGAAAAATCATTGGCTTGCGCGGTCAGCGCAGGCCGATTTCAGCCAGGGCTTGCGCCAGCGCGGCGGGCAGGGGGTCATCCTTTGCCCGCCCCTTCGGCAGGTCGCGCGGGCTGTCCTTCGGGTCAAGGTAGCGCCAGCCCTGAAAGGGTCTGCGGGGGGCGGCTTCGGTGCGGATCACCTCGGCATCCAGCACCAGGGCGCAGCGGCTGATGCCGTCGCCAAGGTCCACTTGCTGCAGGTCGGTGATCTGCTGGCGGGCCAGGATCACGCCCTTGATCACCCAGTAAAGCGACCCGCCCTCCAGCACCTCGGCCTCACGCTTGGGCCACATGCGGGTGACGTGGACTGCTTTGCCGGGCGGCCAGTGGCGGCGCTGGCTGTGCTGCCAGTCGAGAAGATCCTCGACCGAGTCGGCGCCGACGCAGAGTTTCAGGATGTTGATCATGGGGCGAACATAGCCGTGGTCGGCGTGAGTGCAAGTTGACCGTGGGACGGCGCGGGCGTATCTTGTGGGTTCGCCCGACTTATCCACAAGCAATACCCCTGAACGAAGGACCCTTCGCCCCATGTCGCGATTCCAAGCCCCCATTGCCGAAGCCATCTGGGACATGAAGTACCGCTTCAAGGCGGCGGATGGGACGGCGCTGGATGGCACGGTGGAGGATACCTGGCGCCGGATCGCCCGCGCCTTGGCCGAGGTGGAGGCCGAACCCGCCAAGTGGGAGGCGGAGTTCTACGCGGCGCTGGAAGGGTTCCGGTTCCTGCCTGCGGGGCGGATCACGGCCGGGGCGGGAACGGGGCGGTCGGTCACCCTGTTCAACTGTTTCGTCATGGGCACGATCCCGGACACGATGGAGGGTATCTTCACCGGCCTGAAAGAGGCCGCGCTGACGATGCAGCAGGGCGGCGGGATCGGCTATGATTTCAGCACCATCCGCCCGCGCGGGGCCGAGGTGAAGGGGGTGGCGGCGGATGCGTCAGGTCCGCTGTCCTTCATGGATGTCTGGGATGCGATGTGCCGCACGATCATGTCGGCGGGCAGCCGCCGGGGCGCGATGATGGCGACGATGCGCTGCGACCATCCGGACATTGAGGCGTTCATCGAGGCGAAGAAAGACCCGGCCCGGCTGCGGATGTTCAACCTTTCGGTGCTGGTGACCGATCCGTTCATGGCGGCGGTCAAGGCGGACGGGCCGTGGGAGTTGGTGTTCGGTGACAAGGTCTACCGCACCGTGCAGGCGCGCGATCTGTGGAACCGGATCATGCGATCCACCTTCGATTTCGCCGAACCCGGGGTGATCTTCATCGACCGGATCAATGCGACGAACAACCTTGGCTATGTCGAGACGATTGCCGCCACGAACCCCTGCGGCGAGCAGCCGCTGCCGCCCTATGGGGCCTGCCTGCTGGGGTCGATCAATCTGGCGACGCTGGTGACGGATGCGTTCGAGGCGGGGTCCAGCATGGACATGGCGGCGCTGGACCATCTGGTGCGGGTGGCCGTGCGGGCGATGGACAATGTGGTGGATGCCAGCCGCTTCCCCCTGCCCGAGCAGGCTGCCGAGGCCAAGGCCAAGCGGCGGATCGGCCTTGGGGTCACCGGCCTTGCGGATGCGCTTCTGATGGTCGGGCTGCGCTATGGGTCGGAGGAGGCCGCGCAGGTGACCGAGATGTGGATGCACAAGATCGCGCGGTCGGCCTATCTGGCATCAGTCGATCTGGCCAAGGAGAAGGGCGCGTTTCCCCTGTTCGACGCCGAGGGGTATCTGGCGTCGGGCAATATGGCCGGGATGGACGCGGATGTGCGCGAGGCGGTCCGTGCCCACGGCATCCGCAATGCGCTTTTGACGTCCGTGGCGCCGACGGGGACGATTTCGCTTTACGCAGGGAATGTCAGTTCGGGGATCGAGCCGGTGTTCGCCTATGCCTACACGCGCAAGGTGTTGCAGAAGGACGGAAGCCGGACTGAGGAAGAGGTTGTCGATTACGCCGTGCGGCTGTGGCGCGAAAAGTTTGGCGATGCGCCCTTGCCCGACCATTTCGTGAACGCCCAGACCCTGCCGCCCTTGGACCATGTGCGGATGCAGGCGGCGGCGCAGCGCTGGGTGGATTCCTCGATTTCCAAGACGATCAACTGCCCGGTGGACATCAGCTTTGACGATTTCAAAGAGGTGTACATGGCCGCCTGGGATCAGGGCTGCAAAGGCTGCACGACCTATCGGCCGAACGATGTGACGGGGTCGGTGCTGACGGTGTCCGAGGCCACCGACAAGGCGCCGGGGGAGGCCCCAGATCAAGTCCGGGGTGCGGTTTCCTCGGGTGAGGTGGTGTATCTGTCGCATCCGCTTGACCGGCCAGCGGCGCTGGAGGGGCAGACCTACAAGGTCAAATGGCCGGGGTCGGAACACGCGCTGTACATCACGATCAACGATATCGTGACGGCCGGGCATCGGCGGCCGTTTGAGGTGTTCATCAATTCCAAGAACATGGAGCATTTCGCTTGGACCGTGGCCCTGACCCGGATGATCTCGGCCGTGTTCCGGCGCGGTGGGGATATTTCCTTTGTGGTGGAAGAGTTGAAGGCGGTCTTCGACCCCCGCGGCGGGGCATGGATGGAGGGGAAGTATATCCCGTCGATTTTGGCGGCCATCGGCGGGGTGATCGAGCGCCACCTGATCGACATCGGCTTCATCGACGGCGAGGGGATGGGGCTGAAGTCCGACCCCAAGGCGGAGTTGATGCGGGTCGGAGAGGCCCCGCGGGGGAAGTCGTGCCCGGCCTGTGGGTCGTATGATTTGCGGATGGTGGAGGGGTGTTTGACCTGCGGGTCGTGCGGGCATTCGAAGTGTGGGTGAGGGTTTTCAAGAACCGGTTCTCAGGCTCCGGCCCTGCGACTGCCGGCAGGATCCAATTTCGTCTCCAAGCACATTGCGGGCCCCCGAGCGCGTCCTTAGCCTAGAGCCATGACAGTCCTATCCTCTGAGAGCCGCCCGCAGATACCCAAATGGGTGATCATCGCGGCTTTGACGTGCTTTCTTGCTGTCTGGATCTCGGCAATGATTGCAGGTTTGTCCTTTCGCGGCTGCGTTGATAGGCCCCTGACGGACTCAAAGAAGTTGGCATATTGCAATACCTCGATCGTGGCCGGAACCCTGATTGATCTTTTCCCGACGGAGCGTGCAAAGCGCTCGCCGCTACTGCTGGAGCGGGGAGTTATCCGAGCAACATCGGGGGATCATAATGCGGCCAAGCGTGACTTTTCAGCGGCGTTGCTTAATGCGGCTGAGGCGCGAATTGACCAAGGAATTGCGTTCCCCCGCGACGTTGCGTTGCCCCGTGTGGCGCCGCTTTTCGAAGCAATACAGAGACAACAGCCCGACAGTATCGCCACGGTACTTTGGTTCGAAGTCGTGCGAGACCTCGCATGCGGGCACCCGGAAACATCTTCGCCCGAACTCTGCGGACCGACGTAAAGAGATTACTCCACCCCATTCCCCCGTGCGACGAAGTCCGACAGTTGTGCCACATACTCCTCTGGCCCCGCCACCGTAAGCGCGGAGAAGGAAAGGCACTGCCTTTCCCCGCGCTCTTGCACCACGGTGACGCAAGACCGGTTCAATCAAGCACAACACCGTCCGGCCCCCGCCCGGGCGGGGGAGAAGCCCCCGCCGAGGGGCGGGCGGGGGCTGGACGGAGGCTTTGGGCCTCCGCCCGGTCCCTTTGGCTTAGCGTGGAGAGTGGCAGGGGCGATGGCCCCTGCCAGATCAGGCTGTGGCCTATTTCACCCCATTCGCCCGGCCCACAAAATCCACCAGATGCGGCACATAGTCCTCTGGCCCCGCGCCGCCCTGCGCCATCGCCCCGGCGAAGCTGTTCTTCGCGGCGCTTGCCATCGTGGTGGTGACGGTGGCGGCGTTGGCCATCGACTCCACGTAGCGCAGGTCCTTGTAGGCGTTGGTCAGGGTGAAGCGGTGGGCCTCGCGGTTGCCGTCCAGAGCGTAGCCCATGAAGGTCTGGTAGAAGCCGCAGTCCATGCGACCGCCACGGATCACAGAGTCGAAGGTGGCGGTGGAGATGCCGACCTTTGATGCCAAAGCCAGCGCTTCGGCGTAGATCGCGGCGTAGCCGAGGGAGAGGAAGTTGTTCAACAGCTTCATCCGGTGGCCGTCGCCGACCCCGCCGATGTGGACGATCTTGCCCGCCCAAGTGGCAATGACGGGCTTTATGCGGGCGAAAACCTCATCCGTTGCGCCTACCATGCAGTCAAGCGTGCCCTCCCACGCTTCTTTCGGAGTGCGGGACAGGGGGGCGTCGGCGAAGTGCACGCCTTTGGCGGCCAGGTCGGCGGCGAGGCGTTCGGTGACGGTGGGATCAGAGGTGGAGCAATCGACGATCACCGTTCCTGGTCGCAGGTGGGGTGACATCCGCGCGACAGCCTCGGCCACCTCGGGCGAGCCGGGCAGGGTGAGGAAGATGATGGTGGAGTGGCTGGCAAGGGTTTCCAGACTGCCCTCGACAGCGCCCCGTGTCAGCAGGTCCTCCACCGGCGCGCGGTTGCGGTGGGCGGTGACGGTCAGGGGATAGCCCTTCTCGACGATGTTCTTCGCCATGCCGTGGCCCATGAGGCCCAGACCTGCAAAGCCGATGTGTTCTTTTGTCATGACGCTTCTCCTGCTCTGGGCACAGTGCGGCAGGCGGGTCGGGTTGACAATCCGGCTTTGGCCGGGCCGACTGGGCCCGATCAAATTGGGGGAGGCGAAGATGTTCCGTGCGCTGGTGTTGGAGAAGGAAGGCGATGCTGCCGTGGCGCAAGTCCGGGAGCTGGACGAAAGCGCGCTGCCGGTGGGCGATGTGACCGTGGCGGTCGAATATTCGACGCTGAACTACAAGGACGGGCTGGCGCTGTCGGCCAATGGCGGGGGGATCGTGCGGGCGTGGCCGCATGTTGCGGGGATCGACTTTGCGGGGACGGTCGAGGCGTCCTCGGACAGCCGCTACAAGCCCGGCGACAAGGTAGTGCTGACCGGCTGGCGCGTGGGTGAGGTGCATTGGGGCGGCTATGCTCAGAAGGCGCGGGTCAAGGCGGATTGGCTGGTGCCGCTGCCCGGCGGCCTGACCACGCGGCAGGCGATGGCAGTGGGAACGGCCGGGTTCACGGCGATGCTTGCGGTGCTGGCGCTGGAGGATCACGGGCTGACCCCGGCGAAGGGTGAGGTGCTGGTGACCGGTGCTGCCGGGGGCGTGGGGTCGGTTGCGGTCGCCATTCTGGCGGGGCTGGGCTATCAGGTGGCGGCAGTGACCGGGCGGCCCGAGACGGAAGCCTATCTGCGCGACCTTGGGGCATCGCGGATCGTGGCGCGGTCGGACCTGGCCGAGACGGTCAAGCGACCGCTGGAGGCCGAGACCTGGGCCGGTTGTGTCGATGCCGTGGGCGGCGCGATGCTGGCGCGGGTGCTGGGGCAGATGAAATACGGCGGCTCGGTCGCGGCGGTTGGGCTCGCTGGGGGGGCTTCGCTGCCTGCCAGTGTGATCCCGTTCCTGCTGCGGGGTGTGAACCTGTTGGGGATCGACAGCGTGAGCAAACCCTATGCCGACCGGATGCGCGCGTGGGAGCGTCTTGTGACCGATCTGCCGATGGCGAAGCTTGAGGCGATGGTGAAGCCTGCGGTGCTGTCGGACCTGCCAGCCTTGGGGGCGGCAATCCTGAAGGGCGAGGTGCAGGGCCGGGTGGTGGTGGATGTGAACGGCTAAGGGGTGTCCCGGGCAGGGACAGGTGGTAGCCGCAAGGATTCCAATGGGTTAGCTGTGGGCGTTAGGGGTTTGTTAAGGAGGTAAATTTGCTTTTCTTGCGCCCTTTGCTTGGATGGGACTGACGAGCCATCGATGGAGACTGGAAGATGTTTGTCAGAAACCTTTTCGAACCAATTGCATAAATGACGGGGTCACTCCATTAGAGCCTCCAATAATCACGCTTCGAATTCCGTAGCTCTTGAAAGAATGCAGCGGTCTCACCGGGAAGTGTCAAGTCTTGAAGAGAATGAATTGCCTTGATTCCATGCCCAACGATGCTTCCGTCCTTTCCGGCCAAGAATCTGTCTTTGCATTCGTAAAGATATCTAGGTTCGGAAAGCCCAAATGCTCTGGCATCGCGTCGCACGGTACTAAAGAGAGCATGTGCGCCAAAGTCGCTGATTGGCATGCAGGCATCATCTGTCTTTTTCACGGCTGTGATAGAGAACCTGTCGATATTGCGTAGCGCAACCGCCCTATGGTCGAGCGGGTTTTTCTGGATTGAGTCGATGAACGAAAGAAGGGAGCTATATCTTTGCGCCCTAGCTTCCAACCGAATTCTTACCTCGCTGGCAGGAATGCCGAACTTTCCAAGCGCATCGCCAACCTTCTCAAGCAAGTACTGAAGACACTTGTTGTAGAAGTGTGTAGGTGTCTTGCTAGCGTCCGGAAGGTACTTAAGAAGACTTAACTTGTTTGAAATCAACCCGAACATTCCGACTGGCATTTTGGAAATCGTTCTTGCCAGCAGTATTTTCTCGAAGTGACCGAGCCTGTTTGCATGGAGGATCTCATCGAAAAATGGCAAGGCTGCGAGAGTTTCCTCGATTTGACGCCTGTTGTCTTCATCAATGATAGTTGCGCAGGCGCAGAAGTATTGCGTCGGCCCATGGCTCGGATCCGGCTTGACATCCTTGAGGCCAACATCACCAGCTTCATCAATCAGGACAGTATACATTCTCGATTTCACGGAGTGCTACATGGTAGACAGAACCATACCTGCAGTGATTTGATCTGTCATTGCCTCTTACCACCTGCGGAAGAGACCCGCTTGGCAATCACGCTAGCTGCCTTTGCCCGGAATAATGGGTGTAAGCCCGCCGGGCCGCGCCCTCCCCACTGCCCGGCCACGGGCCGGGCGTTTTTCGCGGAAATCCTCCACTGGAGGATTTCTGGTCGCTTACCCCCCGCCCGGGAGGGCGCGGCCCTCTGTTGTTTTGGGTGGTGGGCGGGTAGAGGGAGTCGGGCTGAAGCCCGACCTACGGGGGAAGTGCGTTGTAGCGCACCTTGCGGAGTCGGTGCGGGCCCCGACCTATGCTGGTGAGGGTGGTGTTGACACCCCCGGTGCCACCTGTATAACCCGCCCAAGTCCCGGAAGAGATTCCGGGGCTTTTCATTGGTGTTGGTGGCCCTCGCAAGGGGATGCCTGTCGCCCCGGACTACATCCGGGGAAAGGACAACGCCCTTCGTGACCTTATGAAGGAGATCAGCGGTGACCAAACGCACCTCTGCCAAGTACAAGATTGACCGCCGGATGGGCGAAAACATCTGGGGCCGTCCGAAATCCCCGGTGAACAAGCGTGAATATGGCCCCGGCCAGCACGGCCAGCGCCGCAAGAACAAGCTGTCCGACTTCGGGACGCAGCTGCGCGCCAAGCAGAAGCTCAAGGGCTATTACGGCGACCTGACCGAAAAGCAGTTCCGCAAGATCTATGGCGAAGCGGAGCGCGTGAAGGGCGACACCGGCGAGATGCTGGTTGGCCTCTTGGAGCGCCGTCTGGATGCGGTTGTCTACCGCGCCAAGCTGGTGCCGACGATCTTCGCCGCGCGTCAGTTCGTCAACCATGGCCACGTTCTGGTCAACGGCAAGCGCGTGAACATCGCGTCTTACCGCGTGGCAGAAGGTGACGTCATCTCGGTCCGCGAAAAGTCGCGCCAGATGGGTCTGATCCTGGAAGCCATCGCTTTGACCGAGCGGGACGTACCGGATTACCTGGAAGTCGACCACAACAAGATGGTGGTCAAGTTCGTGCGCACCCCGGGCCTCGGCGATGTGCCGTATCCGGTGCAGATGGAACCGAACCTGGTCGTCGAATACTACGCCAAGAACTAAAGTGCCTTGAAGCACTGCGAAGGCCCGCCGGTTTGGCGGGCCTTTTTGTTTGGGTCAGCCCGGTGGCATCTGGGCATGGGCGCTCAGGCCAGAGGGCATGCTGTCCCAAGGTTGGGCGGCGCGGGTCCAGGTGACATGCCGGGGCTGGAAGCGGGCGGGGTCGTCAAGGCTGGCAGCGGTGATGGCGATGATGCCGGGCATCGCCGGGAAGGCCATGTAGACTGGCGTGCCGCAGGTTGGGCAGAAGGCGTGGCGTTTTTCCGTGCCGCCGTCGCCGGTTGCGGTCCAGTGGCTGGCCGGGCCTGTGATTGCCGTGTCAGCCACTGAGGCGAACACCAGCCAGGAGGAATGACCCGTGCCGCTGCGCCTTTGGCAGTCGCGGCATTGGCAATGGGTCTGCTCGACAGGTGGGCCGGGCAGGGCATAGCGCAAGGCCCCGCAGCCGCAGCCGCCGGTGAAGGTGCCCTCCATCACGCGGCCTTGGGCTTGGCAAAGACGTTCAGGCCAGTGCCGGTTTCAAGATAGCTTTTCAGGCTGGACAAGACGATGGGCCAGCCTTTGCTGACGCCCTGTTCCATCCCGCTGCCCTTGATCAGGTCATCATGGGTCACGATCAGCTTGGTCATGCCATCGTAGGGGATGATGTCAAAGGTGACGCGGCTGTAGGCTTGGGGATCGGCTTCCTCGGACCGGTTTACCCAAGAGATCACCAGCTTTGACGGCGGGCTGTGTTCGACCACGCGGCCCGTCAGTTCTGCCACACCGCTTTCGTTGCGGACATGCTCCCACCGCGCGCCGGGTTGCCAGTCCGAGACGTTGGAGTGCCCCCAGTAGCGGCTGGAAATGTCGGCGCTGGTGATCGCCTCGAACACCTTTTCGGGCGCGGCGGAGATGAAGGTGACGTAGACGAAACTTGTTCTTTCAATGGTCATTCCTGATTTCCTTCCAATTCGCGTTTCAGATCGTGCAGCAGGGTCAGGCGCTGCATTTCGAATTTTCGGACCCAGCGTTCGTAGATGTCGTGCAAGGGCACGGGGTTGATGAAGTGGAGCTTTTCGCGGCCCCGGCGGACGGTGGAGACCAGATTGGCCGCCTCCAGCAGGTCAAGGTGCTGGGTCGCCGACTGCCGCGCCATGCCCAGATGCGCGCATAGCTGGCCCAGCGTCTGGCCGTTCTGTTCACACAGCAGATCCAGAAGCTGGCGGCGCGTGGGATCCCCAAGTGCCTTGAACACCTTGTCCTGATCCATGCCTGTCCCCCTGAGGGGTAAAATATGCAGGTAAATACCTGCATGTCAATCCCGCATCGGGCATAAGGTCTTTTCATTTTGCCTTTGCCTGCGTATGCGCAAGGAAGGACCTGAACGGGGGGTTTGAATGTCGTCTGATCGTAACACTGTAGAAGCCCGCTTCGAACGCGGGTTGTTTGCCAGCCGCTGGCTGATGGCGCCGATGTATCTGGGGCTTGCCATTGCGCTGGGCATGCTGACCGTGATCTTCCTGAAGGAATTGGCCTACTACCTGCCGCAGCTTCTGGACTTGTCGGCCGAGCAGATGATCCTGGTCGCGCTGACCCTGATTGACCTGACACTGGCAGCCAACCTGCTGCTGATCGTGATGTTCTCGGGCTATGAGAGCTTTGTGTCGAAGTTTGACTTCGAGGTCGGCGAGGACAAGCCCGGCTGGATGGGCAAGGTCGATTTCGGCGGCCTGAAGATGAAGCTGATCGCGTCCATCGTGGCGATTTCCGGGATCCACCTGCTGAAACGGTTCATGGAGATCAGCGATCTCGACACCGCCACCAAGTTTGGCGAAACCGAGATGTATTGGCTGGTGATCATCCACCTGACCTTCGTCGTCTCGGGCGTCCTGATGGCGTTGATGGACTGGCTACAGGCCAAGTCTTACAAATAAGGGAGACACCCCATGACACAGGCTGTGCATGCGCGCATCGATGGCGCGCTGGTGATGATCGGTTTCGGGTCGATCGGTCGCGGCACTCTGCCATTGATCGAACGCCACATCGGCTTTGACCGGGACCGGTTCACGGTGATCGAACCCTCGGGTGACTTCGCCCATATCCTGCGCGACCACGGCATCCGGCATCTGCAATGCGCGCTCACGCCAGACAACTATGCCGACGTCCTGCGCAGCCTGTTCCCCGAAGGCCGGGGCATGATCGTGAACCTGTCGGTGGACGTGGATTCGATCGAGTTGATGAAGCTGGCGCAGGAGATGGGGGTTCAATACCTCGACACGGTGGTGGAGCCATGGCCGGGGTTCTACTTCGGATCGCCCTTGCCGAATGCGGACAGGACGAACTACCCCCTGCGTGAGAAGGTGCGCGCCTTGGGCAAGGCCTATGTCGGGGGGCCGACGGCGGTGTCCTGCTGCGGGGCCAATCCGGGCATGGTCAGCTGGCTGCTGAAAGAGGCGCTGTTGCGGCTGGCCTTGGACACCGGGGTTGCCGCCAACCCCGTCGGGCGCGAGGATTGGGCGGCGCTGATGCAGACGCTTGGCGTCAAGGGCATCCACATCGCCGAGCGTGACACGCAAGTCAGCGCAAGGGCCAAGCCGCCGGGGGTGTTCGTCAACACCTGGTCGGTGGATGGACTTCTGTCGGAAGGCTACCAGCCCGCCGAACTCGGCTGGGGCACGCATGAGAAGGCACTGCCGCCGCAAGGTCATGCCTTTGACCACGGTCCGGGCTATGCGATCTGGATCGACCGCCCCGGCGCGGATACGCGGGTGCGATCCTGGTGCCCGGATGTGGGACCGCAGTTCGGCTTTGTCATCACCCATAACGAGGCGTTGTCGATTCCCGACTACTACACGGTGTGGGAGGGGGACCGGGCCGTCTATCGACCTACCTGCCATTATGCCTATCACCCCAGCAACGACGCGATCCTGTCCTTGCATGAAATCAATGGGGCCGGGAAACTGGCCGAAGCGCAGCATATCCTGACGGTGGACGAAATCGTGGCGGGGGGCGATGACCTGGGGGTTTTGCTTTACGGCCATGCCAAGGGGGCAATGTGGTACGGTTCGCGACTGTCCTGTGACGAGGCGCGGCGGCTGGCACCCTATCAGAACGCCACCGGGATGCAGGTGACCAGCGCCGTTCTGGCCGCGATGGTCTGGGCAGCCGAGAACCCGCGCGCGGGTTTTGTTGAGGCGGATGAGATGGACCACGTCCGCTGCCTTGACGTCCAGCGCCCTTATCTGGGCAGGATCGAGTGTCACTACACCGACTGGACGCCGCTTTCGCACCGCATCAACCGCTTTGCCGAGGACCGTGACGAGGACGACCCTTGGCAGTTCTCCAACTTCCTCGCGGTCTGATCCGGGCCTAGGAAACAGAGCGCGTTCCGCGCGAAGTCCTTTTGTCTCGCCTCTGGCGCGCGAAGACGCGCGCCAACCGGCTCGGGTACATGGGGGCATTCTGCCCCCACACCCCCTGAGAGTATTTGGAAATGAGCAAGCGCATTTGCTCTTTTCCAAATACTCCCGCCGGAGGCGACGGACCGAGCCGGTTGCGCGCCGCTTCGGCGCGCAGAGGCGAGACAAAAGACGTGCGGCGAAGCCGCGCCGGTTTGCGACCTTTCGTCTGGGATGAAGCCTCTGGCCTTAGGCGCGCGGGAAAGCTAAACAACCTGCACGTTTCGGGGGTCAGGATGAGCGATCAGATCAAGCCGCAGCCCGGCATTCTTGACATCGCCCTTTATGAGGGTGGCAAGGCGCATGTGGCGGGCGTTGCCAATGTGGTCAAGCTGTCGTCGAACGAGAACCCTTTCGGTCCGTCGGACCGCGCGAAGGAGGCGTTTGGCCGGACGGTTCACAGCCTGCACCGCTACCCGGTCACCGACCATGCCGCCCTGCGCACCGCGATCGCCGAGGTGCATGGGCTGGACGCGGCCCGCATCATTTGCGGGGCGGGGTCGGATGAGATCATCACCTTCCTTTGCCAGGCCTATGCCGGGCCGAAGGATGAGGTGGTGTTCACTGAACACGGGTTCCTGATGTACCGCATCTCTTCCATGGCTGTCGGGGCGACCCCGATTGAGGTGCCGGAGCGGGAGCGGACGGCGGATGTCGATGCGATTCTGGCCGCCTGCAGCCGTCGGACGAAGCTGGTGTTCCTGGCCAACCCGAACAACCCGACCGGTACGATGGTTTCCCCGGCCGAGGTGGCGCGGCTGGCGTCCAGTCTGCCACCGCAGGCGATCCTCGTTCTGGACGGGGCCTATGCGGAATATGTCGAGGGCTACGATGGCGGTGCCGCACTGGTCGATCAGCGCGACAATGTCGTGATGACCCGGACGTTTTCCAAGATCTATGGGCTTGGCGGTCTGCGCATCGGTTGGGGCTACGGGCCAAAGCATATCATCGATGTGCTGAACCGGATCCGGGGGCCGTTCAACCTGTCCACCACGCAGCTTGAGGTGGCCGAAGCGGCCGTGCGCGACCAGGATCATCTGGTGCGCTGCCGGACCGAGAATGCGCGGATGCGGACCTGGCTTGCCGGTGCGCTGGCCGAGCTTGGGGTGCCGTCGGACACTTCGATGGCGAACTTCATTCTGGCCCGCTTTGCCAGCCGGGAAGAGGCCGAGGCTTGTGATGCCTTCCTGAACGCGCAGGGCCTGATCGTGCGGCGGGTGACGGGCTACAAGCTGCCGCATTGCCTGCGGATCACCATCGGGGATGAATCGTCCTGTCGGCAGGTCGCCCATGCGGTGGCGCAGTTCAAGGG
Organism: Tabrizicola piscis; assembly: GCF_003940805.1. Lineage (NCBI taxonomy): Bacteria > Pseudomonadati > Pseudomonadota > Alphaproteobacteria > Rhodobacterales > Paracoccaceae > Tabrizicola > Tabrizicola piscis. Next base: position 2,704,970 of record NZ_CP034328.1, read on the forward strand.
TGTCAGGTGAGCGGCCCGGTAATCTATCAGCGCGTCGCCCTGATCGGACTTGGGCTGATCGCCTCGTCCATGGCCCATGCGATGCGGGCGGGCGGGCTGGTCGGTGAGATTGTGGGCCACGCCAAGTCGGCCGAGACGCGGGCGGTGGCGTTGACGCTGTTCTGTGACCGGGTGACCGAGACGGCGGCCGAGGCGGTGCAGGGGGCTGATCTGGTCGTCTTGTGCGTGCCGGTCGGGGCGATGGAGGCAATCGCCGCAGAGATCGCACCACATCTGAAGCCCGGGGCCGTCGTCACCGATGTGGGATCCGTGAAGCAGGCGGTTGTGGATGCGGTCGCGCCACACCTGCCGGAAGGCGTGCATTTCATCCCAGGTCATCCGCTGGCGGGGACCGAATATTCAGGTCCGCGGTCGGGCTTTGCCACCTTGTTCCAGAACCGCTGGTGGCTTCTGACGCCGCTGCCCGATACCGATGCCGTGGCTCTTGCCCGGCTGCGCAGCCTGTTGGAAGCGATGGGCGCCAATGTCGATGAGATGGACGTGGCCCGGCATGATCTGGTTCTGGCCGTAGTCAGCCATACACCACATCTGATTGCCTATACGATGGTTGGCGTGGCGGACCATATGCGCCGGGTTTCGGCGCAGGAGGTCATCAAGTATTCCGCCAGCGGGTTTCGGGATTTCACGCGGATCGCCGCCAGCGACCCGACGATGTGGCGCGATGTGTTCCTGACCAACAAGGACGCCGTGCTGGATATCCTTGGTCGCTTTGCCGAAGAGCTGTTCAGCCTGCAACGTGCGATCCGCATGGGGGATGGCGAGCATTTGCACGCCTATTTCACCCGCACGCGGGAAATCCGGCGCGGGATCATCGAGGCTGGACAGGACACCGCAGTGCCGGATTTTGGCCGCGCTGGCCCGCCGTCCAAGGGCGTCTGATCCGGTGCGGCTGGTTCTTGCTGCGGGACTTCTTTGCCTTGCTGGCATGGCGGTGGGGCAGACGGTGGTTGACCGATCACCCCGCCCGCTGGAAAACCCTCGGCTGTCGACAGCGATAGCCGCCCCCGAGGCTGTTGCCCCTGCCGCCGTGCCTGACGGGGAGGAGGCGACTGGAGCTGAAACCCCGCCCCCGGTCGCGGCACCTGACCCGGCGGTCGAAGGGTCGGTCCTTGCCAGTTCGTTGCGCCCTGTGGCCCGGCCATCGGCGCTTGCGGAACGGCTGGCCAGCTTGCGTGCCGCCTCCAACGCGCCGGGGCTGGACCTGTCGGCAAGCCAGGCGGAGGGAGAGGTGGATCTGGCCGCTGTCGCCCCGCCGACCCGAAAGGAAAAGCGTCGCAAGAAGCGCGAGGCGGCCTCAATGGAAGGGGCGGTCTGCGGCGTGGCATCAATCAAGGGCGAAGAGATTCCGCCGATCGGGTCCAAGGTCGGCGGCTGCGGCGTGCCCGAGGCGGTGAAGGTCACCTCGGTCGCCGGAGTGCGGCTAAGCCAGGCGGCGACGGTGGATTGCAGCGTCGCGCAGGCGTTGAACACCTGGGTGCAGGACGTGGCGCAACCCGCGTTCGACGGCAGGTTGTCCGAACTTCGGATTGCCGCGCATTACATCTGCCGCAGCCGGAACAACGTGAAGGGCGCAAAGATCAGCGAACATGGCAAGGGTCGGGCCATCGACATCTCGGCCTTCGTGTTGTCGGATGGCAAGGTGCTGACGGTGCAGGACAATTACAACCGCACCCTGCGCCGGATCTACAAGGCGGCCTGCGGGATCTTCAAGACCACGCTTGGCCCGGGGTCAGACGGGTATCACGAAGACCACTTTCATTTCGACACCTCTGCCCGGTCGGGCGGGGCCTTCTGCCGCTAACCCGTCGCTACCCAGTTGGCCCCACCATCATCGGCGCAGGCCCAAGCGGCAGGGGGCCAAGCGACATCCGGCCTTCATTCAGGACGAGCGGCAGCCGGAGCACGGCCGGATCCCCCCCTTCGTTCGCGAGGGCACCGAGCATGTTCTGTACGGTCTGGGACAGTTCCGGCTTGATCGCCCCCGCAGCGACAAGAACGGGCACCAGATGTTCCCACTTGGTCACCGCAATTTCGATCCGGCCCGCGGCAAAGCCGGCAGGATCCGGGGCAATGCTGCCGCTGGCCGACACCGACATGTCGCCCCAGGTGACCAGCGCCTGACCAAGGTCCAGTGCGGCCAGTTGCGGCCGGGTTTCGCCCGCGTGGCGATCCAGCGGCGCGGTCAGGTTCGCCTTTGCCCGCAACTGCACCGTGGCGATGGTTACCGGCAGCCCGGACCCCAGCGTCAGGCGCGCCATTTCTGCCGGGTCGGGGGCCAGTTCGGCAATGTCCAATGCCACGTCATAGGCGTTCGGCTGATCCTCGACCGCCAGAACCGAGGCGACGGCTCGATCCGCCCCGGTCGTCCATCCCTGGCTGGAGGTCGCGAGCAGCGCGCCGCTTTCCACGATCACCGCCACCAGCGGCACATCCGTGGCCGGGCGCGAGCGGAAGCTGGCGCGCAATCCTTCGGAGGAGACGCTGATTTCTTGATCCGGCAGGGTGATCATCTGTTCTGGCGGCAAGGCGGCGATGATGTGCCATGGCTTCCACGTCATTGCGAAGACCTGCGCAAAGGGTGCTGTCCAGCCGATACCACTTTGCGGGTCGGCCAGCCGCAGCCCTTCGACCGTCAGATCGAAGCGGTTGGGGAAGCCTACGACCGACAACGCCGATTTCTCCGCCGTCATCCCGCGCGCGGTCTGGTCGGCAAACCACTGTTCCGCCCCCTGCCGCAGGGCGGAGGAGCCGACGAACCAGTAGCCCGACCACAAAAGCGTACCAAGGACCAGAAGGAACAAAAGCTTGCGCATCGGGCGGGCCTTTTCATTGCGACATCAGCAGTGTTTACAGGGCCAATGGAACAAGAGCCAGTCACGCCAACGTTTTTGGAGGGTCCACTTTGGGTCTTCGGCTACGGGTCGCTGATCTGGGATCCCGGCTTTCCGGTGGTGGAACGGCGCATTGCGCGGGTGGACGGCTGGCACCGCAGCTTTTGCATGCGGTCGATCCACCATCGCGGCACGCCTCAGGCTCCGGGGTTGGTGCTGGCGCTGGACCGGGCCGATGGGGCCACTTGTACCGGGGTTGCCTTTCGGGTGGCTGCGGGGGCGGAAGCGGCCACTCTGACTGGCTTGCGGGAACGCGAGCTCGTTTCCTCGGCCTATCTTGAACGGGTCCTGCGGGTCCAGACCGACACAGGGCCGCTTGACGCGCTGACCTATGTCATTGACCCCGACCACATGCAGTACTGCGGCGGGCTGACGATGGACGAACAGGCGCAAATCATCGCGGGCGCGGTCGGGGGGCGCGGGCCGAACCGCGATTACCTATGGTCAACCGCCGCGCATCTGGCCGAACTGGGCATCGCCGACCCGGATCTGGAGTGGCTGGCACAGGAAGTCCGTCGGCGAACCTGACCTGTCGCATTCCTTTTGCTTGGCAGATGGCGCTGGCCTGCTAGTCTACGGGCCAGGGCAGGAACAGAGGGCAGGCATGTCCCAGACAGATCAGCGGGCGGCAGAGGTTGGAACGACCTTCAGCCAACCCATTCGGGCGATTACCACGATGCTGCTGGTCTGCCTTCTGGTGGGGGCAGGTGCATGGCTGATTCATGGCCAGGTCATCGACATCCTGCGCACCAATCCGCTGCTGAACGGGTTGATCGCGCTGGTCTTTCTTGTCGGCGTGCTGACCTGCTTCTGGCAGGTCTGGATTCTGGCGCAATCCGTCTTCTGGATCGAAAACTTCGTCCGTGGCACGCCGGGGGCGGAAAATGACCCGCCGCCACGGTTGCTGGCATCGCTCGCCACGCTGCTGCGGTCGCGGACGGCGCGGATGTCGATCTCGGCCACATCCTCACGGTCGATCCAGGATTCTGTCGTGCAGCGGATTGACGAGGCGCGGGATATCACCCGCTATCTGATCAACCTGCTGGTTTTCCTTGGCCTTCTGGGCACCTTCTGGGGTCTTGCCACCACCGTTCCCGCAGTGGTGGACACCATCCGGTCGCTTGCGCCACAGGAAGGGGAAAGCGGGCTGGACGTGTTCGGCAAGCTGATGGGTGGGCTTGAAAGCCAGCTTGGCGGCATGGGGACGGCGTTCTCCTCCTCGCTTCTCGGGTTGGCGGGATCGCTGGTCCTTGGCCTGCTGGAGCTGTTTGCCGGGCACGGCCAGAACCGTTTCACCCGCGAGCTGGAGGAATGGCTGTCTTCCATCACCCGGCTTGGCTTTGCGGGCGATGGCGAAGGGGGCGACCAGAACGCGCTGGGCCTGATGATCGACCACATGGCCGAGCAGATGGAACAGTTGCAGCTTCTTCACGCGCAGTCCGAGGTCAGCCGGTCGCAGACCGACGCGCGGATCGCCGATCTGGCCGGGGCGCTGGAGCGTCTTTCCGAACAGTTCGATGCCGAAAAGGGCCAGGCCGCCACGCTGACCCGCATTGCCGAAGGTCAGGACAGGATGATCGCTGCGCTAGCATCGGGTGCCAGCGCCAAGACTGAGGATACGGGCGGGCCAGATGCCGAAAGCCGGATGCGCCTGCGGTCGATCGACGTGCAGCTTCTGCGCATCCTTGAGGAGATGTCGGCGGGTCGGCAGGAAACGCTGGCTGACCTCAAGACCGACATTGCTGCCCTTACTGCCGCCATCCGCCAGCTTGGCCGCAGCACCGGGCGGGGCTGACCCATGCGAAGCGCCCGACGCCGTGACAGTTCGATCATCTGGCCGGGGTTCGTTGATGCGGTGACGACGCTATTGATGGTGCTGATGTTCGTCTTGACCATCTTTACCGTGATGCAGTCGGTCCTGCGCGACCAGATCACGACGCAGGACACGGAACTTGATGCCCTGTCCGCGCAGGTGGCCGATCTGGCCAACGCGCTGGGGCTGGAGCGGACCCGCGCGACCAGTCTTGAGGGCGAGATTGCCACGCTTCGCTCCGGACTGGCGGCTGCGCTGGCCGAGGGGGAACGGCAGGCGTCGCTGATCGCCTCGCTTGGTCAGGACCTTTCGGCGCGCGAGGCAGAACTGGCGGCGGCAACGGGCCGGATCACGGATTTCGAAGCTCAGGTGGCGGCCCTGCTGCTGGAACGCGACAGCGCGCGCGGCGAGGTTGCGGCGCTGGAAACGGAACAGGCGCGGCTGGTCAGCGAGGCCGAGGCGATGTCTCTGGCCCTTGCGCAAGCGCGGGAGGAGATCGACGCAGGTGTCGAGGCCGCCCGCCTGGCCGCCGCCCGCCGCGAGGCGCTGGAGGCGCTGCTGGCCGACCTGCGCCAGAAGAACAATGCCGATGTCGCCGCACTGGCCGCAGCCGAGGCCGAGATTGACGAGGCCGAGGCTGCCCGACTGGCCGACGCGGCAGCACTGGCCGCGCTGCGGGAACGGCTGGCCGGGGCCGATACGGAACTGACCGCGATGACGCTGGCGCTGGAAGCCGAACGCAAGCGCGCTGAAGAAACGCTGACCCTCCTCGCCGCCGCGCGGCTGGAGGCGGTCGGCGCAGGCGAAATGGACCAAGCCCTTGCCGTTGCCGAGACAGCGCTGCTGGCGGAACAGGAAAAGGCCCTTGCCGCCGCCCGCGAGGTGGAGCTTTTGAACCAGCAGATCGCCGCCCTGCGTGGCCAGCTTGGCAGCCTGCAGTCGGTTCTGGACGAATCGCAGGCGCGGGACGAGGCCGCACAGGTGCAGCTGGAAAGTCTTGGGTCCGAACTGAACGCCGCCTTGGCGCAAGTCGCGTCGGAACAGCGCCGCCGGGCCGAACTGGAAGCCGCCGAGGCCGCGCGGCTGGCGGCGGAGAACCAGGACCTTGCGCGCTTCCGGTCCGAGTTCTTTGGCGAGCTGTCAAGCCTTCTGGCCGGTCGTGAGGGGGTGCGGGTGGTCGGTGACCGCTTTGTCTTTTCGTCCGAGGTGTTGTTCAACCCCGGGGCCGCCGATCTGGCCCCCGAAGGCCGAGAGCAGATTGCCGGGGTCGTGCGTATTCTGGACGAGGTGCGCACCAATATCCCGGCCGAAATCGACTGGATCATCCGGGTCGATGGCCATACCGACAATGTGCCGCTTTCCGGTGGCGGGGCCTTTGCCGACAATTGGGAGCTTAGTCAGGCGCGTGCCTTGTCCGTCGTGCGCTACATGCAGGATGAACTGGGCTTTCCCCCTGACCGGATGGCCGCGACCGGATTTGGCGAATACCGGCCCGTGGCGCAGGGAGATACGCCAGAGGCGCGTGCGCAGAACCGGCGGATCGAGTTGAAGCTGACGGAAAGGTAGCGGCCTTGGCCGGAACCCGCGGGGTCGGCATTCGTTCTTCCAGTGGCAGCGCGTCCACTGCAGGAGACTGTCTTGAACCCCTATGGCCTGATCATTGGTGTCGTGATTGGTACCGCCATTGGCGTGGCAATCGACGATATCGGGCTTGGCATCGGGATCGGCGTGGCTATCGGCATCGCCATCCAGGCCTTCGCCCCGCGTAAATGAACAGGGGCCGGTTTGCACCGGCCCCTTCTTGTCATTCTGCCGTCAGAAGCGGCGGTTTCTGCCCGGTCAGCCGGGGTTTCGCCGGCTCTTCGATGTCAAGCACGATGGCACCATCCTTGACCTTGACCTTGACCACACCGCCCTTGACCAGCTTGCCGAACAGCAGTTCTTCGGCGAGTGGCTTCTTGATGTATTCCTGGATCACGCGGCCAAGGGGGCGCGCGCCCATCTTGTCATCATAGCCCTTTTCGCCCAGCCAATGTGCCGCCTCGGGCGACAGTTCGATATGGACGTTGCGGTCCATCAACTGTGCCTCAAGCTGCAGAACGAACTTCTCGACCACCTGCATGATGATCTCTTTGCCAAGCGGGGCGAAGCTGATCACCGCATCCAGACGGTTGCGGAATTCCGGCGTGAACGTGCGTTCGATCGCGGCGGTATCTTCGCCGGTGCGACGTTCGCGGCCGAAACCGATGGCGGTCTGCGACTGTTCCCGGGCGCCCGCGTTCGAGGTCATGATCAGGATCACATTGCGGAAATCCACCGTCCGGCCGTTGTGGTCGGTCAGCTTGCCGTGGTCCATGACCTGCAGCAGGATGTTGTAGACATCCGGGTGCGCCTTTTCCATTTCGTCGAGGAGAAGGACGCAATGCGGGTGCTGGTCGACACCGTCAGTCAGCATGCCGCCCTGATCAAAGCCGACATAGCCAGGCGGCGCGCCGATCAGGCGGGAGACTGCATGTTTCTCCATGTATTCCGACATGTCGAAGCGGATCAGTTCCACCCCAAGGCTGGACGCCAACTGCTTGGCAACCTCGGTCTTGCCCACACCCGTCGGCCCTGCGAACAGGTAGTTGCCGATGGGCTTTTCCGGTTCGCGCAGGCCCGCACGTGCCAGCTTGATGGCCGAGCACAGCGCTTCCACTGCCTTGTCCTGACCGAACACCACGCGCTTGAGGGTTTTCTCAAGGTCGCGCAGGGTTTCGGCATCGTCCTTCGACACAGTCTTCGGCGGGATGCGGGCGATCTTGGCCACGACAGCCTCAATCTCTTTCACCCCCAGCGACTTGCGGCGCTTGCTGTCCGACAGCAGGTGCTGGGCGGCCCCGGCTTCGTCAATGACGTCGATAGCGCTGTCCGGCAATTTGCGGTCATGGATATAGCGCGCGGCCAGTTCCACCGCCGATTTGATCGCGTCGTTGGTGTATTTCAGGTCGTGATGTTCTTCGAAATGCGGTTTCAGACCCATCAGGATCTTGATCGCATCCGGCACCGAAGGTTCGTTCACGTCGATCTTCTGGAAGCGCCGGGAAAGGGCCCGGTCCTTTTCGAAGTGCTGACGGAATTCCTTGTAGGTGGTCGACCCCATGCAGCGCAGCTTGCCGCCCTGCAGTGCGGGCTTCAGCAGGTTCGAGGCATCCATCGCGCCGCCGCTGGTCGCACCAGCGCCGATCACGGTGTGAATCTCGTCGATGAACAGGATCGCGTCGGGGTGATCCTCCATCTCTTTGACCACGGCTTTCAGGCGTTCTTCGAAGTCACCGCGATAGCGGGTGCCAGCCAGAAGCGCGCCCATGTCGAGGCTGAAGATCGTGGCCTTCGACAGAACTTCGGGCGTCTCACCATTCACGATCTTGCGGGCCAAGCCTTCGGCGATGGCGGTCTTGCCCACGCCCGGGTCACCCACCAGCAGCGGGTTGTTCTTGCGGCGGCGGCAGAGCACCTGAATGCACCGCTCCACCTCAGACTCGCGGCCGATGAGGGGGTCAACGTCGCCTTTACGGGCCTTCACGTTCAGGTCGACGCAGTATTTGGAAAGGGCGGATTCCTTCGCCTCGCCCGCTTCGGCCTTTGGCGTCTCATGCGGCTCATCGGCGCCCTGCACCGGGCGGGCTTCGCCGTAGGACGGGTCTTTCGCCACGCCATGCGCGATGAAGTTGACCGCGTCATAGCGGGTCATGTCCTGTTCCTGCAGGAAATAGGCCGCGTTGGATTCGCGTTCGGCAAAGATCGCGACCAGCACGTTCGCGCCGGTCACTTCAGTGCGGCCACTGGATTGTACGTGGATCGCCGCGCGCTGGATGACGCGCTGGAAGGCGGCGGTTGGCACAGCCTCAGACCCTTCGACATCCGTTACCAGTGTCGACAGGTCATCGTCGATGAAATCGGTCAGCGTCTTGCGCAGTTCATCAAGATCAACCGAGCAGGCCTTCATGACCCGCGCGGCATCAGGTTCGTCGATCAGCGAGAGGAGCAGATGCTCCAACGTCGCGAGTTCGTGACGGCGCGAATTGGCAAGGGCCAAGGCGGCGTGGATCGCTTGTTCCAGCGTTGTCGAAAAAGACGGCACGTCAGTGCTCCTGTCCTGCGGGTCGGCGGGGTTTGAACCCGGTCCGACCGTGGCCTCATAGTCTTAAAGTTCGGTTTTCCTGGCCGCACTTCAAGCGGTATTTGTTGTGTTCAGGTCTTTCCCGGTGGTCATCACGGCATTTGTGATACGGTAGACCTAAAACCTGTCTTTTCTGGCCCGGATTTCGGCGAAAACAATGGCAGGGTCGGCATCCGGCAGGCCGACTGACGCTTGCACTGCGGGCAGATGGGCCCGCAGGAAGGGGTTGGTGTCCAGTTCGGTCTGCAGCCGGACGGGAACGGTGGGCAGGCCCTTGGCGCGCTGGGCGGCTACGGCCTCAACCCGTGACATAAGCTGCGCATTGCCGGGTTCAAGGGTCGCCGCGAAGCGGAGATTGGAGGCGGTGTATTCATGGCCCGAGCAGATGAGGGTTTCTGGCGGCAGGGCTGCGAGTTTCTGCAGGCTGGCGTACATCTGCGCGGGGGTGCCTTCGAACAGGCGGCCACAGCCGCCGGACATCAGGCTGTCGGCGGTGAAGGCATAGCCGCTGTCGGGGAAGTGGAACGCGATGTGGCCGATGGTGTGGCCGGGAACGTCGATCACGCGGACCTTTTCCGTTCCGATGGCAAAGCTGGCGGCTTCGGTCAGCGCATAGTCAAGCGGTGGCAGGCGATGGGCGTCGGCGACGGCGCCAAGGACCATGGCCCCGGTCGCGGCACGCAGCGTTTCGACGCCAGAGATGTGGTCATCATGGTGGTGGGTGATCAGGATATCTGACAGCTGCCAGCCACGGGATTTCAGTGCTGCAAGGATGGGGGCGGCGTCGGGGACGTCGATCACCGCGGTCTGGCCCGAGGCCGCATCGTGGACAAGGTAGGCATAGTTGTCCGTGCGGCAGGGGATGGTCACAAGTTCAAGGGACATGGTCTTCAATCTTTTCCCGGCTATGATGCCCGCAGGATTGACCGCCAGATGAAGGATCGCAATGCACCTTGATGTGCTGGACCTGAGAAACTTCTACTACCGCACGGCTCTGGGCCGGGTGGCGCAGCGGGCGATCCGGGACCAGGTGGTCAAGCACTGGCCGCCCGGTCCCGGTCAGACTGTGGTGGGCTTTGGCTTCGCGGTCCCGTTGTTGCGGCCCTACCTTGCAGACTCGCGGCGGGTGATCGGCCTGATGCCGGGACCACAAGGCGTGATGCCATGGCCCGCCGGAATGGAGAACGTCAGTGTCCTGTGCGAGGATACGGCATGGCCGGTCGCGACCGGGCTTGCCGACCGGCTGGTCCTGATGCACGGGTTGGAAACCTCGGAAAACCCCTCGGCGGTGCTGGAGGAAGCGGGGCGGGTGCTGGGTCCTGGCGGGCGGGCGCTGGTGATCGTGCCGAACCGGTCGGGCCTTTGGGCGCGCAGCGATGCCACGCCGTTCGGGTTCGGTCGCCCCTATTCGGTGGCGCAGCTGGAAGCCCAGCTGAAACGCCACGGCTTTACCCCCGAACGGAGCCAATCGGTCCTGTTTGCGCCCCCTGCATCCACCCGGTTCTGGTTGCGCACCGCCGACTTCTGGGAGGCGATCGGTCGCAAGATGCCTTGGCTGGTGGGCGGCGTGCTGATGGTCGAGGCGTCAAAGCAGGTCTACGCCCCGACGCGCGGCGGTCTGGGGGCGGCAGTGAAGCGCCCGCTGAAAGTGCTTGAGGGGATCGGACAGCCCGCATCGGTTCCGGCGCCGACGCGGGGCTGACTGGGTTTCAGATCACCCGGACTTGCGTGCCAACCGGGCAAAGCGCGAAAAGCTCGGAGATGTTTTCGTTGTAAAGCCCGATGCAGCCATCCGACGACCGCCGTCCGATCTTGCGCGTGTCATGGGTGCCGTGGATGATGTAGGCGGGCCAGGACAGATACATCGCATGGGTGCCAAGCGGGTTCTCCGGGCCGGGGCCGATGGGCTTCCAATCCGGGTAGCGTTCCATCTGCGATGCTGTCGGCGTCCAGGACGGGCCTTCCTTCTTGCGCACGATTTCAGTGTAACCGCGCTTGGTCAACTCGTCCGAGATCGGGACCGAAGTCGGGAAGATGCGGTAGGTGGTTTCATCGCCGCTCCAGTAGTGCAGCGCGCGTGACACGGTGTCGGCCACGATTGCGCCTTTGCCCAGGCTTTCGAAATGGTCGCGCCAGTTCTGCATCTGGAAACTGGAGACGTTGTTGCGCACCGTGCCGATGACGTCGTCCGAGGTCTGGGACCGGGCGGTGGCGGGCAGAAGCATTGCGCCTGCGCCAACCAAGCCAAGAGATAGGGCTCTGCGGCGGGTAAGTTGGGTCATCGTCTTCTCCATTCCGTGCCGGAAATTTTCCGACCGCTGTCTGGTCTGCCGACCGACAGGCAAGGTCAATCCGCCTGATCGCCGTCTGACGGTCTGTTGAAGGCCTGTGATCGGGCCTTGCAGGTCGTGGGCGGTCCGCGCGCATGCCCGGCCGCAACCCGTCGACGGCCATCCGGCGCAGGGGTTTTGACAGCATTCCGCACTGCAGCGACCTTCTGCCCCACTCCACCTTACGAAAGAGCGTCCAACCCGGTTGCGGGGTGTTAAAGCCTCTGCTAAGGACGCCGCGAAGACAGGCATCTGCGCCCCGAATGCGTTCGAGGCGTGTGTGACAAGGCGGCCCGGTCCAACCGGACCCTGGGCCAAGAGACAGCGGAAGGGTTGACGTGTCAGAAACGGCTTCGATCTCTCTGGGCATTGCCACACGCTATGCGACGGCATTGTTCGAACTGGCGAAGGAAGGCGGCGCCCTGAAGGCGCTTGAGGCCGATATCGCTGCCCTGTCCGACGCTCTTGCCGTCAGCCCGGACCTGCGCGCCGCGATTGCTTCGCCGGTGGTCAGCCGTGAAGATCAGGGCAACGTGATCAAGGCGTTGGGCACGAAGCTGGGGATCAGCGCGCTTTTGGCCAACACGCTGGCCCTCATGTCGGAAAAGCGCCGTCTGTTCGTGCTGCCGCAGCTGTTGACCAGCCTTGCTGCGATGATTGCCACCGAAAAAGGCGAAGTGACCGCCGAGGTTACCGCCGCACGCGCGCTGACAGCCGCACAATCCAAGAAACTTGCCGAGACGCTGAAGGCCCGCGTCGGCAAGACCGTGATACTGAAAACCACTGTCGATGAAAGCCTCATCGGCGGTCTTGTCGTCAAGCTCGGCTCGACCATGATCGACACGTCGGTCAAGGCGAAGCTCGCGGCGCTCCAGAATGCAATGAAAGAGGTTGGGTGATGGGAATTCAAGCTGCCGAGATCTCTGCGATCCTCAAAGAGCAGATCAAGAATTTCGGCAAGGACGCCGAAGTGGCCGAAGTTGGCCGCGTGCTGTCGGTCGGTGACGGGATTGCCCGTGTGCATGGCCTGGACAACGTGCAGGCCGGCGAAATGGTCGAATTCCCCGGTGGCATCCGCGGGATGGCGCTGAACCTGGAAGTCGACAACGTCGGTATCGTTATCTTCGGGTCCGACCAGGACATCAAGGAAGGCGACACCGTCAAGCGCACCAAGTCCATCGTGGACGTGCCTGCTGGGAACGAGCTTCTGGGCCGCGTTGTCGACGGTCTGGGCAACCCGATCGACGGCAAGGGTCCGATCAAGGCATCCGAACGCCGCGTGGCCGACGTGAAGGCCCCGGGCATCATTCCGCGGAAATCGGTGCATGAGCCGATGGCGACCGGCCTGAAAGCCATCGACGCGATGATCCCGGTTGGCCGTGGCCAGCGCGAACTGATCATCGGCGACCGTCAGACCGGCAAGACCGCTGTGGCTCTGGACACGATCCTGAACCAGAAGGCGTACAATGACGCCGCTGGCACCGACGAATCGAAGAAGCTGTACTGCATCTATGTCGCCATCGGGCAGAAGCGGTCCACCGTTGCCCAGCTCGTGAAGAAGCTGGAAGAGACCGGCGCGATTGCCTACACCATCGTCGTGGCCGCCACCGCTTCGGACCCGGCGCCGATGCAGTTCTTGGCGCCCTATTCGGCAACCGCGATGGCGGAATTCTTCCGCGACAACGGCCGCCATGCGCTGATCATCTATGATGACCTGTCCAAGCAGGCTGTGGCCTACCGCCAGATGTCACTTCTCCTGCGCCGTCCGCCGGGGCGTGAAGCCTATCCGGGCGACGTGTTCTACCTCCACTCCCGCCTGCTGGAGCGTTCGGCCAAGCTGAACGGCGATTTCGGCTCGGGTTCGCTGACCGCGCTGCCGATCATCGAAACTCAGGCGGGTGACGTGTCGGCCTATATCCCGACGAACGTGATCTCGATCACCGACGGGCAGATCTTCCTTGAGACGGAACTGTTCTATCAGGGCGTCCGTCCTGCCGTGAACACCGGTCTGTCGGTGTCGCGCGTCGGTTCATCCGCCCAGACCAATGCGATGAAGTCGGTCGCCGGCAAGGTGAAGCTGGAACTTGCGCAGTACCGCGAAATGGCGGCTTTCGCGCAGTTCGGGTCGGACCTTGACGCCTCGACCCAGGCGCTTCTGAACCGTGGCTCGCGCCTGACCGAACTGATGAAGCAAAAGCAGTACGCGCCGCTGACCAACGCGGAAATCGTCTGCGTGATCTATGCGGGCACCAGCGGCTATCTGGACAAGATCGCCGTCAAGGACGTGGGCCGGTTCGAGGAGGGCTTGCTCAAGCACCTGCGCACCACCGGCAAGGCGCTTTTGGAAGACATCACCAAGAACGACCGCAAGGTTGCGGGTGATTTGGAAAAAGCAGTCCGCGCGGAACTTGACGCTTTCGCCAAAGACTTCGCGTGAAGCGCCCTGAAGGAGTAGGCAGATGCCAAGCCTAAAGGACCTTAAGAACCGGATCGGAAGCGTCAAGAATACGCGGAAGATCACGAAGGCGATGCAGATGGTCGCCGCGGCCAAGCTGCGCCGCGCGCAAGAGGCCGCCGAGGCCGCCCGGCCCTATGCCGAGCGGATGACCGCCGTCATGTCCGCGCTGGCTGCGGGCGTGGGCACGGGTGACGGTGCGCCCAAGCTTCTGGCCGGGAACGGCCGGGATCAGGTGCATCTTCTGGTCGTCATGACGTCGGAACGCGGGCTTTGCGGTGGCTTCAACTCGTCCATCGTCAAGCTGGCCCGTCTGCGGGCCAACGAACTGGTGGCGGCTGGCAAGACGGTCAAGATCCTGACTGTCGGCAAGAAAGGCCGCGAACAGTTGAAGCGTGACTGGGCGCAGACCTTTGTCGGCCATGTCGACATGAGCGACGTGAAGCGGGTTGGCTATGCCAATGCGCAAGGCGTGGCACGGCAGGTGACAGCTGCGTTTGAGGCTGGCGAAGTCGATGTTGTGACGATCTTCTACAACCGCTTCCAGTCGGTCATCAGCCAGATCCCGACCATGCAGCAGGTCATCCCGGCCAAGTTTGAAGCCGTCAGCACCTCTGCGCAATACGACTACGAACCCTCGGAAGAGGCAATCCTGGCCGATCTTCTGCCGCGCGGCGTGGCCACGCAGATATTCACCGCTCTTCTGGAGAACGGCGCCAGCGAACAGGGCGCCCGGATGTCCGCCATGGACAACGCGACCCGCAACGCCGGCGACATGATCAACAAGCTTACGATCGTGTACAACCGGAGCCGTCAGGCCGCGATCACCAAAGAACTCATCGAAATCATTTCGGGCGCCGAGGCGCTCTGACGAAACCGGAGTAAGAGACAATGGCAAAAGCACCGAAAGCCGCCGCTGCTGCCGGCAAGGTGACCCAGATCATCGGCGCCGTCGTCGACGTGCAGTTCGATGGCGAGCTTCCCGCGATTCTGAACGCCCTGGAAACCACGAACAACGGCAAGCGCCTGGTTCTAGAAGTGGCGCAGCACCTGGGCGAAAGCACCGTCCGCTGCATCGCCATGGACGCGACCGAGGGTCTGGTCCGCGGTGCGCCGGTCAGCGACCTTGGCGCGCCGATCTCGGTTCCGGTTGGTGACGGCACCCTGGGCCGCATTCTGAACGTCATCGGCGACCCGATCGACGAAAAGGGCCCGATTGCCCACACCGAAAAGCGTGCGATCCACCAGCCCGCCCCGGCGTTTTCCGAACAGGCGACTGACGCGCTGATCCTGGAAACCGGGATCAAGGTCATCGACCTCTTGGCCCCCTATTCCAAGGGCGGCAAGATCGGCCTCTTCGGCGGTGCGGGCGTGGGCAAGACGGTTCTCATTCAGGAACTGATCAACAACATCGCCAAAGTGCACTCCGGCTATTCGGTGTTCGCGGGCGTCGGTGAACGGACGCGTGAGGGGAACGACCTTTATCACGAATTCATCGAATCCGGCGTTATCAACATCGACGACCTGACCAAGTCGAAAGTGGCGCTGGTGTATGGCCAGATGAACGAACCGCCGGGCGCGCGTCTGCGCGTGGCGCTGTCGGGTCTGACGATTGCGGAACAGTTCCGCGACCAGTCGGGGACGGACGTGCTGTTCTTCGTCGACAACATCTTCCGCTTCACCCAAGCCGGTTCGGAAGTGTCGGCTCTGCTTGGCCGTATTCCTTCGGCCGTGGGCTACCAGCCGACGCTGGCGACCGACATGGGTGCGCTGCAGGAACGCATCACCTCGACCAAAGCCGGTTCGATCACCTCGGTCCAGGCCATCTACGTTCCGGCCGATGACCTTACCGACCCCGCGCCTGCCACGTCCTTCGCCCACCTTGACGCCACGACCGTTCTGTCGCGCGCCATCTCGGAACTTGGGATCTACCCGGCCGTTGACCCGCTGGACTCCACCAGCCGTATTCTCGACCCGCTGGTCGTGGGGCAGGAGCACTACGATGTGGCTCGTTCGGTGCAGGGGATGCTGCAGCGCTACAAGTCGCTGCAGGACATCATCGCCATCCTTGGGATGGACGAACTGAGCGAAGAGGACAAGCTGACCGTGGCCCGCGCCCGGAAAATCCAGCGCTTCCTCTCGCAGCCCTTCGACGTGGCGCAGGTGTTCACGGGTTCGCCCGGCGTGCAGGTGCCGCTGGAAAAAACGATCCAGTCGTTCAAGGCTGTGGTTGCGGGTGAATATGACCACCTGCCCGAAGCCGCCTTCTACATGGTCGGCGACATCGAGGAAGTGAAAGCCAAGGCCGCGAAACTTGCCGCGGCTGCGGCCTAAGGGGGAACCATGGCAGCGTCCGTGCAATTCGACCTGGTCAGCCCGGAACGCAGGCTTGCGTCCTTCGTGGCGACCGAGGTGCAGATCCCCGCGCTTGCGGGGGACATGACGGCGATGGCCGGGCATATGCCCACCATCACCTCGCTTCGGCCCGGCGTCCTGCGCGTGGTCGGGGCCGAGGGGACGAAGTCCTATGTCGTGACCGGTGGCTTTGCCGAGATCGGCGAGGCTGGCGTGTCCGTGCTGGCAGAACAGGCCATCCCGCTGGAGGAATTGACGTCCGCCAAGCTGGACACGCTGGTGGCCGACGCGACGCAAGCCGCTGGCCTGAACGCGGACAAGGATGCCGCTGACAAGGCAATTGCCGATCTGACTGCGATGCGGGTAGCGACCGGTCTTTGACAGCTGCTGCCACCGCGCAACGAACAAGGGCCCCGCAACTGCCGGGGCCCTTTGCTTTTTCTCTTCCGGGTCGTGGCCAAGTTCATGCAAACTGGCACCAAGACGGGAGGGTTCAGACATGAAAAGATTTTCGGGCACACTTGGCGTGCAGCAGGGGACCCGTATCCTGTTTTCAGACTTCGCCCATGATGGCGCGATGTGGACAGGATCGGGACCGCGTGAAGTCCGCCGGACCGAGACGTTCAGCGAACCTTTTCTGGCGCCCCCCGCCGTGATGGTAAGCGTGTCGATGTGGGACATCGACAACAAGGCAAACTCGCGGATCGATCTTTCGGCCGAGAACATCACCGCCGAAGGGTTCGAGATCGTTTGTCGCACATGGTCCGACAGCCGCATCGCCCGCATCCGCGCGGATTGGATGGCCATCGGAGCGACCCAGGATGATGAGGCGTGGGATGTGATCTAAAGCCGCGCCGGAACGTGGCTGGAGGAGTCCATGCGACGCATTGTTGGACGGATCAGCAGGCCGACAGCTTTCCAGACCAAGACTGCAAGAAATGCTCCGACATAGCCATCAACGGCATAGTGCCAGCCCAGCAAGACCGAGCCGATCATGATCACCACGGCAAAGGCCGTCATGACATAGCCTGCGAAGCGAGACAGCCGAAACGCGAAGATCGCGATAAGCGTCGATGATGCGACATGCATACTTGGGAAGGCCGAGATCGCGTTGATGCTGTTTGGCGCCGTGTAGAAATCCCACAGCAAAATCTGAGTGTCGACAACACTCAACGCGCCGGTTGCGGCATGCGCACGCAACAGGTCCATCAACGGTTCAAAGGTGTCCCCCAAGCCAAGCAAGGCATAGTAGGGGGGGCCGGCTGAAGAGAAGACGATTGCCAGCAGGTTGCCGCCAAGGGCCCAGACCAGCAGGAACGAGATCAGAAACTGCATGCGAATGGCAGAGTCAGGCCGCAGGAAACAGCTGGCGAACAGCGCAAAATAGACCACCAGAAGCCAGACATTGTACATGCCGGTAAAGAACGACAGGGAATAGTGGCCGCCCAGCACCGTATGGAGGAGGCTGTAGGGATCTGTGTTGAAATGAAGCAGACGATCGAGTTCCATGAAGTACTCATCCCAGGAAAACGGCATGAGCGTTGGGATGAGTGATTTGATCTGCGCGAAGAAGATCAGAACCAAGGCCATCAACAGGGTTGCGATCGCCCCCCCAAACAGGCGGTCACGGTCCGAAAGGAAACTGCGAACGTCATTCTTCAAGGCAGCCATGCGATCTTCCGAGCGCACGACATAGGTGTGGTGAAGAAGGCGCCACAACAGCACGAAGAAGATGATCTGTGGCACCTTGGTCAGAAAGTGCATCACAAGCACGGTTACCTTCTCGTGCTCGATCGACAGCGCGTAGCGTTGGGCAAGCCACGTGGCGATCAAACCGTAGGCAACCACCAGGCCTGCAAGCAGACTGTGTTGCCGTAGAACCCTTTTGCTGCCAGCTCGCATCAAAACGCCATCCCCCGCGCTAACGGTCACGATAGTGAACAACGCATTGGATGCAGCGCCATTGTGGCTGAAAATAGGCCTAAACTGCGCGATTGCGGGAAGCCAGCCATTCAGCTGCGCTGATACAGCCCCTCATAGATCGGGACGAGGGTGTCCGTCTCGAACAACGAGGACACCGACATCCCGCCCCAGATATTCAGGATCGCCTGCGCAAACATCGGCGCGGTGGGGACAATGCGGATATTGCCCGCGGCCTTGACCTTTTCGGTCGCCTCGATGCTGTCGGTGATGACCAGCGATTTCATGACCGAATTCTGCACCCGCTCAACCGCCGGGCCGGACAGGACGCCATGGGTGATGTAGCTGTGCACCTCGGTCGCACCCGCCTCCATCAGCGTCTCAGCCGCTTTGCAGAGCGTTCCAGCCGTGTCGCAGATGTCATCCACGATGATGCACTTGTGGCCGCGCACGTCGCCGATCACGGTCATCCCGGCAATCTCGCCGGCCTTTTCGCGGCGCTTGTCGACGATGGCCAGCGGGGCGTTGATCCTTTTGGCCAATTCCCGCGCGCGCGCCACGCCGCCCACGTCGGGCGAGACGACCATAAGGTCGTTCATCTGGCCTCGGAACTGGTGTTCGATGTCCAGCGCAAAGACCGGGCTGGCGTACAGGTTGTCCACCGGAATGTCGAAGAAACCCTGAATCTGCGCGGCATGCAGGTCAAGTGTCAGCACCCGGTCCACCCCGGCTTCGGCGATCATGTTGGCGACCAGCTTGGCGGTGATCGGCGTGCGGGCCTTGGCGCGGCGGTCCTGGCGGGCATAGCCGAAATACGGGATGACGGCGGTGATCCTGGAAGCAGAAGACCGACGCAGGGCGTCGGTCATGATCAAAAGCTCCATCAGGTTGTCGTTCGCGGGGTTCGAGGTGGACTGGATGATGTACATGTCCTCACCGCGGACATTCTCGAACACTTCGACGAAGATTTCCTGATCGTTGAACCGTTCGACCCGGGCTTCGACCAGACTGACGCTCATCCCCCGGTGCATCGACATTCTGCGGGCGATCGCCTTGGCCAGGGAAAGGTTGGCGTTTCCGGCGATCAGCTTCGGTTCGGTGACAGCGGGCATGGGCACTCCGGGTGACGGATTCGTGACGCTGCCTTCGCTTATCACCGGGGCTTGGCGATGAAAACCGATGCTTCGGCCCGGCCCGGAAAATTCCGCTGCACGCGCAGCATTGCCACGTCAGAAGGCGGCGAGGAAGGCGTCAACATCCGCCTCGGTCGTGGACCAACTGGTGACAAGCCGCGCCGCCTCACGCCCCGGGGCGGCGGGGAAGCGGTAGTAGGCAGCACCCGCGGCCTCCAGCCGGGCATGGCTGCCTTCCGGCCAGTTGGGAAACTGCATGTTGGCCTGCACCGGATGCGCCTGCGCGACCCCCGGCTTTGCCGCCAGCCCCTTGGCCAGCCGCTGGCCCATGGCATTGGCCTGCGCCGCCAGCCGCAGCCAGAGATTGTCGGACAGATAAGCCTCCATCTGGGCGGAGAGGAACCGGTTCTTGGAGAAAAGATGCCCGCCGCGCTTGCGCCGCAGTTCCAGCTCCCACGCCTTGGCGGGGTCGAACAGGACCACGGCCTCTACCCCAAGGCAGCCGTTCTTGGTGCCACCCAGCGACAGCACATCGACCCCTGCTTTCCAGGTCATCTCGGCCGGTGTCGCCCCGGTGGCAACCAGCGCATTGGCAAAGCGCGCGCCATCAAGGTGGCAGGGCAGCTTGTGCGCTTTGGCCAGCGCAGTCAAAGCGGCGATTTCGGCGGGGGTATGGACTGTCCCCGCCTCGGTGACGTTGGTCAGCGTCAGCATCCCGCGCTGTACGCCATGCACGCCACTTTCCCCCGTACGGGCCAGCGCCGCGCCGAGCGTTTCCGGCGTCATCTTGCCGTGGTCGCCGGGGACGAGCACGAGCTTGGCCCCGGAATAGAACTCGGGCGCGTTGCATTCGTCTTCGGCGACATGGGCATGGCTGTGGCAGAACACAGCGCCCCAGGGTGGGCAATGGGTGGCAATCGCAAGGGCGTTGGCGGCCGTGCCCGTGGCGACCAGATGCACCACCGCCTCGGGCGCCTCGAAAGTCTCGCGGACAAGGACTGTCACACGCTCCATGATCGCATCGGCCCCATAGGACCGGTCATACCCGTCATTCGCGCGCACAAGGGCCGCCATGACCTCAGGTGCCGCACCCGAGGTGTTGTCAGAGGCAAAGCGCATCAGGGTGTGTCCTCGATCAGATAGTTTTCCCAGTCATCTTCATCGACCGAGGTTTCAGGGATCGTGATCCCCCGCACCGATTCCCCTGCCTTGGCGGTGCTGTCGGGATCGCCCGTCAGCAAAGGGTGCCACTCAGGCAGCTTCCTCTTTTGAAACAGCAGCTTGTAGGCGCAGGTCGACGGCATCCAATAAGCAATTTTCGGCAGGGTCTTGGGCGTCAGGACTACACATTCCGGCACATGCATCTTGCGGTTGGGGTAGTCCATGCATTGGCAGGTGTCGCCATCCAAGAGGCGGCAGGCGATGCGGGTATAGGCGACCTCACCCGTATCCTCATACTCCAGCTTGTTCAGGCAGCACTTGCCGCAGCCGTCACACAGCGCCTCCCATTCCGGGCGGGTCATCTTGTCGAGGGGGACGGTTTCCCAGAACCGGGGGCGGAGCTTTTCCATTGCGCCAAGGTGCTGTGGCGCGACGGAAAAGGGAAGGGGCTACAGGCGGGAAAGGATGTCGCGGGCGGTGGTGCAGTCGGCATCCATCTGGGTAATCAGGGCGGGAAGGCCGTCAAACTTCAGCTCGGGCCGCAGGAATTCGACAAGTGCTACGGAAAGGTGCTGGCCGTAAAGATCGCCCTTGAAGTCGAAGAGGAAGGTTTCAAGGTTCGGCCGATTTTCTCCGAACATCGGCCGCACGCCAAGACTGGCCGCGCCGTGGTGGGTGCCCTTCTGCGGGCCGGTCAGGATGTCGACCAGCACGGCATAGACGCCAAAGCGCGGCAGGTGCAGCCCGTCCATCGACATATTGGCGGTAGGATAGCCCAACTCGCGCCCGCGCTTTTCGCCGTGGATCACCTCACCCTCAATCCGGTGCCAGTGGCCCAGCATGGCAGCGGCGTCGCGGGGGCGGCCTTCGGCAAGGGCGCGGCGGATGTTGGTCGAAGAAATCTCGGCCAGATCATGGGTGATAAGAGGCGAGATGGTGGTGCGGATATCCCTTGCATCGCAAAGGCTTATAAGGTCAGCCGCGGTGCCGCGACGACCCTTGCCAAAGCAGAAATCCGCGCCGACCACGACATGCGACACGCCAAGGCCGTCGGCCAGAACCTGCTGCACAAACTCCTCGGGCGTCAGGGCGGCAAGGGCGGCGTCGAAGGGCAGCTGGAACAGATGATCGACCCCAAGCCGGGCAAGCCGGTTGGCCCGCGCTTCGGCGTTCATCAGGCGGAAGGGCGGGGCGTCAGGAGCGAAGTATTGCCGTGGGTGCGGCTCGAATGTGACGATTCCCAGCGGGGCAGGACCACGGGCAAGGTCGATGACAGCCTGATGGCCCCGGTGGATTCCATCGAAGTTGCCCATGGCAACGGATGCACCGCGACTTGACGGGTCAAGCCCATGCCATTGATAATGCTGCTGCATCCCGCCCTTTTGGGGCGCCGGCCCCGTCAGTCGAATCCGTCAGTCGAACTTGCGGCTGGGCGCCAGAACCAGCGCTTCACCCTTCAGAACCACGGTTTTACCGACTGCGCAGTTGGTTTCAAGGGTAACCCGGCGTTTGCTGTGGTCTATCGCTGTTACTGTCACTTCGGCGCGGACGGTATCACCGGGACGGACGGGCGCCATGAAGCGCAAGGATTGGCCAAGGTAGACGGTGCCATGCCCGGGAAGCTGTTCCCCGATGACAGCCGAAATCAGGCCCGCAGTCAGCATGCCATGGGCGATACGGCCGGCAAAGATGGTGTCCTGGGCGTAATCCTCATCCAGGTGGACGGGGTTCCGGTCGGTCGAGACTTCGGCGAAAAGTTCGATATCCCTGTCGGTAACGGTTTTCACAAGATGCCGGGACATGCCGATTTCAATGTCTTCAATGCAGATCGTGCCGCGGGGCATGTTGTCCAGCATGGTTACCGAATCCCTCAATTGGGTTTCGGAACGCTAGCAGATGCCGCAGCGCAGCGCAATCGTTCGCGCAATAAAAGTTCAAAGAGAAGTATGACGGTGCACGAAAGTTACCGCGCCAACCTTAGCGCAGCCGCCCCATCGCAAAGCGGGGCGACATCTGCTGCCCGGAAAGCCAGTCGGTCAGACGCGCCGGGTCAGGGTTCTCGACATCCGGGCCGAATTCTTCCGCCGCAAGACCCCCGGTGATGAACAGCGTGTCGAGGCCTTCGGAAATTCCGCCCTGCACGTCTGTGGCGATGCCGTCGCCAATGCACAGGATTTGCGGATCAGCCATGCCCAGCACCTCGCCCAGACGGCGGCGTGCAAGGTCATAGATCGGCGGATGCGGCTTGCCGAAGTACAGCGCGGTGCCGCCCATCTGCTCATAGGCCTGTGCCAAGGCCCCAGCGCAGTACAGCCGCATGTCGCCCAGATCGACCACGATGTCCGGATTGGCGCACAGCATAGGCAGGCCAAGCGTCTTTCCCAGAAGAAGCGTGGCGCGATAATCCTCGGGCGTTTCCGTCACATCGTCGCTCAGGCCGGTGCAGACGATGCCTTCGGCGTCTTTCAGGGCAACGCGTTCAATCGGGGGCTGCGACTTGGCGAAAGCGGCAATATCGTCGGCGAAATCGGTGAAGAACGCCTCATCCTTCGGGGCGCCGATGTGGTGGACGCGGCGCCCGACCGCACCGATCAGCATGCCCATCTGTGCCGCATCGCCCGAGGTGACGACGATATCCCAGGCATCGCGCGGGACAGAGAGACCGTCCAACTGCCGGATGACACTGGCCTGTGGCCGCGGCGCGTTGGTCAGAAGCACAACCTTGCCCCCGGCCGCCCGAAACGCCTGCAAAGCGGCAACGGCAGCGGGAAAGGCCGTCTGGCCATTGTGCAGACAGCCCCAGAGGTCACAGAACACGGCGTCATAGCGGCCTGCCAGATCAGCAAGGGAGCGGACGATTTCGGTCATTCGATTGGCCCTTTCGCCGTCAACCCGGCTGTCTGTGGTCTATCCCCCGTCTCTGCGCAGGCAGAGACGGACATCTGCGCACCGTCGTGAAGTTAAAGCTTCAGCGCCGGGATGATCTGTTTCTTGCGGCTCATCACGCCGGGCAGAACCACGGTGTCACCCGTGACCGTGACGCCAAAGGACGCCTCGGCCATCTGCTTGACCAGATCGTTCGGAACCAGAAGCGTTGCTTCTTCGCGGATGATGTCGACAACGAACAGCAGCACCTGATCGGCACCGTCTTCCTTGGCCACGTCCACCATCGAGGCCATCAGGCTGGCCTTGCGGTCCAGCACGACCTTGGGTGCCGTGGTCTCCAGCACCGAGACGCGAAGTTCCTTGCCGGCGACATTGTATTCCTTGGAATCCATCCGCAGCAGCGCCGCGTCAGAAAAGGCCGAGACGTCGGACTTCGCTTCGAACATCTGGGCGGCGAGGTCTGGGATCGACACCCGCAGGTCAGCAGCCAGCTTTTCAGCCACAGCGCGGTCATGCGGGGTGGTGGTGGGGCTGCGGAATTCCAGCGTGTCGGAGATGATGCAGGACAGCATCGCACCCTTGACCCCACGCGGGGCCTTGGCCAGCGCATCGCCCATCAGGTCGTGCATGATGGTGGCGGTGCAGGCCAGCGGGCGGATGGTGATGTCGATGGGGGTCTTCGTCTTGATCCCGCCCACCAGCAGGTGATGGTCGATGATCCCCTGAACCTGCGCGTCGTTGATCGAGGGCGGCAGTTCGGCCGGGTTGTTCGTGTCGACGATCATCACCTGATCATCGGCGGTGACATCGGCAATGATCTCGGGCTTCGTCAGGTCCCAGTGGCGCAGCACGAAGGCGGCTTCGGTGTTCGGTTCGCCCAGCAGCACGGGCTTCGCCGGGGTGCCGGATTCGGTCAGATACCAGGCCCAGATGATGGGCGAGCCGGTGGAATCGGTGTCGGGGGATTTGTGGCCGAAGACGAGCGTTGTCATGGGAATACCTTTGGCATGGATTTGCGCGCGGTATAGGCGAGGGCGGGCGGATTGTCACGCGGGCGCGTTTGTGGCATGAATAACGCCTTGGCAGAGGAGTGCGACGCGATGGACAAGACCGTCTGACGCCCCCCGATTGGGGGCAGGCCGTGCCGCCGGATCGGCGGAATGACACCCCATGCTGAAGGAGTGCCCTGAAAATGGTGACGAAAGCGAAGGCCTAGGGCCGTTCGTGGCCGGGTGTGATCCCGGCTGACATCCATATCTGAACTCAGGGGCAGATCATGCCGAAAACAAAGACTGGAAAACCCGCCATGGCGGGGCTGAAACCATTGCCGAAAGCGCGGGGGTTTGATCCCTTGGCGCTGAAGGCTCAGACCATGCCGAAGGGGCCAAAGCTGGTGCCAAAGCGCGGGATGATTCCCGGAAAGTCGGGCCAACGCTAGGGCGATGAAAGCCGGGGGTAGGGGGTGTCCCGCCGGGTGCCCCCACCCTTATCCCCCTCCCCACAAGGATGGCGCATTTGGCGTGCGTCAGTCGTAAAATGCAGGGGCCTTGCGCAGCATCGGCCATTGTGATGGTTCGTGGCCGTAGATCATCAGGGCATCAGGCCCGCCAAGCGCCAGCAACCGGCTGGCGGAGGCCTGCGCGGCCTTTGGGTCCTGCGCATCGGCGAAATGCTCAGCGGGTTCCGAGGCGCGGTTGATCGCGTCGATGGCCAGAACCACGCGGCCGGTCTCGGGCAGATCAAGGACCGCCGACAGGTGGCCAAGGGTATGGCCGGGCGTGGGGATCAGGGTCAGCCCGTCACATACTACGGTGTCGGTGTCGATCAGGTGATAGGTCGCCTTGGGCCAGTCGATCGGGCGCGCGCTGCCGAAATAGCGCGGCTTGGGGTCCGTGCGTTCGATTGCTGTCAGCAGGATCGGCGCATGGGCAAACAGCGGCAGCGATCCGA
The DNA here is from genome assembly GCF_003940805.1 of Tabrizicola piscis. Taxonomy (NCBI): domain Bacteria; kingdom Pseudomonadati; phylum Pseudomonadota; class Alphaproteobacteria; order Rhodobacterales; family Paracoccaceae; genus Tabrizicola; species Tabrizicola piscis. The sequence continues at coordinate 2,730,086 of NZ_CP034328.1, forward strand.
CATGGTCGATATGGCCATGGGACAGGATCACAAGGTCAATGTCCTTCGGCGCAAGGCCAAGCAGGCCAAGCGCCCCGACGGCGGTCTGATGGGGGCCATAGTTCAGCAGGCGGCCAAAGACCGGCAGGCCATCACGGTCGGCAATGCCGGGGTCAGTGGCATAGGCGGGCGGAAATCCCGTGTCGATCAGGATGCGAGCACCCCGGTCGGTTTCCAAGAGATAGGCCGGGATACCGATGATCCGCTCACCCCCGCGCACGTCGAACAGGCCGAGGTCCAATATGGTCAGGCGGGCAAGGCGACCGGGCAGGATCACAGCGGCAGCGGTTCCAAAGTGAAGCCTTCCTGCTGCAGCAGGTTCAGCACACCCGCTTCACCCGAAAGATGCAAGGCGCCGAAAGCGGCGAAGACCGGGCCCTTGGCGGCGGCTTCGGTCAGGACCGGTATCCATGTGCGGTTGCGGGTGTTCATCAGCAGGTCCTCCATCCGCGCATATTCCGCGTCAACCTGTTCACGGGTGTAGTTGGGCATGTCATAGGTCACAAAGCGCAGGAATTCCCAGATCATCCGGCTTTCCCCGGCGAAATAACTGTCCGCCAGGGTTGCCGAGTAATCTTCCGCCCGATCCTCAATCGCAAGGGTCGACTGGAGCATTGCGACAAGTTCATCCCGGGTCATCGAATCGAAGATGGTGAAGACGGTGTCGAAGGGCTCCAGCCCGCGAACCGGCACGCCTGCGGCCTTGGCCGCGTCGATCACCATGCCGTCAAGGCCCTTTGGGTCTGCCATCTGCTCCATGGCGCAGGGCGGGACGGCCAGCATCACGACGGCATACCAGGGCTGGATCTTGGCGGCCATGAAACCCGGCACGCCACGCAGCGCCAAGGCTTTGGACAATCCCGCCCAAAGGTCCGCTGGCAGCTGTTCGATCAGGGTGGGTCCGTCCACGATCATGACCTTGGACGGGTCACGGGCAATCAGGTCCAGAAGCTGCGTCTGTTCGTCCGGCCCGGCTTCGACCAGAACCGTCGTGGCGGCGGCGATTTCGGGTGTGATCGTTTCAAGCGTCGGCAAATGCCGAGGATCATCGAAATGATAGGTCCCGATCAGGGTGATGACGTCATCGCCCCGCGTCGCACGCCAGTAGTTGCCCGTGGGATAGGGCACGGCATTGGCGGCAGCGGTGATCTCGGCCAGCCGCTCGGCGGGCATGTCGGCAAACAGGTTGCGACCCGCGCATTCGGCGGCCACGGGGGCGGACAGCAGGCCAAGGGCGGTGGCAAGACTGATCAGGGAAAGGCGAAGGCTGGGCATCTGGCTCGCGCTGGTTGGGACGGGTTGGGGGCATCGTGGCAGTCATCCCGGAAAAGGCAATGCGAAATGGAAGCGCAGGGCCGTCGGGGGTGTTGACAGCAGGCGAGCCATCACCTACCTGAACGGCTGTTGGCACTCGGGCTAGCTGAGTGCTAATCAAGATCAAACCTGGAAACTCAAGGGAGTACCCCAGATGGCTTTCAAACCGCTGCATGACCGCGTTCTGGTCAAGCGTATCGCCTCTGACGAAAAGACCAAGGGCGGGCTTATCATCCCCGATACCGCCAAGGAAAAGCCCGCCGAGGGCGAGATCGTCGCCGTGGGCGAGGGCGCACGCAAGGATTCGGGCGAACTGATCGCTCCGTCCGTCAAGGCTGGCGATCGGATCCTGTTCGGCAAATGGTCGGGCACCGAAGTGACGCTGAACGGCGAAGAGCTGCTGATCATGAAAGAAAGCGACATCCTCGGCATCATCGCCTGAGGGGAGGTGGGTTGACACCCACCCTACGCTTTCCGAACGCAACCCATTCAAGGAGCTATCAAAATGGCTGCTAAAGACGTCAAATTCGACACCGACGCCCGCGACCGCATGCTGCGCGGCGTGAACATTCTGGCTGACGCTGTCAAAGTCACGCTCGGCCCGAAAGGCCGCAACGTGGTGATCGACAAATCCTTCGGCTCGCCCCGCATCACCAAGGACGGTGTGACGGTCGCCAAGGAAATCGAACTGGCCGACAAGTTCGAAAACATGGGCGCGCAGATGGTGAAGGAAGTCGCTTCCCGCACCAATGATGAGGCCGGTGACGGCACCACCACCGCGACCGTGCTGGCGCAAGCCATCATCAAGGACGGCCTGAAAGCCGTTGCCGCCGGCATGAACCCGATGGACCTCAAGCGCGGCATCGACCTCGCGGTCACCAAGGTTGTCGCTGCCATCAAGGCCGCCTCGCGCCCTGTCAAGGACAGCGCCGAAGTTGCCCAGGTCGGCACCATCTCGGCCAACGGCGAAGCGGAAATCGGTCGCCAGATCGCCGACGCGATGCAGAAAGTCGGCAACGAGGGTGTCATCACCGTCGAAGAGAACAAGGGCCTTGAGACGGAAACCACCGTCGTCGAAGGCATGCAGTTCGACCGTGGCTACCTGTCGCCCTACTTCGTCACCAACGCCGACAAGATGATTGCCGAGCTGGACGATGCCTACATCCTGCTGCACGAAAAGAAACTTTCGTCGCTGCAGCCGATGGTTCCGCTGCTGGAAGCCGTGATCCAGTCGCAGCGCCCGCTGATCATCGTCGCTGAAGACGTCGAAGGCGAAGCCCTTGCTACGCTCGTCGTGAACAAGCTGCGTGGCGGCCTCAAGATCGCTGCCGTCAAGGCTCCGGGCTTCGGCGACCGTCGCAAGGCCATGCTGCAGGACATCGCCATTCTGACCGGTGGTCAGGTGATCTCCGATGACCTCGGCATGAAGTTGGAAAATGTCACGCTCGACATGCTGGGCAGCGCCAAGAAGGTCATCATCAAGAAAGATGACACCACCGTCATCGACGGCCATGGCAACAAGGCCGAGATCGAAGCCCGTGTCGGCCAGATCCGCGCGCAGATCGAGGAAACCACCTCGGACTACGACCGTGAGAAACTGCAGGAACGTGTGGCCAAGCTGGCTGGCGGTGTTGCGGTGATCAAGGTCGGCGGCATGACCGAAGTCGAAGTGAAAGAGCGTAAGGACCGCGTTGACGACGCCCTGAACGCAACCCGTGCGGCCGTTCAGGAAGGTATCGTCGTCGGTGGCGGTGTTGCCCTGATCCAGGCTGGCAAGGTGCTGGAAGGCATGACTGGTGCCAACAGCGACCAGAACGCAGGGATCGCCATCGTGCGCCGCGCGCTGGAAGCCCCGCTGCGCCAGATCGCTGAAAACGCTGGCGTCGATGGCGCTGTCGTCGCAGGCAAGATCCGCGAATCCAACGACGTGACCTTCGGGTTCAACGCGCAGACCGAAGAATATGGCGACATGTTCAAGTTCGGCGTGATCGACCCGGCCAAGGTGACCCGTACCGCGCTGGAAGATGCGGCCTCGGTCGCGTCGCTGCTCATCACCACCGAAGCCATGATCGCTGACCGTCCGGAGCCGAAAGGCGCCTCGGCTGGCGGCGGCATGGGCGGAATGGGCGGCATGGACGGAATGATGTAATCATTCCGGCCTGACGGCCAGAACGACAGGAAGGGCGCCCCCATCGGGCGCCCTTTTTCTTTTGGCATCCGGGCTTGTGCCCCAAGGGCATCACCCGCCATGGTGACGGCCATGCGCCTGTTCCTTCTTGTTGCCCTGACCATGCTGGCCTTTGCCGGGAATTCGGTGCTGAACCGTTGGGCAGTCGGGCCGGGCCACATCGGCGCGGTGGAATTTGCCAGTCTGCGGCTTCTGGCCGGGGCAGTGGTGCTGGCCACGTTGGTCCTGTGGCACCGGCAGGGGCTGGCCTGGCCGGGGCGGCAAGGCCGGTTGGCCGGGGTTCTGGGGCTGTCGGCCTATCTTCTGGGCTTTTCGCTGGCCTATCGCGGTCTTGATGCCGGAACAGGGGCGCTGGTCCTGTTCGGCATGGTGCAGGTCACCATGTTCGCGGGGGCCTTGTGGTCGCGTGAGGCTGTTCCCCTGCGTCGCTGGGTCGGGGCGGGGGTTGCCCTTGGCGGCCTGGCGCTGATCGCCGCGCCGGGCGGGGCGGGTCTGGCCCTTGGCCCGTTTGCGATGATGGCCTTGGCCGGGGTGGGCTGGGGCATCTATTCGCTGGCCGGGCGGGGGGCGACCGATCCATTGGCAGCAACGGCGTGGAACTTTCTGCTGGCGGTGCCCATCGTGCTGCCACTGGGGCTTGTCGCGGGCTTTGCGCGCCCGGATGCGACCGGGGTCTGGCTGGCGGTGGTGTCGGGTGCCGTGACCTCGGGCCTTGGCTATGCGCTTTGGTATGCCGTATTGCCGCGCCTTGGGGCGGCGCGGGCTGCGGTGGCGCAGCTTTCGGTGCCGGTCCTTGCCGCTTTGGGCGGGGCCGCCCTGCTGGCCGAGGTGCCTGGCCTGCGGTTCTGGCTGGCCTCGGGGCTGGTGCTGGGCGGCGTGGCCTTGGCCAGCCTGCCCTACAGGTCCTTGACCAGACGGTGAAGGATATGGCCGGTGTCCGGGTCTTTCCGGCTAAGGCCTGTCGGACGAAACCCCTCACGCTGCCAGAAGGCCCGGCCGCGCCGATTGGCCTCCAGCACAGCAAGATAAAGTCGGGCCGCGCCACGGGTGCGGGCAAGGGTTTCCGCATGGGCAAGACAGGCGCGGCCGTGGCCCGCGCCCTGCGCCCAAGGGCCGATCAGCATCAAGCCAAGATAGGCATCCTGCGGTTCGGGAAAGCCGTAGGACACCTCGGCCACGCCAGACAGCCGGCCATCAAGGAAAAGGCCAAGATGGTGGCTTTGGCCCGGGTCACAGCCGGGCGGGCCATCGGTGAAGAACTCAGCCGCCTGACGGTCAGGGTCGACGGTGCCCTCAGCCAAAAGCCAGTAGTCGGGCGCATCGCGGTAGAAGGCGGCGAGAAGTGGGGCTTCGGAGGGGTCAAGCGTGCGGATCAGCATGGGCAATTGTCACGATCTCAAGGTCAAGTATGCCCGACGGGCGGCGCCAAGTTCGGCCCGGGGGACAGCGGCAGGTCGGGAAGGTCTGGCCGGTCATTCCCGGCACCCTCATTCACGAAAGCGCGGCTCATTTCAGGATCACTTCCAGCGGGTCATAGACCGCCCCCGCATCGCCCCAAGCAGCGGCGGGCAGGCTGTCGGGCTTGAAGCGGATGGTGCCGCTGGCAAGCTCAGCGCGGGAAAAGAAGCGGCGCTCGGTCACCACGCCTTCGGGGTCCACCCAGTCGGTGGCCAAAGTGCCGGCAAGCAGGGTGCAGCGAAAGAACAGGTCCACCTCATGAAAGCCGCTATCGGGGTCGTGGAATTCGTTCACCAGAACCGGGGCTCCGACCGTGATGGTCAGGCCGGTTTCCTCATGCACCTCTCGGGCAAGGTTTTCGGGCAGCGACTGGCCGGCCTCACACCCGCCGCCGGGCGCGCACCACAGACCCAGCCGCGCGCCGGGATAGGCGTTCACCAGAAGCAGCCGATCCTGATCCAGAATCAGCGCGCGAACGGCAAGTCGGGGTTTGAAACGGGCCATCATGGCACAAGGCTTGCGCAGGACGACGGCGCTTGTCCAGCCTTGCCGGGGAACCTGCCGCATCGCGTGACGCTGGGTCAGGAGTCCATGGCCTTTCAAATCCGTTGCAGTGGGATCATGGTCCGCACATGGCATTTCCGCGCTTTCCATTTCTGGCACCGCCCGACCGGCCTTCTGGCTCTCCCCCCGCCGAGCGGGTGATCCTGGTCCACGGGCTGGCCCGGTCGGCCCGGTCGCTGGCTGCGATGGGGGTGGCGCTGCGGGCGGCGGGCTATGCGGTCAGCCATGCTGCCTATCCGTCAACCCGGTCTGAGCCCGAGGTCTTGGTGGATCAGGTCGCCAAGGCCTTTGCCGGACCGCATCAGGGAACGGCGCATCTGGTCACCCATTCCATGGGGGGGATCCTTGTCCGGGACTGGCTGGCGCGCGGGCATCCGCAGGGGCTGGGGCGGGTTGTGATGCTGGCCCCGCCAAACCATGGGTCGGAACTGGTGGACCGGTTCGGCGACCTCAAGGCGTTTCAGCTGGTCAACGGCCCGGCAGGGCTTTCGCTGGGGACCGGGCCGGAAAGCTGGCCCAACCGGCTGCCGCCGCCGGATTATCCGGTCGGAATCATTGCGGGCACGCGGTCGATCAACCCGCTTCTGTCCCACCTTTTGCCGGGGCCGGATGATGGGAAGGTGACGGTAGCGAGCACCCGGCTGGAGGGGATGGCGGACCATCTGACACTGCCAGTCAGCCACACCTGGATGATGGTCAACCCGACCGTGATCCGGCAGACCCTGCATTTTCTGCGTGAGGGGCGGTTCCAGCGGGCCTAGTGTCCCGGGCAGGGACAGGGCGGCATTACAATGATTACAATGGCTTGCGAGGGGCCGTCCAGGACCTGTTAACGGTTCTGTCCGGAAACCACCCGGTTCACATGGCCCATCTTGCGCCCGGGGCGGGGGGCGCCCTTGCCGTAGAGATGGACCTGAGTGTCGCGGGCCTTGAGCAAGTCCGGCACCTTTAGCACATCGTCGCCGATCAGGTTTTCCATCACAACGTCGGCGTAGCGGCCACCATCGCCCAGCGGCAGGCCCGCAACGGCGCGGATGTGTTGTTCAAACTGGTCCACCGCACATCCGGCCTGCGTCCAGTGGCCCGAGTTGTGGACGCGCGGCGCGATTTCGTTGACCAAAAGGCCCTTGGCGGTCACGAAAAGCTCTACCCCCATCACACCAACATAGTCGAGCGCGTTCAGGATGCGCGCCGCCAGCAGCACCGCGTCGGAGCGTTGGCTGGGCGACAGGCGCGCCGGGATGGTGGTGGTGCGCAGGATGCCACCCTCATGCACGTTCTCGCCCGGGTCATAGGCCGACACGCTGCCATCAAGGCCGCGGGCGGCGATGACTGACACTTCACGGTCGAAAGCAATGAAGCCTTCCAGCACGCAGGGCGCGCCGTTCATCGCGGCCCATGCGGTGGGAATGTCATCGGGGCTGGTCAGCTTGGCCTGACCTTTGCCGTCGTAGCCCAGACGCGTGGTTTTCAGGATGGCGGGCAGGCCAAGGCTGGCAACGGCTGCGGCAAGGGCGGACTCGGATTCGACGGCGGCCCAAGGGGCCGTGGCAAGGCCAAGGTCGTTCAGAAAAGTCTTTTCGGTGATCCGGTCCTGACTGATCGCCAGCGCGCGGCGGTTGGGGCGGATCGGCCGCAGGCTTTCCAGCAGGTCCAGCGCCGAGGTGGGGACATTCTCGAATTCATAGGTGATGACGTCGACACTGGCGGCAAACGCGCGGAGCGCGGCTTCATCCTCATAGGGGGCGGTGGTGACGCGGTAGGCGACATCGCCCGCCGGAGCCGAGGCGGGTTCATAGATATGGCAGCGATAGCCAAGGCGGCTGGCGGCGACTGACAGCATCCGGCCAAGCTGGCCGCCACCAAGGATGCCGATGGTCGCGCCGGGTTCAAGCATCAGAGGGCTCATCAGGAATAGAGGCGGAAAGGGCGTCGCGCCACGCGTCAAGCCGCTGGGCAAGGGCAGGGTCGGAGATGGCGAGGATCGCTGCGGCCATCAGGCCGGCATTCGCGGCCCCGCCAATTGCCATGGTGGCAACCGGGTAGCCCTTCGGCATCTGCAGGATGGAGTAGAGCGAATCAACCCCGGCCAAGGCGCGGGTCTGGACGGGTACCCCGATGACGGGCAGGCGTGTCTTTGATGCCATCATGCCGGGCAAGTGGGCCGCACCCCCGGCCCCCGCGATGATGACCTTAAGCCCGCGCGTTACGGCGGTCTTGCCATAGTCCCACAGGCGATCCGGGGTCCGGTGCGCGCTGACGATCTTCGTCTCGTACGGAATGCCCAGATCATCCAGAATCAGGGCCGCGTCCTTCATGGTGGGCCAGTCGCTTTGCGACCCCATGATGATACCGACGTGAACGGTCATGCGCGCCTCCGTACCTGTTGGGGCGCGCTTACCTTGGGATGCGGTCAGGGGCAAGCGTCAGGCGATGATGTCGGGGATCAGCTGATCCTCGATCTTGACCATCTGGTCCTTCAGAAACAGTTTCTGCTTCTTCAGGCGGCGCAGGGTCAACTGGTCTGGGCGACCGGTTTCTTCCAGCGCGTGAATGGCCTGGTCAAGATCGCGATGCTCACGCCGCAGCACCTCAAGCTTGATGCGGAGCATTTCTTCGAAACTGAGTTCGGAGGGGGCGTTCATGGCAGCCGACTCGATTCCTGAGGTTTTGGGTCCGACGTTCCGGACAGGATATAGGAAACCGTGGCCGTGGGGTGAAGGTTTCTGCGGCAGGTTGTGTGTCTTTCTTACCGGAAGCGGGCCTTGCGGGGCGCGAACCCGCGCCCCATATTCAACCCAGCGGTGCCCGGACGTGGGGCCGCATGCCGAACTGTCGCTTAAGCCAAGGACATGTCCGATGACGAAACTGAGTTTTGGGGCCCACCCCTACCTTCTGGGGTTCGAACAGCTGGAACGGCTGGTTGAACGCACCGCGAAATCGGGGGCCGAAGGCTACCCGCCCTTCAACATCGAAGCCGTGGCGGAAAACGCCTATCGGATCACCCTGGCGGTTGCCGGGTTCCGTGAGGACGATCTTGCCATCACGGTGGAAGAGCGGCAGCTGGTCGTGCGCGGCCGTCAGGCCGATGATCTGGGCGAGCGGGTGTTCCTGCACCGGGGCATCGCCGCGCGGGCGTTCCAGCGCAGTTTCGTGATGGCCGACGGGGTCGAAGTGGCCGGGGCGACGATGGAGCATGGTTTGCTGCATATCGACCTGCGCCGTCAGGTGCCGGATACCGTGGTGCAGACGATCAGGATCGGTCGGAAAGATGCCAGCCTGAAGGATGGGGGCAACACATGAACACACCTTTCAACGGATTGCCGCAGGGCGCTGACCGGATCGTCTATGTCCGCGAAGTCGCGGTCGAGGATTTGCCGGACGATGTGCGCGCGCAGATGGACGGGCTGGATGTGATCTGGTCAGTGCATGGCGCGGATGGCCGCCAGCTGGCGCTGGTCGCGGACCGGAAGCTCGCGTTTCACCTGGCGCGGGAACATGACTTCACGCCGGTGAGCGTGCATTGAGTTTGGGCCGCCCCCGTTGCAGTGGGGGGGCGCAAGCCGCTATTCGCCCGGAATTTCGTGAATTCTTGCTGGGGCGGGCGGTGCTGGCTTGGCCCCGCGCCGACGATAGGCGCTCGGGGTGAAGGCATAGCCAAGCTGGCCGACCAGTGTCGGCGCCATCTGGTCGGTAACACCCAGCGGTACGTTGCAGGGGCCCGGCACACGGAACGTGCCAAAGGCCTGGTCAAAGATCGAAAACACCGTCGCATAGTTGGTGTCGAAGGCAGCCCGGTCTGCTGCATGGTGCCAGCGGTGCATGGCGGGCGACACGAACACGCGCCCCAGCGGGCCATAGGTCCAGGGCAAGTCGGCGTGGATCAGATAGCCATAGTAATGGCGGACCAGATTGTTGGCGACGATCGCCTCGATCGGCAGGCCCAGCACTAGCAGGACACCCGTGTCGATAACAAACGTGGTGATCTTGTTGAACGGGTGGAACCGTTGCAGGGTCAGCCAGGTCATCTCGGTGTCGGAATGGTGGACGGCGTGGCCCGGCCAAAGAAAGCGGGTGTGTTCCAGCCTGTGGCGCCAGTAGCCGACAAAATCGCCAACAAAGACCCCGAGGAGGACGACCGGCAGCATCGGCATGCCGTTCCAGAAGTCGCGGTCGATCAGGCTGATGCCGTTGGTGATGAATGCCCAGTCCAAGGCCTGCGAGTAAAGCACGATCATCGGGCCGATAAAGACCAGATTGAACAGCAGTATCTGCACGTTGAGCCCAGACTCGACTGCGGCGCGGCGCATGTCGGCAAATAGGGCTGAGCGTTTCACCAGCATTCCCAGCGACAGGAAGAAGGCCGCCGTGGGCAGCAGGGATTCCAGCGTGCCTAGTCCGGCGCTCCAGCTGTCGGACAGCAGCTGGGTCAGAAAGTCGAGCATCTGGGCAGATCCTTCCCACGAATACTGCGCCATCAAGACAAGAATATTGGGCGAAAATGTGAAATAATCCGCGTTGAACAAGGGAATTCCGGCCGGATTGGGAAATCCGGCCGGTGTCTTGTCACGCCCGGATCAGGCCCATCTGTTCCAGCTTGAGCAGAACCTGGTGGGCGCAGTGGTCGACATCGACATTTTCGGTGTCCACCACCAGTTCGGCCTTGGTCGGCGCTTCATAGGGGTCGGAGATGCCGGTGAATTCCTTGATCTTGCCTTCGCGTGCCAGTTTATACAGGCCCTTGCGGTCGCGGCGTTCGCATTCTTCGATGCTGGTCGCGACATGGACTTCGATGAAGGCGCCGAACGCCTCGATCATCTCACGCACCGCGCGGCGGGTGGCGGTGTAGGGGGCGATGGGGGCGCAGATGGCGATGCCGCCGTTCTTGGTGATCTCGGACGCCACATAGCCGATGCGCTTGATGTTCAGGTCGCGGTGTTCCTTGGAGAAGCCGAGTTCCGAGGACAGGTGTTTGCGCACCACGTCGCCATCCAGCAGCGTGACGGGGCGGCCGCCCATTTCCATCAGCTTGACCATCAGCGCGTTGGCGATGGTGGATTTGCCGCTGCCGGAGAGGCCGGTGAAGAACACGGTGAAGCCCTGCTTGGACCGCGCGGGGCTGGTCTTCCTCAGTTCTTCCACCACTTGCGGGAAGCTGAACCATTCGGGGATGTCCAGCCCTTCGCGCAAGCGGCGGCGGAGTTCGGTGCCGGAAATGTCCAGCACGGTGGAGCCTTCGGGCACTTCGTTCGCCGGGTAGTACTGGGCCTTTTCGGCGACATAGACCATGTGTTTGAAATCGACCATCTCGATGCCGATCTCGGCGGCATGGGCGGCGAACAGTTCTTGCGCAGCGTAGGGGTCGTAAAAATCCTGACCTTGGGAGTTTTTCCCCGGCCCGGCATGGTCACGGCCCACGATCATGTGGGTGCAGCCGTGGTTCTTGCGGATGATGCCGTGCCAGACCGCCTCACGCGGGCCGGCCATGCGCATGGCGAGGTTGAGGAGGCTGAGGGCCGTGGTCTGGGCGGGGTACTGGTCCAGCACCGCCTCATAACAGCGGACGCGGGTGAAGTGGTCCACGTCGCCGGGTTTGGTCATGCCGACGACGGGGTGGATGAGGAGGTTGGCCTGCGCCTCACGCGCGGCGCGGAAGGTGAGTTCCTGATGCGCGCGGTGGAGGGGGTTGCGGGTCTGGAAAGCCACGATCTTGCGCCAACCCATCTTGCGGAAGAAGGCGCGGAGTTCGTTCGGGGTGTCACGGCGGGCCTTGAAGTCATAGTGGACCGGCTGCTGGATGCCGGTGACCGGGCCGCCCAGATAGACCTTGCCCGCCTGGTTGTGCAGGTAGTTGACCGCAGGGTGGGCGAGGTCATCAGCGCCAAAAACCTTTTCCGCCTCAAGCGCCTTGTTCGGCACCCATTTGTCGCTGATCGACAGGATCGCAAGGATGACACCTTCGGCGTCGCGAAGGGCGATGTCCTGACCGGGTTCGACCTTTTCGGCAAAGGCCTCGGACACGTCCAGCGTGATCGGCATGGGCCAGAGCGTGCCATCAGCGGTGCGCATGTTGGCGACGACGCCATCATAGTCCGCCTGTCCCATGAAGCCACGCAACGGGAAGAACCCGCCGTTCATCAACAGCTCCAGATCGCAGACCTGACGCGCGGTCAGGTCCCATGAGGGCAGCGCGCCAGCCTCATGCTTCAGCTTCTGGGCGGAATCGTAGGAAACATAAAGCTCGGGGATCGGGGCGAGGTTTGGCAGGGAAGACATCGGATCAACCTTTCAAGGCGCTGGCGTGCACGGCGGCATTGGCCACCTGTCGGGCGGGTGCCTAGCGCGGGAACGGGGCAGAATTCAAGCGACGGTGCGGTATCTGGGGACAATAAGGCGGAAATCGTGGGGGATGTAGCCCCCGCAGTCCGCCTTTTACCCAAGCCAGCGGGGGGCGGAACGATGTTCCGGGGTGGGGCCGCTCGTCGATGACTTCGTCACTCCTCGCTGCGGGGGCCGAGGAGGAGACGCAGTCGAATGACGAGGGGACGGGGCGGTTTACGCCAGATAAGCGCGGAAACTGCGGATGACTTCGTCATAAACCGCGCGTTTGAAGGGGACGATGCTGTCAACCATCTCATCGGCCAGAATCCAGCGCCAGGTCGAAAACTCGGGGTGTTCGGTGGCGATCTTGATGTCGCTGTCGCGGCCATTGAAGCGGAACAGGAACCATTTCTGCCGCTGGCCCCGGTACTTGCCGCCCCAGACCTTGCCCAGAAGATCGGGCGGCAGGTCATAGGTCACCCAGCCGTGGGTCTTGGCGATGGGGGTGACAAGGTCACGGGTGACGCCGGTTTCTTCCCACAGCTCACGGAAGGCCGCTGTCTTGGGGGTTTCGTCCTTGTCGATGCCGCCTTGTGGCATCTGCCATGCGGGCGAGGGGCTGTCGATCCGCTGACCGGCAAACACAAGACCGCGGGCGTCGATCAGGACGACGCCGACACAGGGGCGGTAGGGCAGGCTTTCCGGGTCGGTCATGGCGGGCACTTTCGGCAAATCGGGCCCGATGGAAGCGGGCCCCCCACCCCCATCCCCTCCCCACGAGGGGGAGGGGAGGCGAAGGTGGACAGGTTTGGCCCAGACCTTAGGGCTGTTCGGGGGCGATGGCGGTCAGCCCCTTGATGATGTCGACGGCATAGGCGAGTTGGTAATCCTCATCCCGCAGCTTGGCCGATTCCTCGGCCCGGGCGAGTTCTTCCTCGTACAGCCGCTTTTCCTCATCGGTCATCGAATCGTTGGTGATGGCGCCGCGCAGGTCGGCTTCGGACCGGTTGCGGACGGCCGATGCCGGTGCATCTTCCTCACCTTCAACCACGGGGGCTGGTGGCGGCTGGTTCACCACGATGTCTGGCGAGATGCCAAGCGCCTGGATCGACCGGCCGGATGGCGTGTAGTAGCGCGCGGTGGTCAGGCGCATCGCCCCGTCGCCGCGCAGCGGGATCAGGGTCTGGACCGAGCCTTTGCCGAAGCTTTTCGTGCCGACAACGATGGCGCGGCGGTGGTCCTGCAAGGCGCCGGCCACGATTTCCGAGGCCGAAGCAGAGCCGCCGTTGATCAGCATCACGATCGGCTTGCCTGCCACCAGATCGCCGGGCTGGGCGTTGTAGCGTTCGCCACTGCCTGCCTGACGGCCCCGGGTGGAGACGATCTCGCCCTTTTCAAGGAAGGCGTCCGAGACCGAGATCGCTTCGTTCAACAGGCCGCCGGGGTTGTTGCGCAGATCAAGGACGACGCCGTCCATGTTCTCGATCCCGCCCAGTTCCTCGATTGCGGTGTTCAGGGCTTCGACCATGCCAGAGGTGGTCTGGTCGTTGAAGGTGGTGATCCGCAGGACGACCGTGTTGTCGACAACGCGGCCCCGGACGGCGGTCAGCTTGATGGTGTCGCGGATGATCGACACGTCAAAGGGTTCCGGCGTACCTTCGCGGACGATGGTGATGATGATTTCCGATCCGATCGGACCGCGCATCTTTTCCACGGCGTCGTCCAGCAGAAGGCCAAGGACGGATTCGCCATCGACATGGGTGATGAAGTCGCCCGCAAGGATGCCGGCCTTGTCGGCGGGGGTGCCGTCCATCGGGGAGATGACCTTGATGAAGCCTTCTTCCTGCGTCACCTCGATCCCGAGGCCGCCGAATTCGCCGCGGGTCTGCACCCGCATGTCGTCGAAATCCTTGGCCGACAGATAGCCGGAGTGCGGGTCAAGCGAGGTGAGCATCCCGTTGATCGCGGCGGTGACCAGGTCTTCGGTCGACACTTCCTCGACATACTGGCTGCGGATGCGTTCGAAGATGTCGCCGAACAGATCAAGCTGTTCGTAGACCGAGGTATCGCTGGAGGCTTCCTGCGCGATCAGGGGGCCGGCGATCTGCGTGGTCAGCACCACCCCGGCAACCGTTCCGCCCAAGGCGGCCATCACGAACTTTTTCATACGACGTCAATCCTCTGTGCGGGCGGTGGCGGTGAACCACGGCATCGGGTCCACGGGCGCTGCACCCTGTCTGAGTTCCATATAAAGCGTTTCCGTCCCGCGCCCGCCAGACCCATCTGCCGGTTCGGTCAGGAATTCCGCCGAAGCTGCCTCGACCCCTCCCATCAGGCCAAGTGGGGCATCGGCGGCAACGACTTCTCCTACCTCGCCATAAAGGACATCCAGTCCGGCCAGAACCAGTAGATAGCCGTCCCCGGGTTCGAGTATCATCACATTTCCGTAGTCAAGCAGCGGACCGCGGTAGCGGATGGTCGCAGGCCATGGAGCGGTGACCAGTGCACGGGGTCCGGTGGCAAGGGTCAGGCCGGGGCGGCGGGTGCCGGTGGCGTCCGCCTCGCCAGGTTTGCGCAGGGTGCGACCAAGGACGGGCAGCGGCAGGGTGCCCTTGGCGGCGACAAAGCTGGTGTCGCCTTCGGCATCGGGTGACAGGCCTGCGGCAAAGCCATCCAGCGTGTCGGCGCTTTCCAGCAGATCGCGCAGCGCGTCGGGGTCATCCAGAAACCGGCGCGGCAGGTCGACCCGGTCGGACATGGCCTGTGACAGGCTGGTTCGAGCCTCTTGCGCGGCGGCAAGGCCTTTGGACAGCGTTTCGCCCGCCGAAAGCTGGAGCGCGCGCAGGTCGGCGAGTTCCTGAAGCTCGGCCTTGAGCGCCTCGGCTTCGGCCTGCAGGGCGGGGGTCACATCCGCCATCACCATGCCGGAGCGGGCGGTGCCAAGCGCGCCGTCGGGGTGCAGCAGGAGAAGCGGGCCGGGGTTCGCCTCCATCGTGGCCAAGACGCCCAGCAGGCGGCCGATGCTGTCACTTTTGGCGTCGAACTGACGGGTCAGGGCGGTTTCGCGCAGTGACGCCTGCCGCAACGCCCCGCGCAGGGCGGCCAGCCCGGATTCGTAGGCGCGGATCGTCTTGCTGAGCGCGGCAACGCGGTCCCGCGCCTCGACTGCCGCGTCAAGGGCGGCCACGGCGGCCTGCAGATCGGCCGAGGCGAGAGCGGCCTGTTCGGCCACCGTCTGCGCGGTGGCCGGGCCCACAAGCATTGGGGCAGTAAGCAGAAGGCAAAGGGCGGCGGCGCGGATCATGCGATCAGCGTTTCCCCGGTCATTTCGGCGGGCTGGGGCAGGCCCATCAACTGCAGCAGCGTGGGCGCCAGGTCCGACAGGCGGCCATTGCGCAAGTGGGCGCCAGCGGGGCCGCCGACAAGGATGACCGGCACCGGGTTCGTGGTATGGGCGGTATGGGGGCCGCCAGAGACGGGATCTACCATCACCTCGCAATTGCCATGGTCGGCGCAGATCAGCATCGCGCCACCCCTTGCGGTCAGCGCCTCCAGCGCGCGGGCAAGACCTTGATCCACCGCCTCGCACGCCCTGATCGCAGCGGGGAGGCTGCCGGTATGGCCCACCATATCGGGGTTGGCGAAGTTGACGACGATCAGGTCATAGCCATGGTTGATCGCCCCAACCAGCCGATCAGTCACTTCGGGCGCGCTCATTTCCGGTTGCAGGTCATAGGTGGCGACCTTGGGCGACAAAGGCATAGCGCGGTCTTCGCCGGGGTAGGGCACCTCACGCCCGCCGTTCAGGAAGAAGGTGACATGGGGGTATTTTTCGGTTTCGGCCAGACGGAATTGGGTACGGCCGTGGTTGGAGACCCATTCGCCAAGGGTGTTCACCAGCACGCGCTTGGGGAAGGCGGTGGCGATATAGGCGTTGTGGGCGTCGGAATATTCGACCATCCCCAGCATGGCCGACCACTCCGGCCGGGGGCCGGTGTCAAACGCGGTGAAGGCGGGATCACCAAGCGCGGCAAGGATTTCCCGCGCCCGGTCGGCCCGGAAGTTCAGGCAGAAGATACCGTCCCCATCCTTGGCCCCGTGATAGCCGTCGATCACGGTGGGGGCGAGGAATTCATCCGTCTCGGCCTTGGCATAAGAGCTTGAGATGGCGCTGATCGGATACTGGGCAGCCTCGCCCTTTGCATTGACGATCACGTCGTAGGCGCGCGCCACGCGTTCCCAGCGATTGTCACGGTCCATGGCCCAGTAGCGGCCCGTCACCGTGGCGATGCTGGCACCATAGGGCAGGCGCTGGACAAGGTCGGCCACATAGCCCTGCGCCGAGGAGGGAGAGACATCGCGCCCATCGGTGATGGCATGGAGCGCTACGGGAACGCCAAGCGCGGTGATTGCGCGGCAGGCGGCAAGGATGTGGTTGACGTGGCCATGCACGCCGCCATCCGACACCACGCCCAGAAGATGCGCGGTCCCGCCCTTGGCCTTCACCTTGGCAGCAAAGTCCAGAATGGCCGGGTTCACGGCAAAGCTGCCGTCTTCGATGGCAAGGTCGATGGCACCAAGGTCCATCGCCACCACGCGGCCCGCGCCGATGTTGGTGTGGCCAACCTCGGAGTTGCCCATCTGCCCGGTGGGCAGGCCCACATCTGGCCCGTGGGTCACAAGGGTGGCATGCGGGCAGGTGGCCCAAAGGTGGTTGAAGGTCGGCACCCGCGCCTGCGCCGGCGCGCTGGTTTCAGGGTTCGGGCCAATGCCCCAGCCGTCAAGGATGCAAAGGACGACGGGTTTCGGGGCGGTCATGGGGCAGGCTCCTGTCAGGCGTTGCCTGCGGTTTTACGCCGCGTCGGGGGGCGGGGCAACCGGGCTGCTACTGCGCCCGTTCGGCGGCCTTTTCCCGGACGCGCTGGCGCCACAGGGTGAAGACCCCCGCCGCCACCACGATTCCCGCGCCGATGGCGACGTTGATGCGCAGCACCTCGCCAAAGACGAAAAGGCCGATGGACGAGGCGAAGACCAGCTGCAGATAGGCGAAGGGCTGGATCGCCGACGCTTCGGCCACCGCATAGGCGCGGATGAGAAGCCAGTGGCCAAGGACAGCGGTGCAGCACAGGGTGGACATCCAGGCCCAGTCGGTCGGGGTCATCCAAGTCCAGTTGGCAAGGCCGAAGGGTGTCATGGCGATGGCCCCGACGACGCCGGTCCAAAAAAAGCTGACGGGCGCGCTGTCCTTGCGGGCGACGTAGCGGGTCAAAAGCCCGTAGACCGCGAACATGAGGGCCGCAAGCAGGGGCACCAGCGCCCAGGGCGAAAAGACGGCAATGCCCGGCTGCAGGATGATGAGGACGCCGACAAAGCCCACGGCGATTGCCGTCCAGCGCCGCCAGCCGACCTTTTCGCCCAGGATCGGGCCGGACAGCGCGGCGATCAGCAGGGGGTAGCTGGTAAAGACGGCATGCGCCTCGATCAGGCCCAGCTTCACGAAACCGACGACCATCACGCAAATCTCGGCCACCAGGATCACGCCCCGGACAAGCTGTACCCAAGGCGTGTGGCTTTTGGCAGCGGCGCGCAGGCCGCCGGTGCTGACGGCGGCAAGGGTGATGGCAAACAGCCCGAAGACCCAGAAGCGGATCATCACCACCATCATCACGCTGTAATCCGTCGCCAGATGCCGCGAGATCCCGTCCTGCGCGGCGAAGACCACCGTGGTCGCGATCATCAGCCAGACGCCAAGGCGGGTGTTCTGGGTGGTGGCGGATTGGGGCGCGGTCATGCGGACTTGCGTTCCAACGACAGTGCATAAAGCCCTGCGGCGACGATGACGGCAGTGCCGATGGCGACGGGCAGTTCAAGCACTTCGCCATAGATCGTCAGGCCGATGATGGTGACGAAGACGATCTGCAGATAGGCATAGGGCTGGACCCGCGCCGCCTCGATCTGCTCGTAGCATTTCAACAGGAGCCAGTGCGAGAAGATCGACAAGGCGCAGTAGATGGCAAGGAAGGCCATGTCCTGCGGGACCATCGGCTCCAGATGCGGCAGGCCAAGCCCGGTCATCAGCAGCGCGCCGATCACGCCG
This sequence comes from Tabrizicola piscis, assembly GCF_003940805.1. Taxonomy (NCBI): domain Bacteria; kingdom Pseudomonadati; phylum Pseudomonadota; class Alphaproteobacteria; order Rhodobacterales; family Paracoccaceae; genus Tabrizicola; species Tabrizicola piscis. Next base: position 2,748,067 of record NZ_CP034328.1, read on the forward strand.
GGCCAGAAGAAGGCGGGAAACGTCGGCTCGTCCCGCGTGGTCAGGCGGGTCAGGACGGAATAGAGCGCGAAGAAGAACGCAGCGACAAGCGGCAGAAGTGCTGCCCAGCTGAACACGCCAACCCCCGGGCGCAGGATGATGATGACGCCCAGCAGCCCGGCAGCAACCGCCGCCCACCGCTGCCAGACGATGCGCTCCCCAAGGATCGGACCGGAGAGGGCGACGATCAGCAGCGGGCAGATCGCAAAGACGGCATGGCTTTCGATCAACCCGATCAGGGTATAGCCCCAGACGATCAGACAGATCTCGGCCACCAGCAGGCATGACCGGATGAGGTGCGCGCCAAGCCGCCCCGACCGGATCGCCGCGCGCGGCCCCTCGGGCCGGCGGAGCGCCAGGATGGTGACGAACCCGGCGAAGACCCAGTAGCGGATCATGATGATCATCAGGGTCGAGTATTCGCCCGCAAGGTGCTTGGAAAACCCGTCCTGCGCTGCAAAGGCGGCGACGGCGGCGACCATCAGCCAGATGCCTTTAACGGGATTTCGGGAAGAGCTCATGGTGCGGCCGGGGTAACACGGGGCAACGGCAGGGGGAAGGGGGGCAATGTCTGGGGCAGATTGCCGATGTCATGAAGGATTCCCATCGGGATTTCATGGCTTTAGGCGGGGCCCCCGCTTGCGCCTGCGTCGTCCCCGACCCGCGTCGCAGCCTCCGGCGGGAGTATTTGGAAAAGAGCAAGTCGCAGGATGGTCTTCGCTTTACCGGGCCTGCGCGCCGTGGTGGACGCGGCCGCCCCTGCAGTTGCTCTTTTCCAAATACTCCCGCCGGAGGCGCCGCCGGTGGTCCCGGTCATTGCCGCCGGACCATCGGTTCCGTGGCAACGCCGTTCGAGTGGGGCTCGATGCCCCCGAGGGCGGCACCCTTGTCAGGCAAGGTCGGGCGGCAGGGACAAAGATATCTCGATGCGATTGCGCCTTGTCAGAACTTTCATCGCGCTGTTACCTGAGTGTTACAGAGCGCGGGCACTGACCGTGGTTGCAAGAGCCGCTGGTCGGCAAAACCCTGCGCCGATGTTCCACCTGGGAGAAGTCAAATGCTGAAAAGAAACATCCTGTGCCTGACGACAAGCGTTGCCGTGCTGATGTCGAACGGTGCCGCCTTCGCCGAAGCCCACATGGCCGAGCTTGAGGCCGCTGCCAAGGCCGAAGGCATGCTGTCCACCATCGCCCTGCCGCATGACTGGTGCGGCTATGGCAACGTGATCGCCGGGTTCAAGGCAAAGTACCCCGAGATCACCGTGAACGAGCTGAACCCCGACGCCGGTTCCGCCGATGAGCTTGAGGCCGTGAAGGCCAACAAGGACAACAAGGGCCCGCAGGCCCCGGACGTGCTGGACGTGGGTCTTGCCTTTGGTCCGCAAGCCAAGGCCGAAGGTCTGACCCAGCCCTACAAGGTCTCCACCTGGGACGAGATCCCGGCCGAGATCAAGGATGCCGATGGCCACTGGTATGCCGATTATTACGGCGTCATGTCCTTCATCGTGAACAAGGATCTGGTTGAAAACGTCCCGCAGGACTGGGCTGATCTGCTGAAGCCGGAATATGCGGGCATGGTGGCGCTGGCGGGCGATCCGCGTGCGTCGAACCAGGCGATCCTGGGTGTTCTGGCGGCTGGCATGTCGACCGGGGCTGCCCCGGGTGAGGCCGCTGGCAAGGCGGGGCTTGAGTTCTTCAAGGCGCTGAACGATGCGGGCAACTTTGTCCCGGTCATCGGCAAGGCCGGCACGCTGGCGCAGGGCACCACGCCGATCATGATCATGTGGGACTACAACGCCCTTGCGGCCCGTGACACACTCGCCGGGAACCCCCCGGTCGAGGTTGTCGTGCCGAAGTCGGGCGTTCTGGCCGGGGTCTATGTGCAGGCAATCAGCGCCTACGCCCCGCAGCCGAATGCCGCCAAGCTGTGGATGGAATACCTTTACAGCGACGAAGGTCAGCTTGGCTGGCTGGCGGGCTACTGCCACCCGGCGCGCTTCAACGCGATGGCCGCTGCTGGCAAGATCCCGCAGGAGCTGCTGGACGCGCTGCCCCCGGCGGAATCCTACGAGGCCGCCTACTTCCCGACCCTGGAAGAAGTTGACGCGAACAAGGCCGCCGTCACCGCTGGCTGGGATTCCGTTGTCGGCGCCAACGTCGAGTGATCTGACCGCCTGCCCCGGGCGTGATCCCGGGGCAGGCACTCCATTCAGGCGGCCGCCAGAGCCGCCGTTTATCCGGGGGATACATGGCAAAGGGTCCGATCCGTCGCGGCGAGCGAAGGCTGCCGCTGGAATGGCTGGGCATCCTGCCCTTCGCGATCTTTGCCGTCCTGTTCCTGATCCTGCCGACGATGCGGATCGTGATCGGGGCCTTCCAGACGGCGGATGGTGGCTTTACCTTCCAGAACCTCTTGGACCTGAACACCCCATCGATCGTCAACGCCTATTGGACGTCAATCAAGCTGAGCCTGATTTCCGCGGGCCTTGGTTGCGCCATCGGGTTTGCCATGGCGGCAGCGGTGGTCTTTGGCGGCCTGCCAAAGGGAGTGCGGTCGCCGCTGATGACATTCTCGGGCGTGGCGTCGAACTTTGCCGGCGTGCCGCTGGCCTTTGCCTTCATCGCCACCATCGGCCCGGCGGGGCTGATCACGATGGAACTGCGTGACGTCGGCATCAACCTGCGCGCCCTTGGGTTCAACCTGCTGTCCTTCTGGGGGCTGGTGATCACCTACCTGTTCTTCCAGATCCCGCTGATGATCCTGATCATCATCCCCGCGCTGGACGGGCTGAAGCGCGAATGGCGTGAGGCGGCGGCGGTGCTGGGCGCCACCACGGCGCAATACTGGCGGATGGTGGCCTTGCCGATCCTGTTCCCGTCGCTGTTGGGGACCTTCGCGCTGTTGTTCGCCAATGCCTTTGGCGCGGTGGCCACGGCCTTTGCGCTGACCGGGCCGCAGTTGAACATCGTGCCGATCAAGCTGTTCGCGCAGATTCGGGGCGATGTGCTGGGCAATCCGAACCTTGGCTTTGCGCTGGCCTTCGGGATGATCGTGATCACTGTCATTGCCAACACGATCTACATCGTCCTGCGCGTCCGGTCGGAGAGGTGGCTGAAATGACCCGCTTCTTCGCCTGGTTCGCGCTGATCTTCGGCTGCCTGTACTTCCTTCTGCCGCTGGTCGGGATGACCGAGTTCAGCCTGAAGATGCGGCGGGGGGAGTATTCCTTCGACGCCTATCGCCGCGTGTTTGAGGATCAGCGGTTCTGGGACACTTTCAGCTATTCGCTGATCCTTGCCGCCGCGACCATCGTGGTCGGCGTGTTTCTGGTCGTGCCCACGGCCTATTGGGTGCGGCTGAAGCTGCCACAGGCCCGCCCCTTCGTCGAGTTTGTCACCCTGCTGCCGCTGGTCATTCCGGCCATCGTGCTCGTCTTCGGCTATATCCGGCTTTACAACACCTCCAGCTGGCTGCCGCTGACCGGGTCCGCGCTCGGGACCGATTTCCTGCTGACCATGGGCTATACCACGCTGGCGCTGCCCTACATGTACCGCAGCGTGGATACCGGGTTGCGAACCATCGATGTGGGCACGTTGACGGAAGCCGCGCAGTCGCTTGGCGCGGGGTGGATCACCATTCTGGGGCGGATCATCCTGCCGAACGTGATGGTTGCTGTGCTGTCGGGGGCGTTCCTGACGCTGGCGATTGTCCTGGGCGAGTTCACCATGGCGGCGCTTCTCAACCGGCCGGCCTTTGGGCCGTTCATGCAGCTTCTGGGGGCCAACCGGGCCTATGAGCCACCTGCGCTGGCGGTGATCGCCTTTGCCATCACCTGGGGCTGCATGGGTCTGATGCAACTGGTCACCCGGTTTTCCAAACACGAAAGGGCCAAGGCCTGATGAGCTTCCTGACGATCCAAAATCTAGAAAAGGCCTTTGGGTCAAATCTGGTGGTGAAGGACTTTGACCTGAAGGTCGAGAAGGGCGAGTTCATCTCGCTTCTTGGGCCGTCGGGCTGTGGCAAGACGACGGTGCTGCGCATGGTCGCGGGGTTTGAACGGCCCACCTCGGGCAGCATCACCATCGACGGGCAAGAGGTGACCGGGCTGAAGGCCAATGCGCGCAACATCGGGATGATGTTTCAGGCCTATGCGCTGTTTCCGAACCTCACGGTGGCTGACAACGTGGCCTTTGGCCTGAAGGTCAAGGGCGTGGGCCGGGCCGAGCGTGAGGCGCGGGTCAAGGAAATGCTGGCGCTGATCGGATTGTCCGAGATGGCGGGGCGGTTCCCGTTCCAGCTGTCGGGCGGCCAGCAGCAGCGCGTGGCGCTGGCGCGGGCTTTGGCGCCCAGCCCAAGGGTGCTGTTGCTGGATGAGCCTCTGAGTGCGCTGGATGCCAAAGTGCGGGTTTCCCTGCGCAATGAGATCCGCGAGATTCAGCAAAGGCTGGGCATCACGACGATCTTCGTGACCCACGATCAGGAAGAGGCGATGAGCATCTCGGACCGGATCGTGGTGATGAACGCCGGGATCGCCGATCAGGTCGGCACGCCGTTTGAAATCTACAACCGCCCGACGACGCGGTTCGTGGCCAACTTCGTCGGCACGCTGAACACCTTTGCCGTGACGGTCGAGGATGCGGCCACTGGCCGGGTCAACCTTGGCGGTGCGGTGCTGACCTTGCCGCCCGGCCTTGCTGCGGGCCGCGAAATGCATATCGCGCTCCGCCCCGAGGCGCTGCGTCTGGGGCGTGAACCGGGCTATGAGACGGTGGTCATGGGCCAGATCGAAGAGGTCCATTTCATGGGGTCGATCATCCGGCTGCGGGCAAAGGTTGCGGGCGAGACGGTGGTGATGGACACCTTCAACCGCGCCGACCAGCCGCCCCCGGTGCCGGGGACCAAGGTGGAAATCAGCCTGTCGGGCAAGGATGCGATTATCCTGAACGGGTGAGGCTGGGGCCAAAATCCTTCGAAGGATTTTGCAAATTTCTTCCAAGAAATTTGGCCCTTTCCTCTGGGCGTGGTTCTTGGTGAACTGCGCGAAACGGGGGATGGTATGGCGTTGATTGACGATCTGGTGGCGGCCCTTGGTGCGGCCCATGTCCTGACCGGGGCAGACATGGCCCGCCATGCGCGCGACTGGATGGGCAAGTATCGCGGCGCCCCGCTTGCCGTGGTTCGGCCTGCCGACACGGCCGAAGTTTCCGCCGTCGTGAAACTGGCCGCCGCACATGGTGTGCCGGTGGTGCCGATCAGCGGCAACACCGGGCTGGTCGGCGGGACGATGACGACGGGCGGCGTGATGGTCAGCCTTGAGCGGATGAACCGCATCCGCGCCGTCAAGCGCGATGCCCGGCTGGTGGTGGCCGAGGCGGGGGTCATCCTGACCCGCCTGCATGACGCCGCCGAGGCCGAGGGGCTGTACTTCCCTCTGTGGTTCGGCGCGCGGGGGTCGGCGATGCTGGGCGGGGTCCTGTCCACCAACGCGGGCGGGTCGAACGTGCTGCGCTACGGCTCCACCCGCGCCTTGTGTCTGGGGCTGGAGGTGGTGCTGGCCGATGGCCGTGTGCTGGACCTGATGGGCGAGTTGCACAAGGACAACTCTGGCTATGATCTGAAAAACCTTTTCATCGGGGCCGAGGGGACGCTGGGCATCATCACCGCAGCGGTGATGAAGCTGGTGCCAGCGCCGCGCGCCCATGCGACGGCGACGGTAGCGGCGCGGTCCTTGCCGGATGCGCTGGTGCTGCTGAACCGGATGCAAGAGGCGACGGGGGGCCGGGTCGAAGCGTTCGAGTTCATGCCGCGCACCTATTCGGAACGGCTGCGGGTGGCGCGGCCCGATCTGGGCTTGCCGTTCGACGATATTCCCGAAGTGACGATCCTGATCGAGGCGGCGACAACGGTGCCCGCCGAAGCCACCCCGGACGCGGCGGGCGAGGTGCCGTTGGTGGGCCTGCTGGAAACCGTGCTGGCCGACATGCTGGAGGCGGGGCTGATCACCGATGCCGTCCTTGCCCGCAGCGAGCAGCAGCGCCGGGCGATGTGGGCCCGGCGTGAGGCGGCGGCGGAAATCACCCTTGGCCTGACCCCGGCGGTGGATACGGATGTGTGCCTGCCTCTGGACAGGGTGGAGGGTTTCCTGACCACGGTTCTGGCGCGGCTGGAGGCGCTGGACCCCGGGTTGAAAAGTCTGACCGTGGCGCATCTGGGCGACGGTAATCTGCATTTCACGGCCTTTCCCACGCGGGATGAGGCTGAACTGAAAGACCGGGTGATGGAGGTGGTCGAGGATGTGGTGGCCGGACTGGGTGGCAGCTTCTCGGCCGAACATGGGGTTGGCTTGTCCAAGCTGAACTCGATGGCGCGGCGGAAGAACCCGGTGGCGCTGGACGTGATGCGGGCGGTGAAGGCGGCGCTGGACCCGGAGGGGCGGATGAACCCGGGGAAGGTCATTCCGGCGGGGTAAGGCTGGCGGGTGGCAGATGCAGCGGCCCCCTCCCCACTAGGGGGAGGGCACCCTGCTTGCGCCGGTTTGGGCGGCGGGATAGCCAGAGGCCATGTCCGCAATCCGCCTTTGCCTGACTGATCCCGCCCTGCGCGCCGCAGGATTGGTGATCGTGTTGCAAGGCGCGATCGTCTGCAGTTTCGGCCCCTACTTCAGCACCCTTGCCGTCAATACCTATGGCTTTGGCGACCGGGGGTTTGCGGTCCTTCTGGCGCTGTCCTCGATCATATCAGTCAGCGCCTCGGTCTACGGGGGCATCCGGGCGGATCAGACGGCGAACCGCAGGCAGGTGACCTTGGCCGCGGTCGTGTCGCTGGCCATGGGTATGCTGTTGATGACGGTGGTACCGGGGCCTTGGGTCTTTGCGGTCGTGGCGGCAGTGCTCTTGCCGGTGGGATCGGTGACATTCGGGCAGGTCTTTGCCCTGACCCGGATGGCGGCGACGCGGCATCCCAAGGGAGAGCGTGACGGGATCATGGCGGTGATCCGGGCGCTGTTTGCCCTGCCCTTCGTGGTGGTCCTGCCGCTTTGGGCCATGGTCTTTGCGCAAGGAGTTTCAGTCATCTCGGTCTTTCCGGTCGGGCTTTTGCTGGCTGGTGCAATGCTGCTGGTGGTGCAGCGGCAGTGGCCAAGGGATGGCGCGACCACATGGGAAGACCGGCCAAGCGGGCTGAGCTTTCGCGCCGCCTTGGCCGAGATGGGGCAGCCCCGGCTGGCGGCGCGGGTGCTGGCGCTGGGGGCCGTCAACGCGGCGGGGACGATCTACATTGCCGTCATCTCGCTGGTGATGGTGGCGGATGTCGGGCGTGGGGTGGCGGATGTCGCGCTCTATGTCGGGCTGGTGGCGGGGCTGGAGGTGCCGTTCATGCTGATGCTGCCAGCGCTGTTGCGCGGGATGGACCGGACGCTGCTGATCCTTGGCGGGGCCGCCCTTTACGCGGTGCATGTGGCGCTGCTGCCGGTTCTGGCCGGGTCTGCGCTGGTTTGGCTGCTGGTCCTGCCTGCCGCTTTGGGCGGGGCCGTCACCCTGACCGTGCCGATTGCCTATCTGCAGGACCTGCTGGCTGACAGGCCGGGGGCCGGGGCCAGTCTGATGGCGGTGCAAAGACTGGCGGGCGATGTGATTGCGGCGCTGTGCTTTGGTCTGGGCACGGCGGTGGCGGGCTATGGGGCTGTTGCCTGGCTGGGGGTGGCAGTGTCGCTGGCTGGGGCGGGGGCCCTGTGCTGGGCGGACCGACGTCGATAGAGGACGGCGCTAGGGCATTGCGCGGGCAGCCCCGTGGTGGCATGAGGGCGGCGAAACGTTGATGCTTTGGGGGAAATCATGGCGATCAGGTTCGGGCTTTTGGGTGCAGGGCGTATTGGCAAGGTCCATGCAAAGGCCGTGACGGGCAATCCCGATGCGCGGCTGGTGGCGGTGTCGGATGCGATGCCGGCGGCGGCACAGGCGATTGCCGACCAGTATGGCTGCGACGTACGCTCGATTGACGCGATTGCAGCGGCCAAGGACATTGACGCCGTGGTCATCTGCACGCCGACCGATACCCACGCCGACCTGATCGAGCAGTTCGTCAAGGCTGGCAAGGCGGTGTTCTGCGAAAAGCCGATCGACCTGTCGCTGGCCCGCGTCAAGCAGTGCCTTGAGGTGGTGCGCGCGGCGAAGGGTACGCTGATGGTCGGCTTCAACCGCCGCTTCGACCCGCATTTCGCCGCTGTCCGGGCCGAGATCGACAAGGGCACGGTCGGCGCAGTTGAAATGGTGGTCATCACCAGCCGCGATCCCGGTGCACCGCCCGTTGACTATATCGCTCGGTCGGGCGGCATCTTCCGCGACATGACGATCCATGATTTCGACATGGCGCGGTTCCTGTTGGGCGAGGAAGTGACCGAGGTTTCCGCGATGGCCGCCGTGCTGGTTGATCCGGCAATCGGCAAGGCTGGCGACAGCGACAGCGTTCAGGTGATGCTCAAGACCGCCACGGGGAAGATGGCCGTCATCTCGAACAGCCGCCGGGCGACCTATGGCTACGACCAGCGGATCGAGGTGCATGGGTCCAAGGGTGCCGTCAGCGCGGAAAACCAGCGTCCGGTCAGCATCGAAGTGGCCACGGGTGCCGGTTACACCCGCCCGCCGCTGCATGATTTCTTCATGACCCGCTATACTGAAGCCTATGCCGCCGAAATCACCGCCTTCATCGATGCGATGGGTGGCAAGGCCAAGGCAAGCCCTTCGGGCGAGGATGGGCTGCTCGCGCTGGCGCTGGCGGAAGCGGCGCTGAAGTCGGTGGCCGAGGGGCGGGTGGTCAAGGTCAGCGAGATCCTCTAGGCCGGGGTGCCTTTCGGGCGCCCCCCTCCCCATCCCTCCCCCACAGAGGGGGGAGGGAGGCGCTTATGGCGGGTGCGGTTCGCGGTATCAGACGGGTGAAAATGCTGCAGGCAATGCTGCGCAGCAAATGTTTCAGATCAATGGGTTGTCAGGTCAGTTCCCTGCAACGGTCCGCAGCTCCAGTTGCAGAATTACCGGGCGGGCGGCTGACTCTTCCGTGTCATCCGTCAAGGCAATCGCGCCCCGCGTGGTTTCGCCAAAACCGGCTTCGATCAAGGCGTCGCCAAAGGCCGAACCGCCAAGGCTTCGGTTCACGTCAACCGCGTCCTGGGCGAGATAGCCGAGGTCCTCGACCGGGCTTTGCGGCTTGGCGGGTGTCACCACGACCAGCATCCGTTCCTGCCCAAGAACGGTGTCGGTGATCTTGAACAGGCCTTTCTTCAACTCGTCCCCCGGCTGGAGACGGCCAGAGAACCAGTGGCTGATCGAATAGTCCGCCGCGATGTAGAGGACGTTCACGTCCACCGGTCCATCGGTGTTGTTGCGGGCAAGGACATGCACTTCGTCATCGGGCAAAAGCGTGGGCACCGGGGCGAAGGGCAGCGCGCGCAGGGTGCGATCCTCGGGCGTGCGGGTCTGCAGTTCGACGGACACGTCAAGGCCTTCTGACCCCACGGCAGCGCCCAGCTTGAGCAGGTTTTGCGCCCGGGCGATCGTGGTCAGCGTGTCGGCAAGCGTGGCGGCAAGGGTGGCGCCATCCTTGTCGGCGGTCGAGACCGAGGGGGTGGTGCCCAGATCCTCGGCCAGGCCGGTTGACGGGAGGACCCAGATCGCATCCGGGCGCGGACTGTCGGGCAGGACGGCAAGGCGCAGGTCGGCCTCATCCGTTGCCGGGACAAAGGTCAGGCGGGGGCCTGCGGCTGCGGACAGGTCTGCTAGGGCCGACAGCAAGGCGTCGGCGGGGGCAGAGCCGGGGGCGGGAAGGGCCACGGTCAGGGTGAAATCCACCGCCTCATCCAGCTTGCGCAGGGTGATGCCCTTGGGCAGGTCGGTTGGCAGGGTCTTGCCGTCCTTCGCAACCGGTTGGCCGGTGGCGGCGAAGGTGTCGACACTGGACAGGGTCACATAGCCAAGGGCCGCATCGGTGGTGTCGGCCGCGCTGGCCATCACCGCCATGACCGCGCCTTCGGCAAGGCCATGCAGGCTGCCTGCCGGGATGGTCAGACCCGTATCCGTCACCTCGGCCTGCCACTGGGCGACGCGGGTGCCGGGGTCGACCCCGAACACCACCTGATCCAGATCGCCTTCAAACAGCGGGGTGGACCGGGCGAGGTTCTTGACCGAATAGCGGCGCAGCACCTCTTGCCCGATCTGGCCATAAGTCGCGCCGGGGTATTCGGCCAGCACCTCCATCAGCGTCCAGGTGAAGACGCCCTGCGGCTTGCGGTCGGGTTTGCCCTTGGGCAGGTTCTTTTCCGGCGTCACCTCATTGGTCTGGGCGGCAAAGAAGGCGACGAAACTGCCTTCGCCCTCACCGGCATCAAACGGGGCTTCGACCCCATCCCGCGGATCGCCGATGGAGCGGCTGACGACATCTTCCATCGCTTCGGGGTCCATCCCGAGGACCGAGGGCGAAAGCTGGCGGGTGCGGACCTCTTCCTCGGCGCCGTCAACGCCGCGGGTGGCTGTGCCGGAATGACAGCTGTCAAACACTGCCCAGACATTGGCCCCCTTGGCGCGAAGACCGTCGATCAGGGTGCCGATCTCATCATCAACTAGCGCGTTTTCCACGGCACCGACCTGATCGGACCAAGCGCCGATGTCGACGGGAAGGAACAACTCGTCCAGCCCATCAAGCTCGGAGGCGGGGTCAAGCGCGGGGGCCTGCGTGCCGTGGCCGGAGAAGTGCAGGTAGACGAAATCGCCGGGCTGGACCTTTGCGGTCAGGTCGGCAAAGGCGGTGCGGATGGCGGCCAGCGTGGGCGCGTCATAGCCTGCAACGCCATCGGTCAGCACCGTGACGTTTTCCGCTTCGAACGGCACAGGGGCGTTGGTGGTCAGGTATCCCGCCACCAGTTGCACATCGTTGGCCGGACCCTTCAGCCACCAGCGTTCTGCCAGGTTCTGATACTGGTTCGCGCCGATCAGGATGGCGTGGTTTTCCCGCGCCAGTGCCGGCAAAGCGGCAAGGCACAGGGCCGAAGCAAAAAGGGTGCGCAGCATCATGTCTCTCAATTTGTCATCAATGCGTAGGCGGCCGAGCTTGGCCCCTTGTTTTCAACTTTCAGCGTGAAGGTGCCACCTTGCGCGGGCGTCCAGCCGCAATAGGCGATGTGGGAAATATCGGTGTCGGTGCAGACAAGACGGCCCTTGTCATCAAGGATCGTCAGGTTGACGTTGGTGGCGGCCTTCGCCTCGACATAGACCTCGGCATATTCGCCGCCGCGAAACTCGATCGGGGGGTAGGTGTCGCCGCCGCCATTCGACAGGCTTCCGATGTTGTAGACCGGGCCGGAGGCGACGCCCTTAGTGGACTCGGCCCGGATGTCGGCGATCAGGCCCAGAAGAAGGTCATCGCCAGCGGCAAGCGTTTCGGCGGCGGCAAGCATCTCTTCCCAGCCAAGCGGTGCCCCTTCGGCGGGCTGGCCGCCAACAGGCACCCGATTGCCCGCCACCGGGGCAAGCGTCTTGCGCAGCTTTGCGGCGGACAGGATCAACAGCGGGTCTGCAGCCGCAAGGCCGGCATCGTAAAGCCGGGCGGAAAGTTCAGCCACCTTTACGGGCGATGCGGTATCTGCCCCGATCTTTGCCCCGACGTCTGCCACGACGGGCAGTGTCAGGGTTGCGGTCAGCAGGGCAGCAAGCAGGGTGCGATGCATGGGTGAACTGGTCCGGTGTCAGATATTGCAGTGAAGATGCGTCCCGGCGGGGCGCCTGTAAATGCGCGATTTTTCCATGACGGCCTTTGTCATGTGCCCTTGTGAAACGGCACTGCTAGCAAGGCGGAAACGAGGCAAGGCAGAGGTTTCATCATGATGGCCGGACAACGGGCTGACGTCGGTCGGGACAGGAAGGGGCGCAAGCGGACACAGCCGCGTCGCTACCTTGTCGAGGTGCTGGCTGCGCTGGTGGTGATCGTGCTGGTGGCGCTGGTCGGGCCGGCAACAGCCTCGCCCTTGGATCAGGCGATGGACCGGGTGTTCACAGTGCACAGCGCCGATGCCGAGGATCGGTTTCTGGGGTCGGCCTTCCTGTGGGGCGATGGGTCGGTCGCGGTGACGAATGCCCATGTGGTGGGCACGGCGGACGAGGTTCGGCTGGTGGACCGCCACGGCACCGAGGAAACCGCGCTGGTCATCGCGCGGGATGCCGTGCGGGATGTGGCGGTGATCGCCGTCGCGCCGGGGCGGACGGGTCTGGTGCTGGCGACCGATGCGGTTGGTCTGGGGGATGAGGTCTTTGCCCTTGGCGCGCCCTTGGGGGTTGAGTTCACGTTGACCGTTGGCCGGATTTCGGCAACCGCCCGTCAGGTGGAAATCACCGTCCCGCTGCGGATGCTGCAGCATGACGCGGCAGTCAATCCAGGGTCCTCCGGTGGACCCTTGGTGGACATCGACGGGCGGCTAGTTGGCATGAACAGCCAGATCGCCGATGGCAGCCGGATGTTCGTGGGCATCGCCTATGCAATCTCGGCCATGGACCTTGATGCCATCGTTACCGGGCTGATCGAGGAAACGTTGGCCCCGTTCCCCTCGCTTGGGCTGACGGCGCGGCCGGTGGACCGGCAGGTGGCGGCGGCGCTGGGGGTCGATGCGGCGGGGTTGCTGGTGGATGGGGTGACCCCCGGCGGTCTGGCCGAAGCGGCGGGCCTGCGCGGCGGGGACATCATCCTGGCGGTGGACGGGACCAAGCTGGAGCAGCCCGGCGATCTGGCCTTTGCGGTGGAACGCGCCAGTGCGTCGGGTGCGACGGTGCTTGCCGTGCTGCGCGACGGTGATCGGCTGGACCTGCCAGTACCGCTGACGACCAACGTCGAGGCGACGGGCCTGAGGCTGCGGCAAATGTCGCCCGCTTTGCCGGAAACGGTGCAGTCCTACCGGCTGTCGGCGCTGGGCGTGGTTCTAGCGGATGGCGGGCTGGTTTCGGCGGTCACCGACAACTCACCCGCGGTCTTCGCGGGGCTGGCGCAGGGCGACCGGATTCTGACGGTGAACGGGGCCACGGTGGACCTTGCGAACTATGAGGTGACCAAGGCCGTGCTGCTTTTGGTCAGGTCGCCGGGCGGGCTGACCCGGCATATCTATCTTGATCCCTGGGGCGCGCATGATGGTGTGCGACCGGTGGGCGGGGCAAATGTGCTTGACCCCGACGTTGTCGTGTTCTGAATGAGGGGATGGGCATGGACGAGCGTATCCTGATCGTCGAGGACGATGCCGAAACCGCCGCCGCGGTGCGCGCGGTGGTCGAAGGCATGGGCTGTAGTGTCGATCACTGCGACACGCTGGACGCGGGGATCGCGGCGGCGACCAGCACCCCCTACAAGGTCATCGTGCTGGACCGGATGCTGCCCGGCGGTGACGGGGTCGAGGCAATGGCGCGCATCAGGGCCGGGGGGTCGACCGCACTGATCCTGATCCTGTCGGCCTTGGGCCGCGCGGCGAACCGGGTTGAGGGGCTGGAAAAGGGGGCGGATGATTACCTGCCGAAGCCCTTTGAGCCGGATGAGTTGCGCGCGCGGGTCCGGGCCCTGTTGCGGCGGGGCACGATGCAGGTGCTGGACAATGACCTGCTGGTCTTTGGCGATCTGGAAATCCGGCTGAAGGCGCGGACCGTGCATGTAAAGCGCACCCATGTCGCGGTTTCCCCCAAGGAGTTTGAGCTGATCACCTATTTCGCCCGCAATGCCGGGCAGGTCGTCACCCGGATGCAGTTGCTGGAAAACGTCTGGAACCTGCATTTCGACCCCGGCACGAATGTGGTGGATGTCCACGTTGGCCGCTTGCGGCGCAAGCTGGAGGAGGCGGGGTCCTTGGCCATTCAGACCGCGCGGGGCGAAGGCTATGTCTTCGCGCCCTTGCCCGGGTCGCCGGGGTGATTTCCCGCCGCCCCCTTGCCGCGCGGGCCACGTTGCGGCTGGCGGCGGTGATGGCGCTTGCGGTGACCCTGCTGTCCCTTGGCGCGATGGCCCTGCAATACCGGCTTGTCGAGGCGCGGCTGATGCAGGCGCAGCGGGCGCTGCTGTCGGCGGATCTGGACGGGTTCGCAGCGCTTTACGACCAGCGCCGGATCATCGCCCTGCGGCAGGCGATCGACTATCGCGCGGCGGCGGCGACGGGTGGGGAGATGCTCCTGCTGCTGGATCGCAATGGCACTGTGCTGGCAGGCACGCGGGGCGGCTGGCCGGAGGGGTTGCAGGCCGAGGGTGACAGCTTCGCCGTGGAACCCGCCCGCGCGTTTTCTGAGGCTGGCACACGCTGGCTGGCAGTGGCGCGCGACTTGCCGGGGGGCTTTCCCCTGCTGGTCGCGCGCAGCCTGCAGCCGGTCGATGACACGCTGGCGGCGATGCGGCGGGGGATGCTGGCCCTGTTGGCCGCGATGCTGGTGGCGGGGGGCGTGGTCGGCTGGCTGGCGGCGCGGTCGGTCATGGGGCGGATCGGGCGGCTGAATGATCTGGCGGATCGGGTGGCCGAAGGCGCGCTGGACGCGCGCTTGCCGGGGCCACGGTCGCCCGATGAGTTCGGGCTCTTGGAAACCCATGTGCACGGGATGCTGGACCGCATCCAGAACCTGAACCGCGCGACGCACCGGCTGTCCGATACCATCGCGCATGAACTCCGCACCCCCTTGAACCGGATGCTGCTGAAACTGTCCCGGATCGAGGGTCAGGAAGACCTGGCCGCCGACCTGCGGGCCGAAATGCGCCAGGCGATCCGGATGTTCGATTCGCTTCTCGACATCAGCCGGGCCGAGGCGGATCAGGGCAGCGGCGGCGGGCTGGTGCCCGTGGACCTGTCAGCCGTGGCGGGGGAGGTTTGGGAGCTTTACGAACCCCTGGCCGAGGACAAGGGTCTGGACGCACAAGCCCTGATCGCGCCGGGCCTGCGTGTGCTGGGGGACCGCAACCTGATTGCGCAGCTTTTGTCGAACCTTCTGGACAACGCCATCAAGTACTGTGCGAAGGGCGACCTGCTGACCCTGACCGTGGCCGAAGCGGGCGACAGCATCCTGATGCGCGTGGCCGATACCGGCCCCGGCCTGCCCGCCGACATGCGGGGCGCCGCGTTTGAACGGTTTGTGCGCGCCGACCGTGACCGGGGGATCAAGGGCCATGGTCTTGGCCTCGCCCTGGTGCGGGCGATTGCGGCGCGGCATGGCGCGCGGCTGACATTGCCCGAAGGCAATACCGGATTCACGCTTGAAATCCTGTGGCCAAGGCTTCAGCAATCGGACTGACCCAACCCATTTCAGGCCATGCATGCGCCGCGCCGTATTTTCCCTTCTGTTGCTTCTGGGCTGTGCCCCCTGGAACCAGCCCTTGAACCAGCCGCTTCAGGATGAAAACGCCCCGCTGGTCGAACCTGCCGTCGTTGGCGATGGCGAGCTTTACATCGGCCTGGCCTTTTCAGGCGGCGGTTTAAGGGCAACCTCCTTTGCCTATGGCATGCTGGAGGAGTTGCGTGCCGCAGGCGTCGAAACCGGGTCGCCCAACGGGCTTCTGGATCAGGTGCGGCTGGTGTCGGGGGTGTCGGGCGGGTCGATCATGGCTGCGCAGTTCGGGCTTTACGGCCCCGCAGGCGTGCCCGGCTTTCGTGAGCGGTTCCTCGTGACGGATGGCGAGGCTTACATGGTCACCTCGGGCCTGAACCCGCTGACCATCGCCAAGGGCGTGGCAGGCGGGGTGAACGGGCGCGACACTTTCGGGCGCTATCTGGACGACACGCTGTTCAAGGGTGCCACCTTTGGCGATCTGCGGAAACGGTCGCGCATCAAGACCTGGATCAACGCGACGGATATGGCCAACAACACGCCGTTCCTGTTCAGCCCCGAAACCTTCGATGCCCTGTGTTCGGACCTGTCCAAAGTGCGGCTCAGCGAAGCGGTTGCCGCCAGCGCGGCCTTCCCGCTGGTGTTCACCCCCATCGTGCTGAAGGCGCATCAGGGCAAGTGCGACTACCGCGAACCCGATTGGCTGACCGCCGCGCGCTATAACCCCGAGGCGACGGCAGCGATGCGCGCCCATGCCCGGGCGCTGGAAAGCTATACCAACCCCGAGGAAGTGAAGTTCGTCAAACTGCTGGATGGCGGGATCACCGACAATTTCGGCACCACCGGCCTTGCGGTGGAACGCGCCCGCGCGCAGGTGCCCTATGCGCCTTTGACCGAGGAAGAGGCGGTCAAGCTGAAGCGGATGCTGTTCCTTGTCGCCAACGCGGGGGTCGAGGAAGACTATGATTGGACGCAGAAAGTGGCGGGGCCGGGCGGGGTGAATCTGGCGATGTCGATTGCCACCAGCGCCATGTCTGCCGCCAGCCGGTCCGGCTACGACTCCATGCGTGGCGAGCTGCGGTTCTGGGAGGCGGAGCTGATCGAATGGCGCTGCGCCCTGCCGATGGCCGAGGTGCGACGACTGCGCGGATCAACGGCGGGGTGGGATTGCAAGGACGTCAAGCTGTTCGTGGGCGAGGCGAGCTTTGCCAGCCTGCCCCCAGACATGCGCGACGCGCTGAACAAGGTGCCGACCCGGTTGAAGCTGAAGACGTCGGATGTGGACATGGTGATCGAGGCCGGGCGGCTGGCGACCCGGATGACGCCTGAGTTCAACGGCTTTCTCGCCTCGCTCTCCGGCAATGCCGTGGACAGCCGGATCGAGGCTGGCATCGCTGCTGGCGGGCGGCGGGTGATGCCGCTGGGCAATTGACCAAAGGGCTTGGCTCCGGATGACAAATCACGTCATCCGCAGCAACCCGCTTGTTCCGGGCAGGGCCCACGATATCGTGGCCGCATCATGCGCACGACATTTGCATATCCTTTGATCTTTGCGGCAAGTTTGGCCGGCACTGCCGCCGTGGCCGAGGTGCGCGCCGTTCTGGTGGGGGTCAGCGATTACCTCGTGCTGGACGCAGACCTGAAAGGCCCTGCCAACGACGTGCGGCTGATGGCGGAAACGCTGGCCTTGCGCGGTGTCGATCCCGCAGCGATGACCGTGCTGACCGCTGAACCCGCAGGCCTGCCCGACGGCGTTTCGACAGCCGCCCCGCTGCGGGACACCATCCTTGCGGCGATGGAGGTGGTCGCTGCGGCCTCGGTCGCCGGGGATACGGTGGTGTTCTACTATTCCGGCCATGGCGCGCAGGCCCCGGACATGTCGGGGGACGAGGGCGGGGGGTATGACGAGATCCTGCTGCCCGCCGACGCCGCAGGGTGGAAGGGGGCGATCGGCGCGGTGGAGAATGCCATTCTGGACGATGAATTGCAGGCTTGGGCGCAAGGGATGCTGTCGCGCGGCGTGCAGGTTGTGGGCCTGATCGACGCCTGCCATTCGGCCACCGGGTTCCGCGCGGTTGGCGGGCAGGGCGTGGCGCGGGTGGTGGACGAAGCGGCGCTGGGGATTCCCGACGACGTGGTGCCAGTGACGGGTGCGCCCCTGCCGCCGCTGACGGGGGAGTTCGTGTTCCTTTACTCCTCGCAATCCGACCAGCGGTCGTTTGAATATCCGCTGGCGGATGGCGCGACATGGCATGGCGAGTTTACCTTGCGGCTGGCCCAGACCCTGCGGGATGCGCCTGCGGCCAGCTGGGCGCAGGTGCTGGCGGCCACCACCGAAGGCATGGCGCAGGGCCCGGCCCGGCAGATGCCGGAAGGCGAAGGCACGCTGCTTGAGGCGCAGGTGTTTGGCACCGGCGCAGGTGCGGCCCGGATGGCCGTTGCGGACGGGCGGCTTGCGGCGGGTCTGCTGCACGGGCTGGCTACGGGGGCTGAGGTAGCGCTTTTTGCCAGCCCGTCGGGCGGCGAGGCGCTGGCCGTCCTGCCCTTGGGGGAAGTGACGGCGCGGCAGGCCGTGCTGGCGGGCGACGTGCCGGACGGCGCGGTTTGGGCCGAACTGGTCAGCGCGCCGCCGCCCGCGCCGCTGGTGCTGGCCGCACCGGTGCGGGCGGATGTGAACGACGGCTTTGACTACTCCCGTTGGCAGGCGGTCTTGCCGCCCGCCGGCCCGGTTGCCGATCTGGTGCCGATCCTGACCGAGGGGACTGTGGCGCTGGCCGGGGCGGATGGGGTGCTCGACCCCGCAGGTCCGGGATCGTCGCCCCGGATCGTGGCGCTGCCCGGCATGACCGAGGCCGAAGCGGTGGCGCAGATGCTGGAGCAGGCTGCACATGGGCTTGGCCTGCGTGCGGTCTTGTCGGGGGCCACCGGGCGGGCGCTGGTGGGCAGGCAGGCGATCAGCATGGCGGTGGAACGCCGTGCGGCGGATGCCGCCTGCGGAGCGCTGACCGAAGCGGTGCCCTACGACCCGGCCGCAGGCGTTGCGCCTTGCGATCAGCTTTGGGTGACGCTGACGAATACGGGCGGCAAGGCGCAGGATGTCAGTGTCCTGTACTTCGCCGCCGATTTCACCGTGACGCCGATCTGGCCGGTGCAGAACCTTGCCAACCGGCTGGCCCCGGGGGAAACGGTGCGCGTGGGCCTGATGATTGAAGACGGCAGCGTGGCGGGGCTGGAAGAGATCTGGGTCCTCGCCGTGCCGGTGGACCCCGACGCGCCACGGGTGGACCTGACCCGCCTTGCCACCCCTGCCGCAAACCGCGCGCTTGGCGGTACAGACCCGATGACGGAGTGGTTGGAGTCCCGCCTGACAGGCGACAGCACCGCCACACGCGGATTTACTCTGAAACCCGCCCCGCTGACGATGATCCGCCAACAGGTGCGACTGACCCCCCGGGATGGATGATCCCGCCATTGCCATGGAGTATTGAGATGACACTTCCCCGTTTGTCCGCCACCGTCCTGCTGGCTGCCCTGTGCGCCCCGGCGGCCCATGCCGAGGACCAGCCCGGCTTCGCCCCCCCGGACGCGGCGCAAACCGCATCGCCCTTTGAATACGCGAAGACCGGGGCCAAGGCCGCCCGGGCGGACACAGCCGAAGCGGCGGGGGCCAAGGTCATCGGCGGCGAGGTTGCCGCCGAAGGGGCCTGGCCCTGGCAGGTTGCGCTTCTGGTCGGGGGTGCTCCGGTCGGGGTCGACAGCCAGTTCTGCGGCGGGTCGCTGGTCATGGACCAATGGGTGCTGACAGCGGCGCATTGCGTGCATATGCGCCAGCAGGACGGCAGCTATGCCGATCTTTGGCCGCAGGAAATCTCCATCCTCGTCGGCACGAACGAACTGACCCCCGGCAAGGGTGACCTGATCCCGGTCGAGGCGGTGTTCCGGCATCCGTCCTACGCCGGCACGCAATTTGATTTCGACATTGCCCTGCTCAAGCTGTCACGGGCACCGCAAGCGCCCTACCAGACCATCGAAGTGCCGGATGCAGACTTCGGCAGCATGCTGAACCAGCAAGGCGTGACCACCATTGTCACTGGCTGGGGCTTGCAGGAAGGGGCCATGCCCGCGCCCGAACTGCGGCAGGCGCAGATTCAGGTGCTGGACCGGAACCTGTGCAACGCCGCCATGCTGGAGGCGCGGGCCGAAGATGCGGCGGGCGGCTTCAGCTATGCGGTGCAGACGCTGAACCTGGCCGAAGCGGATGCCTATGCGCTTTGGGACGAACTGATCGCGCGGGCCCCGATGCCGGTCAGTGAGAACATGATCTGTTCGGGCACGTTCGAGGGCGGCAAGACCAGCTGCAACGGCGACAGTGGCGGCCCGCTGGTCGTGCCGCTGGACGATGGCAGCTATATCCAGGCCGGGATCGTCAGCTGGGGGCTTAGCGCAAGCTCGGGCCGGGGGTGCGAAGAGACGGCGCTGTTTTCCGCCTATACCGACATTTCGAAGTTCGTGCCCTGGCTGAACCAGGTGATCGCCGAAAACCCGTGATGGCAAGCCGACTGCGGCGGGGCAAGGTTCTGCCCTGTCAAGCAAAAGGGCCCGCAGCCGGTTGCTGCGGGCCCCTTGATATCCGGCGGGTTGGGGTCAGTTGGTCATCAGGTAATAGCTGTTCCTGACCCGGCCCATGTTCTGGACCGTCACGTAGAAATAGCCGTTCCACGCCGGGGTGAAATCGCAATAAAGCGAGTCCGACCAGCTGACATCGTAGCAAAAGACATTCCCGTTCTCATCGGTGATCGCCACGTCAAGGTCAGTATCGCCATCGCCCACGACCGCGATTTCAGCGTAGGAATTGCCGTAGAATGGAATCTCCCACACATCGGTCTGGCCTGCGGGCAAGCGCGACAGCCAGCTGACGGCACCGCCGATCCGGCCGCGCGACCCTTCGGCCATCGCATCGTCGATCAGGCCAAGAAGCACCTCGTCATCGGCGGCAAGCTCCTTGGCCTTGGCAAACATCGCATCCGCCGTGACAGGGCCTTCGGCGGCGCCTTCGTCTTCCGAGGTGGCGTTGAAGAAAGTGGCCTTGGACGCAGCGCGCGGCTCACCCTCGTTCATCATCGGGGCCGGGGCGGCGGGGGCGGCGGCGGGGGCCGCCTTCTTGCGCAGGCTTTCCTGATCGCCCTCTTCGAAGACGATCTTCGCCGGGTCCAGCGCTGCGGCTTCAGCACTGGTGACATCGACCGACGCGGCCAGCTTGGCGGCTGCCAGCACGGTCAGCGCGTCGCCCTGCTCGACGCCAAGCGCATAAAGATCCTGGGCAAGGCCCATCGTCGTGGCGCCGCCAGCGGCTGTCGCGGTGGCGGCGGGGTCGATGTTGGTGCCCGATGTATCCTGGGCAATTGCGGGAAAGGCCAGCGCGACCAGAGAAGTGGTTGCCAGCGCAAGGGAAATGGATTTCAGCGTCATGTCTGATCCTGTGGGTTGGCCGACCCGGTCTGGGCCGGAGTGCCGCGATCTTGGCAGGACCCTTTCCGTTTGAGAAGGGCGCATGGCATGACAAATTCGGTCATCTGCATCAGTTGCCGATAAGGCGATAGCTGTTCACCGTAGCGCCGGGATTGTGGATGCTGGCCGTGAAAAACCCGTTGCGGGCCGGGGTCAGGCGGCAAAGCGCGGGGTCACGCGACAGCGGCGAGGCGCAAAGGATGTTGCCCGCCTCATCAGTCAGGGTCAGGGACAGGGGGCCATCGCCATCGCCGATCAGGGCAAGTTCGGCCGCCACCTCGCCGAACAGGGCAAGGCGCCAGGTGTCGGTCTGGCCGGGGCCAAGGTCGGCCCTTGCCTCGGTCGCGGTTTCCAGGCGGCCTCGCGGCAGCTGGGCATCAAGGTCATAGGCCAGATCCTGCAGATCGGGATCGTCGCCCACAAGGTTCCGGGCGATGGCAAGCGCTGCGGCACTTGCCGGATCGGGGGCGGCGGTGCGGCCCGTCGGGGCGTCGGGGACGGGATCGCCAATGGTTGTCCGCTCCCACCCGCCGGCAGGGCGCAGGGTGACGCTGCGGGCAAGGCGGATGGCGACCAGCATGGGCAGAACGTCGCCCGTGGAAAGGGCTTGGTCCCAAGTGCGCTGAGCCAGGATCAGACGCTGGGCCGTGCCATGGGAACCGGACGGGTTGGCCGACAGGTTCGGCTCCTCTGCGCTGGCGGGGGCCAGACCCAGAGCAAGGATCAGGGCAGACAAAAGGCTGGTGCGGCGGGTCATCGGCGGTTTTCCAAGGCTGGGGCGGACTGTGGCAAAGCCAGCCTGTGGGGACAAGTGAGGAAACCTTTCCGCGCCCGCGATTTCCCGGTAGCACGAAGGAAACGGAGGTGACCATGCACGAGATCCTGGAACGGCTGCTGGCGTTCGACACGGTCAGTTCAAAGCCCAACATCGCGCTGATGGGCTATGTGAAGGGGCTGCTGGAGGAAGCAGACATTCCCGTCGTGCTGGTGCCGGATGCGGGCGGGGGGAAGGCGAACCTTTACGCCACCACCGGCCCTGCGGGGATGGGGGGTGTCATGCTGTCGGGCCATACGGATGTGGTCCCGGTCGAGGGGCAGGCCTGGACCAAGCCGCCCTTCGCGCTGACCCAAGCTGACGGCCGCATCTACGGGCGTGGGGCGGCGGACATGAAGGGCTTTGTCGCCTGTGCGGTGGCGGCGATGCTGCAAGCCTCACGCCGGCCCTTGCGGGTGCCGCTGCATCTGGCGCTGTCCTATGACGAGGAGATCGGCTGCATGGGGGTGCGCAGCCTGATCGACATGCTGGAGGCGGCCCCGGTGCGGCCGCGGTTCTGTATCGTGGGGGAACCCACGGGGATGCAGGTGGCGACAGGGCACAAGGGGAAGGTGGCACTCCGCGCAACCTGCGTGGGGCGTGAGGGGCATTCGGCGCTGGCACCCCTGGCCTTGAACGCGCTGCATCTGGCGGGGGATTTCCTGGCGGAGGTGCGGGGCTTGCAGGCCGAGGTCGCCGCGACGGGGCTGCGGGATGGCGACTATGACGTGCCTTACACCACGCTGCATGTGGGCAAGATGTCGGGCGGGGTGCAGGTCAACATCGTGCCGAACCATGCCACGCTGGACTTCGAGATCCGGTCCCTTGCGGGCGAGGATGTGGCAGGGCTGATCACCCGGCTGGAGGCCGCGGCGGAGGGGATCGTGGCCCCCCTGCGGGCTGAGTTTCCCGAGGCGGCGATCCGGGTGGAGCGGTTGTGGGACTACCCCGGCCTTGGCACCCCCTCGGACGCGGGGGTGGTCAACTTTGTGAAAGGTCTGACGGGGGCGAACGGGACGATCAAGGTTGCCTTCGGGACGGAAGGCGGGCTGTTCGATCAGCGCCTCGGCATCCCCACGGTGATCTGCGGGCCGGGGTCGATGGCACAGGGGCACAAGCCGGATGAGTTCGTCACGGTGGAGCAGCTGGAGCGATGCGAGGCGATGCTGGGGGCCCTGATCGGGCGGTTGGAGGCGGGGATCTAGGGGAGGTGCCCCGGGCGGGGACAGGGGGACCCGTATAGCAGTGTGTGGGAGAGTCGGGTCGGTCCCCGACCTACGACGGATGTTGGAGCAGCGCCGGTCTGAAGCCCGGCCTACTGGGCGAGGGACTTCAGTTTGTCCACCGCCTCGACCGACAGGCGGTAGTGGCCGGTCATGGGGTAGGTGAAGAGGATATCCTCCTCCTGCGCGCCGGCGCCGATGTTGTGGAGGATAAGGGGATTGCCCTCGGCCGTGCGGCGGTCGGAGACGATACCGATATGGGCAAGGTTGCCGGGCAGCGTCCAGGTGACGATATCGCCAGGCAGGTAGGGCGTGGGGGCATCGGTCAGGGGCAGGTCTGCGCCGATGCGGGTCAGCAGCGTTTGCAGGTTCGGCACGCGGCGGTGGTCGATGTTGCGGTCAGTGCGCGTCAGGCCCCAAAGGGCCGGGTAGGCAGAGAAATTCGCCTGCATGTCGCGGTTGATGGCCAGTTGCAGGTCGATGTCCCAGGCATCGCGCAGGGCGCGGATCACCACATCGGTGCAGACGCCCCGGTCGCGCGGCAGATCGCCGCCGGGGAAGGCGAGGGCGGTGTAGGCGGGGTCATAGGTGACGGTGACGCCGACCTGATCACGGGCGGCTTCGGTCAGGCGCGACGGCTCGACCCCGGCGAAGGCGGGGGCGGTGAGGAGGGTGAGGATCAGGGCGATGCTGCGCATGCGCGTGATGATGCGCTTTGGCGCGGAGTCTGGCGAGGGGGGATTTCTGACGGAAGCGATGGGCTGGCACCTTTCCGCCGGGTCCGGTAATAGGTTCGTGATGGCGATTACCCTCACCTCATTGGCCGATCTTGCCGCGCAGGACTTCGATGACATCATCGATGTGCGCGCCCCGGCGGAGTATGCCGAGGATCATCTGCCGGGCGCGATCTCGCTTCCCGTGCTGAGCGATGAGGAGCGGGCGCGGGTCGGGACGATCTACAAGCAGGTGTCGCCCTTCACCGCGCGCAAGCTGGGCGCGGCGCTGGTGGCGCGCAACGCGGCGGCGCATCTGGAGGGCCCTTTGGCCGACAAGCCTGGGGGCTGGCGGCCGCTGGTCTATTGCTGGCGCGGGGGGCAAAGGTCGGGGTCCTTCGCGACGATCCTTTCGCAGATCGGCTGGCGGGTGGAAACGCTGGCGGGCGGCTACAAGGCGTGGCGGTCGCTGGTGGTGGAGGCGGTGTATAACACGCCGGTCCGGTCGCCGGTCGTGGTGCTGGACGGGAACACGGGGTCTGCGAAGACCGAGGTATTGAACCTGTTGCCGGGGTTTGGGGTGCAGGTGATCGACCTTGAGGGGCTGGCGCGGCACCGGGGGTCTTTGTTCGGCTCCGTGGGCGAGCAGCCGTCGCAGAAGGCGTTCGAGGGGTCCTTGGCGCAGGCGCTGGCGGGGCTGGACCCGGCGCGGCCGGTGGTGGTGGAAGCGGAAAGTTCGAAGATCGGCGAGCGGCGGTTGCCACCGGAGATCTGGAAGGCGATGGTCGCAGGCCCAAGGGTGGCGATTGCGGCACCCCGTGGGGTGCGGGCAGAGTATCTGGCGCGGGCCTATGGTGACCTGACGGCGGATGCCGGGCGGCTGGCGGCGACGGTGGATTTGCTGCGGCCGATGCAGCCGGGCGAGGTGATCGACGGCTGGCAGGCCTTGGCCGGGGCGGGGGAGTTCGTGGCGCTGGCCGACGGGCTGATGGAGCGGCACTACGACCCGCGCTATGGCAAGCACCGGGCGCGGATGGGCAATCCGCTGGTTGAGGTGGAGGCCGGGGACCTGTCACCCGCAGCGCTGCCAGAGCTGGCGGCGCGGGTGGCAGAGGCGGTGCAGAGGCTGGCGGGGTAGGCCGGAATTTTCAAAAATTCCGGCCCGATTTCCTTGAGGAAATCGGCTTTGCCCCGGTGTCAGGGCACGACGGTCAGATGTGGCTGTCCTGCAGCAACCTCACCGATGATCGCGGCGTCATGGCCTTGGCTTTGCAGCTGATCAAGCAGATCAGCCGCCAGCGCCCGTGGCACAGCCGCCAGAAGCCCGCCGCAGGTTTGCGGATCGGTGAGAAGGAGCGCGCGGGGGTCGTCTGGGGCGGTCATCCGCCAACTGACGGCCGCAAGGTTCGCGGGCTGCAGTGAGGAGGCCTGGCCCATCGACGCCAGTTCCAAAGCGCCGGGCATCAGGGGAATGTCCGAAAGCCGGACCGTTGCCGCGCAACTTGAGCCGTCCAGCATCTCCAGCAGGTGACCGGCGAGGCCGAAGCCGGTGACATCCGTCATCGCATGGGCATGAGGGGCAAGGGTGGCGGCGGCGGTGGCTTGGGCGCGTGACATCTGGGCGATGCAGGCGGCCCAGACCTCACCCAGCATCAGGCGGTCCGGCTGCGCCATGGCCATCTCTGCCGCTAGGATGGTGCCGGAGCCGAGGGGTTTCGTCAGGATCAGCGCGTCGCCCGGCTGTGCGCCGTGCTTGGGGATGGCGCGGGCTGCCGTCCCGGTGACGGTGAAGCCGATGGTCAGTTCGGCCCCTTCGGTGGAGTGACCGCCGACGATATCGGCCCCGGCGGCGCGGAAGGTGGCGGCGGCTTCCTCCATCACCTCGGCAAGCATCCGGGTCTGCAGGTCAGGGCCAAGGCGCGGCAGGGTCACCTGTGCAAGCGCCACCTGTGGCGTGGCACCCATGGCCCAGATGTCACCCAGCGCATGCAGGGCGGCAAGGCGGGCCATCAGGCGCGGGTCATGGCTGAAGGCGCGGAGGTGATCGGTCGTCAGAACCTGCACGCCAGTGGGCGTGGCAAGGATCGCGGCATCATCTCCGTGGCCAGAGAGCACCTCGGGCCGCTGTGGCAGGGGAAGGGTGGCAAGGGCGGTCGACAGGGCGCCGGGGCCAAGCTTTGCGCCGCATCCGCCACAAAGCGGACGCTGGTCAAGAAACGCCGTCAGGCCTTGGGTGGACGGGCTGGGCAGCGGGGGGGTCGGCATTGCGGGGTAGGGACCGAAGCGGTCCATGAAGGCGCGGTCGATCCGGTCCTTGAGCCGCCAGAGGCGGGGGCCGGTGACGGTAAGCCCCCATTTCTCGGCCGTGGCGGATCTGGTCCCGAGCGAGATGAGTTTCAGGTAGTCGGATTGCGGTTTGAAGGGGCGCAGCGGTTGGCCTGACAGCGTGGCGCGGAGGTTGTGAAGCAGGACGGGTGCCGCGCGGACGGCGAAGACCCCGGCCTTCGGGCGGGGGTCATGGGCCAGTGTGGCGCAGTCGCCAGAGGCGAAGATGCGCGCGTCCGAGGTGCGCAAGCTGGCGTCGGTGGCGAGGAACCCGTTGACGTGGTCAAGGCCGATGTCGGCCAGCCAGGGCTGCGGACGGGCGCCGGTCACGGTCAGCGTGAAGTCAGAACCGATCTCCTCGCCGGTGGACAGGGTGAGGCTGGACGGACCGACGGCGGTGACATTCGCCCCAAGGCGAAGGGTGACGCCAAGGGCCGAGAGCGCGCCGAGGACGGTGCGCCGCGCGCGCGCGGAGAGGTCCGGCAGGGGGCTGTCGCCCCGGTCGAACAGGGTGACCTGCGCCTTTGCGCCCTCGGTTTGCAGGCGGTGGGCGGTGGCCAGCGCCAGTTCCACGCCGCCAAGGCCCGCCCCAAGGATCGAGACCCGCGGATAGGCAAGGCGGCGGGCAAGGAATGCCTCCCACCGCGCGGCATAGGCCCCGAGGGGCTTTGCCGCCACGGCATGATCCATCGCGCCGGGCAGGCCGGGCAGGTCCGAGGTGATGCCGATGTCGATCGCGGCAAGGTCATAGGGCAGGGGCGCACGACCGGTCAGGTGGATAAGGCGCGCATCGCGGTCGATGCCGGTGGCGCGGTCAAGGATCAGACGGGCATTCGCAAAGCGTGACAGGCGGACGAGGTCGATCATCAGCTCGTCCCGCCGGTAATGCCCGGCGATGAGGCCGGGCAGCATGCCGGTATAGGGGGCGACGGGATCGGGGTTGATGACGGTCAGGCGGGTGCCGGGCAGCGGGTCCATCGCCCACATCCGCAGGACCAGCGCATGGGCATGGCCACCGCCAAGCAGGACAAGATCGCGGATCGGGGGATAGGCGGGGTTCATCGGGTCGCGGTTTTGCCTGGGTTTGGGACGATGCCGGTTGTGGGGCCGTTCCGCCGCGACCGCAAGCGGTGGTTCCGGCGGCGGCGCAATCGTGATTGCGCGATTTGCCGTCCGTCACGATGCAGAGCCGCGAGACGCGGCACGGCTTTCAGGCCGCCTGCGCAGGCTTGCGCCCGCTTGGCTTCGCGGCCCTTGGGGCAGGCGTTCAGGGTGGCGCCGGCTGGCAGTGCCTGCGGTGTCTGTGGCTGCCTCCGGCGGGAGTATTTGGCAAAGAGCAGGTGCAAGACCCGCGCATCCCGGCGGTCGGTGCGATCTGGCAGGACGACTCCTGAGACCAGTTGCTCTTTTTCAAATACTCCCGCCGGAGGCGTCTACAGGGTCTTTGCGCGCGCGGGTTCAGGATCGTCGCCCGGCAGCGCCGTCCGCAGGGGCTCGATGCCCCGAGGACGGCACCCCTTTCAGGCAGCGTCCAGCGTGGGGCGCAGCAGTGCGACCGGATGGGCGCGCAGCGTGAGGCGCATGGCGAGGTAGTCTTCGACCACCGCCTCGCCCAGAGTCATCTCGCGGAAGGTGACGGTGGGTTCGGCGATGACCTCGCCTTCCATGTCGGTGGCGAAAAGGGGCAGGGCGGGGCCGGGGGCAAGGCCCTCGGCGGCCCAGAGCGCATCGCGGCGGCTGATCCCGAGCGCGGCGAAAGCGTCGGCTTCGGCAAGGCGGGCCAGCACGTCCGGCGCCACACCGGCGCGGCGCCAGACGTCCTGCACAGTATGATAGCCGTTGCCACGGGCGCAGACGATCCAGCGCGCCTCATCCTCGGCCATGCCCTTGATCTGGCGAAAGCCAAGGCGGAGGGCCAGTTCGGGGGGGGCTTTCGGGTCGGCCTCGGGCAGGCGCACCCATTCCATGCGGTTGTCCCAGGTGCTGGACTGGATGCAGGGGGGCAGGACGATCACGCCATGTTCGCGGGCGTCGCGGACGATCTGGGCCGGGGCGTAGAACCCCATCGGCTGGCTGTTGAGCAGCGCGCAGGCGAAGATGCCGGGGTGGTGGCGTTTGATCCAGGCCGAGGCGTAGACCAGAAGCGCGAAACTGGCGGCGTGGCTTTCGGGAAAGCCGTAGCTGCCGAAGCCTTCGATCTGGGCAAAGCAGCGCTGGGCGAAGTCGGGGTCATAGCCGCGCGCCAGCATGCCGGAAATGAAACGGTCCTGAAACTCGCTCACCGACCCGTGTTTCTTGAACGTGGCCAGCGAGCGGCGCAGCCGGTCCGCCTCTTCGGGGGTGAAGCCTGCGCCGACGATGGCGATCTGCATGGCCTGTTCCTGAAACAGGGGCACGCCAAGCGTCTTGGCGAGCACCTTTCCCAGCGCGTCCGAGGGGAAGCTGACCTGCTCTTGCCCATTCCTGCGCCGCAGGAAGGGGTGGACCATGTCGCCTTGGATGGGGCCGGGCCGGATGATCGCGACCTGAATCACCAGATCGTAAAAGCAGCGCGGGCGCATCCGGGGCAGGAAGTTCATCTGCGCCCGGCTTTCCACCTGAAAGACGCCCAAGCTGTCGGCGCGGCAGAGCATGCGGTAGGTCTCGGCATCCTCGGGCGGGAGGGTGGCGAGGGTGAAGCGCTGGTTGTGGTGGCTTTCCAGCAGGTCAAAGGCCTTGCGGATGCAGGACAGCATCCCCAGCGCCAGAATGTCGATCTTGAGGATCTTCAGCGTGTCGATGTCATCCTTGTCCCAGGGGATGATCGTGCGGTCCTCCATCGTGGCGTTTTCCACGGGACACAGTTCATCCAGCCGGCCTTCGGTGATGATGAAGCCTCCGACGTGCTGCGACAGGTGGCGGGGGAAGCCCTGAATCTCGTCGATCAGCGCCATGGTCTGGCGGAGGCGGCGGTCCTTCGGGTCCAGCCCGATTTCGGCCAGCCGCGTGTCGGTCACCGCGCCTGGCCCGCCCCAGCCCCAGATCTGGCTGGACATGGCGGCGAGGGTGTCTTGCGACAGGCCCATCGCGCGCCCCACCTCCCTCACCGCGCGTTTGCCGCGGTAGTGGATGACGGTCGCGCACAGCCCCGCGCGGTGGCGGCCGTATTTTTCGTAGATGTGCTGGATCACCTCTTCCCGACGTTCGTGTTCGAAGTCGACGTCAATGTCGGGCGGTTCATTGCGGGCTTCCGAGATGAAGCGTTCAAATACCATCGTGCCGATCTCGGGGGAAACCGAGGTCACGCCAAGCGCGTAGCAGACGACCGAATTGGCAGCGGACCCCCGCCCCTGACACAGGATGCCACGGCTGCGCGCGAAGGCCACGATGTCGTGGACGGTGAGGAAGTAGGGCTCATAGCGCAGCTTGGCGATGAGGGTCAGCTCATGCGCCATCTGGGTGCGGGCCTTTTCGGGCGGGCCTTCGGGATAGCGCCAGTTCAGGCCCGCCTCGGCCAGCCTTGCCAGCCGCTGTGGGGCGGTTTCGCCATCGGTGTTTTCGGACGGGTAGTCATAGCGGAGTTCATCCAGCGAAAAGGCGGCGCGGGTGGCGATGTCCCCGGCGCGGTCGACGGCGGGTTCATGCCCGGCGAAGATCCGCAACATCTCGGCCCTGGAGCGGAGGCGGCCTTCGTTGTTGGGCAGCGCGCGGCGGCCAAGCTTGTCCACCGGCACGCCCAACCGGATGGCGGTCAGGGTGTCGGCAAGGCGGCGGCGCGATCCATGGTGCAGGAAGGGCAGGCCAGTGGCGACGGTGGGAATGCCAAGCGCCCCGGCCAGTGCGGCAAGCTGGCGGAACCTATCGGAATCCTGCCCGTCATAGCGTGGGGCCATGGCGAGGCTGACCTGACCGGGAAAGTGGCGGGCCAGTCGGCGGGCATGGGCCTGCCAGCGCGCCTTGTCGCCCATCGGGGCGGGGGGAGCCTCGGCCAGGGTCAGGCGCTGGTCGGGGGGGAGGAGCAGCATCTCCAGCCCCGCGCCCCAGTCGAGGAGGTCCTGAAGGTCAAGCTGGCAGTCGCCCTTGGAGGCGCGCAGGCGGCCCTTGCTCAAAAGGCGGCACAGCCGCCCCCAGGCCGCCCGGTCGCGGGGCAGGCAGGTGACTTGAAAGCCGTCCGTCAGGATGATCCGCGCCGCCGGGATCAGCCGGACGCGCGGGCCGCCATCGCGCGCCAGCTCCCGCGCCCGGGTATGTGCCCGGACGATCCCGGCGACCGAGTTCACATCGGCCACCGCCAGAGCGGGCATGCCCATTGCGGCGGCACGTTCCATCATCTCCTCGGGGTGGGAGGCCCCGGTGAGGAAGGTGAAGTTCGTCAGGGCAGAGAGTTCGACGAAGGACATGCAGGCCGCGACTCGGTCATTTGGAACAAAGGTAGAACATATTGCCATGGTCGCGCCCGCCCGACCAGCGGCATCGGGGGTTGGGCGGGTCGTGAATCGAGCGCGTTCCGCGCGAAGACCTTTTGTCTCGCCTGTCGCGCGCAAGCGCGCAACCGGCTCGGGCGTTGCCTCCGGCGGGGATATTTGCGCCAGTCTGAAAGGGCTTAGCGTAGGAGGGTCAGTATCTCGAGGCTGGGATAGCCGTCGGGGACCATGCCGCGCGCCTTCTGGAAGGCCTTGACGGCGGCGATGGTCTTGGGGCCCATCCGGCCATCGACGCCACCGGGGTCAAAGCCGGCCTGACCGAGGCGGTCTTGCAACTCGCGGCGTTCGTCCAGCGTCAGCGCCCGCAGATCGCGTGGCCAGGTGGCGGCGATGGGGGGGCCGCCTTTCAGGCGGTCGGCAAGGTGGCCAATGCCGATGATATAGGCGTCGGCGGTGTTGTATTTCTCGATCACCTGAAAGTTCGGGAAGATCAGGAAGGCCGCACCCCGGTGGCCACCCGGCAGGAGGATGGAGCCGGGGCCATGATCGGGCAGGTCGCCGCCTGAAGCGGTACGGATGCCCATGGCCTGCCAGTCCGGCACGGGCTTGACCACACGCTCGGTCGTCTGGTCATAGTCGAAGCCTTCTGGCAGCGTGACCTCCAGCCCCCAGGGTTGGCCAGTGGTCCAGCCCCAGTGCCGCAGGTAGTTGGCGGTGGAGGCAAGGGCATCGCCGGGGTCATCGCCCCAGAGGTTGCGCTTGCCGTCACCGTCGAAGTCGACGGCGAAACGTTCCCAGGAGGAGGGCATGAACTGGGTATGGCCGCTGGCCCCGGCCCATGAGCCGGTGAAGGTATCGACATGGCCACCGTCCACGATCTTCAGCGCGGCGATCAGTTCCGCCTCGAAGAACGCCCCGCGCCGCCCGTCATAGGCCAGCGTCGCCAGCGACCCCAGCACCGGCAGGTCGCCGCGGTAGGTGCCATAGGCGCTTTCCAGCCCCCAGACGGCGGCGAGGATCTCTGCCTCAACCCCATACTCCGCTGCAATCCGGTCAAGGAGGTCGCGGTGCTGCGCCAGCGCCTTCAGACCCAAGGCCACCCGGTCCTCGGACACGGCGGTATCAAGGTAATCCCAGATCGTCTTGGTGAATTCGTTCTGGTTGCGGTCGCGTTCCACGACCTTGGGGTTGAACTCCACCCCGCGCAGGGCGGCATCAAAGGTTGCCGCGGGCATCCCCGCCGCCAAGGCGCGGGTGCGGAAGTCCTGCACCCAGGCGTCAAGCCCCGCTTGTGTGCCCATCGTCGCCTCTCCCTGCGCCGCATCGGGCAGGATCGTTTGTGCAGCCGCAGGCCCCTGCAGCAAAGCCGCAAGGATCACCCCAACCAACATCCGCCTCATCCTGCCACCCAACCCCGCCTCATGAACCGGAACAATTTATCTAAAACTTGCGCTTTCTCTTCGACAAATATCCCACGGGAGGTCTGGAGGGTGTGAAACCCTCCAGTCCCGTCATTTCCGCCGGCGCACCACCCGCCGCTTTGCCGCGGCCTGGGCCGGTTTGCGGGGCTGGTACTTGCCCGATTTGCGCCCGGCCGGTTTCATCGTGGCGCCTTCGACCGACAGAAGCTCCAGGATCAGCCCGCCCGTCACTGGCACGGCCTCGGCCAGCCGCACCATGACCTTTTGGCCCAGCCCAAGGGTCAGCCCGGTTTCAGAACCCGTCAGGGTCTGGCTGCCTTCATCATAGTGAAAGAACTCACGCCCAAGGGCGCGGATCGGGATCAGCCCGTCGGCCCCGGTCTCGTCCAGCCGGATGAACAGGCCAAAGCGCTGCACCCCTGAGACCCGCCCCGCGAACTCTGCCCCGACCCGGTCGGCAAGGTAGGCGGCCAGATACCGGTCATTCGTATCCCGCTCGGCCGCCATGCTGCGCCGTTCGGCTTCCGAGATCAGCTTGCCGGTTTCCTCCAGGTTCTCCACGTCCCAGGCCGATAGCCCGTCTGAGCCCCAGCCATGCCCGGCAATCAGCGCGCGGTGGACGATCAGGTCAGAATACCGCCGGATGGGCGAGGTGAAATGCGCGTAGTTACGCAGCGCAAGGCCGAAATGCCCGAAATTCTCGGGGTGGTAATAGGCCTGCGTCATCGACCGCAGGGTGGACAGGTTGATCAACTCGTCAAACTCTGTCCCCTCGGCCTGGGCGAGCAGCCGGTTCAGGTGGCTGGTCTGCAGCACCTGCCCCTTGGCAAGGGTCATGCCGGCGCCTTCGGCCACCTCACGCAGAGCGTCCAGCTTCAGGGGTGAGGGTTCTTCGTGCACCCGGAACAGCAAGGGGCGCTTCAGGCGGATCAGTTCCTCGGCGGCGGCGACGTTGGCCAGCACCATGAATTCCTCGATCAGCCGGTGGGCGTCCAGCCGGTCCTTGAACGCGACCGAGGTGACGTGGCCATCGTCATCCAGCACGATCTTGCGCTCGGGCAGGTCAAGCTCCAGCGGTTGACGCGCCTCGCGTGCGCGGGTCAGGGCGGCGTAGGCGGCGTACAGCGGGCGCAGCACGGGTTCAAGCAGAGGCGCGGTGGCGGCATCGGGGGTGCCGTCTATCGCCGCCTGCACCTGTTCATAATTCAGCGAGGCCGCAGACCGCATCAGGCCCCGTGTGAACCGGTGGCTGCGTTTGTGGCCGCCCGCGTCGATCACCATCCGCACGGCCAGACAGGCGCGGTCCACGGCTTCGTGCAGCGAGCAGAGATCGCCCGACAGAATATCGGGCAGCATCGGCACGACACGGTCGGGGAAGTAGGTCGAATTCCCGCGCTTCCTCGCCTCACGGTCCAAGGCCGAGCCCGGCGTGACGTAATGCGCCACGTCGGCGATGGCGACCCAGAGGATGAAGCCGCCGGGGTTGCCGGGGTCCGGGTCGGCTTCGGCCAGCACGGCGTCATCCCGGTCGCGGGCATCGACCGGGTCGATGGTGAGCAGGGGCAGATCGCGCAGGTCCTCGCGGCCCTTTAGACCCACGGGTTCGGCGCGGTCGGCTTCAAGGATCACGGCGTCGGGGAACTGGTCGGGGATGCCGTGCTGATGGATCGCAATCAGACTTGCGGCGCGGGGACCGGAGGGGTCGCCCAGCCGGGCCAGCACCCGCGCGGCGGGAAGGCCCATGCGGCGGGTCCCGACCAACTCGCCTTCAACCAGCTCGCCGTCCTTGGCGCCCAGTGTCATGTCCGACGACACGCGCCATTCCTTGTCCGACCCCTTGTCGATCGGCTGGATGCACCCGCCTTCGGCACTCACCCGGAAGACGCCCAGCACCTTGGCCGGGTTCGACCCCAGCTTGCGGATCAGCCGCGCCTCATAGGCGTAATCATCCAGATCCACCTTCGCCAGCCGCGCAAGGATGCGGTCGCCGCCGCCAAGGGCCGGATCGCCCTTCTTCGGGATGATGAGGATGCGAGGGGTGTCGTCCACCCCCTCCTCCAGCGGCCGGGCGTAAAGGTCGCCGCCAGAATCCGGCGGCAACACCTGCAACACGGCCACCGGCGGGAGCACCCCCTTCTCATGGAACCGCCGCATGGTCTTTTCCACCACGCCCTCGCCCTCAAGCTCGCGCAGCAGGCGCTTCAGCTCGATCCGGCCATCGCCCTTGATGCCGAAGGCCTTGGCAATGTCGCGCTTGGCCGAGAGGCCGGGGTTGTCGGTGATCCACTGTCGGATCGCGTCTTTTGAAGGGAATGAGCTCATGCCGACTGCCTAGCATGACACGGCTGCAAAGCCTATCCCCCGGGGGAGGCGGCGCCCTAGAGCAGCGCCATCACGACGCCGACCAGGCCCATGCCGATCAACCCGAGGACGGCAAAGAACTGCGCCCCGAAGGCTGGCCCGCGCGACGCCGGATTGGCCATGTAGGACAAAAGGTAGACCACGCGCGCCACAAGCCAGACCAGCCCGATGGCCGCAGCCCAAAGGTCGCTCATCCACAGCGCCGCCATCCAGAGGCCGATCAGCAGTGCGGGTGCCGTTTCGACCGCGTTCATCTGGACGCGCAGGGCGCGTTCCAGAAGCGGGTCGCCGGTCACGGCGGGGGGCCGAGATCTTGACCTTGCCACGCACGATGCTGACGTTGATCGCGATCCACAGATAATACAGCGCGATCAGCAGGGTGATCAGAGAGGTATAGACCGGCAATGTCATCGGAAGTCCCTACAGGTTAAGGTTTTTTCATTCGATAGCCGCCGCCGGTGACAAAAGCCAGCGCTTCCCGCGCGGTAGCCCGCAGGCAGGATGTCACAGGTCCATCACCATCTCGCGGTGCGGGATGCCGGCGTCGATGAACTCATCGCCGATCACCTGGAACCCCAGCGCCGCGTAGAACCCGGTCGCATGGCTTTGCGCGCCCAGCGTGACCCGGCTGATCCCCGGCATGGCGCGGAACTGGTCCAGCGCCGACCGGATCAGCGCCGCGCCCAGCCCGGTGCCCCGTGCCTGACGCAGGACGCAGACCCGTCCGATCTTGCCCGTGGCGCCCTTGACCAAAAGCCGCGCGGTGCCCACCGGCACGTCCCCCTCGAAGGCCAGAAGATGGATGGCCGAACCATCCAGCCCGTCCACCTCATCCGCCTCGGACACGCCCTGCTCTTCGATGAACACCGTCCGGCGCAGGCGCTGGCAGGTGGCGATGTCCTGCGTGACCGTGATCATGCGAAATAGTCCCGCAGGATGCGGCCATAGATCGCTTTCAGAGTGTGGATATGCGCAATGTCCACCCGTTCATCCACCTGATGCATCGTCTTGCCCACCAGACCGAATTCCACCACCGGGCAGTGATCCTTGACAAACCGCGCATCCGACGTCCCGCCCGAGGTGGAGGCGACGGGTTTGCGCCCGGTCTCTGCCTGCACGGCCTGTGCCACCAGCGCCGAAAGTTCACCCGGCGGGGTCAGGAAGCTTTCGCCGGAGATCGAGATTTTCAGCCCGATCTCGACCCCCGTTGCCTCGGCCACCACCTCGGCTTCATGCCGCAGCCAGGCTGACAGGGTATCGCCGGAATGGGTGTCGTTGAAGCGGATGTTCACCGTCGCGGTCGCCCGTGCCGGGATCACGTTGTTCGCCGGATTGCCGCAGTCTATCGTGGTGATCGCAAGGGTGGACGGGTCGAAATGCGGCGTGCCCCGGTCCAGCGGTTCCGCCTCAAGCCGGGCGAGCAGCCTGACCATTGCCGTCAGCGGGTTCTTGGCCCGGTGGGGATAGGCGCTGTGGCCTTGCACGCCGGTTGCGGTGATGTGGGCGGTCATCGATCCGCGACGGCCGATCTTCATCATCTCGCCCATCTCCTGCGGGCAGGTGGGTTCGCCGACAAGGCAATGCGTCATCCGCTCGCCGTTGAAGGCCATCCAGTCAAGGATCGCGATGGTGCCATCCTTGCCTTCGCCTTCCTCATCGCCGGTGATGGTGATGATGACGGCGCCGTCGGGTGGCGTGTCCTGCACGAAATCCACGGCGGCGGCCACGAAGGCCGCGACGCCGGATTTCATGTCGCAGGCCCCGCGGCCGTACATAACACCGTCCACGACGTCGGCGCCGAACGGGTCATGCGTCCAGGCGGCGGCATCGCCGACGGGCACCACATCGGTATGGCCGTTGAAGCCGAAAGCGCGGTTTGCGCCGCGTTGCCCCCAGCGGGCATAAAGATTGGCGATCCCGCCGCGATCCACCCGGGTGCAGGTGAAGCCGGCATCCGTCAGCAGCGTTTCCAGCAGGGCAATCGCCCCGCCTTCTGCCGGGGTGACCGAGGGGCAACGGATCAACTGCGCAGTCAGGTCGGCAGGGTCAAGCGGGTAGGGGGGCATGCAGCATTCCAGACGTGTTCTTGTTACCCCTTTGCGTATCGCCTTGGGCAGCGGGCCGCAACTGCAACGGGTGGCCGCTTGTCGACCTGTCAGTCGAAGAAAGGGGTCATCTCGGCCACGATGACCGAATTTTCAGCCAATGCCCGCATCATCAGCGCCTGCTCGTCCGGGTCGATCTCGTCCCCCGCCTTCAGGCGGTCTTCCAGCGTGCCGTGGCCGGTCACTTCCAGCGGGGCAAGGTCGGCCTCTTTCAGAATGGCGACGGTTTCGCGAACGGCCTCGGCCTCATCCACGCCGGAGGCATAGACCACAAGCCCTGCGCCCGTCGCCTTTTCGGGCAGTCCGTCACCGGCCTTGCGGCCTACTTCGACGACCAGAGTGTAGACTTTCTGTGGCCGTTTCGGGCGCGCGGCATCGGGCCCCGATCCGGCCGCGGGTGGCGTTCCGTCGTCGTTGGTTCCGTCTTCCATGCCGATCCCCATGCCTTTGCTTCGAAGTGGCGGGGACGGCCAAGTTTGTCAATGGTGCCCCGCCAGCCCCCAAGAATGACCACCCAAGTGCCTAAACCATGCCGTAAATTGCATGCATTTTTTCCCAACGCATTAGCCGAAACGAAGGAACTTCGGTGCGTTGTTGCCCAAGGCGGGCACTTGGAGGGTGGAATGGTTGATGCAGTGAAATTGCCGGTGACGACGGGTGTCGATGCCATGCAGATGGCTGAGACCATGTTTGGCAACAGCATCCAGATTGTCAGTGCCACCTATTCAGGCGACCCCCAGTCCAGCGGCATCTACAGCAACGCATTGGACATTGCGCCGGGCGTTGCCCCGTCGGATACCGGGGTCATCCTGTCCACCGGCAGGGCCAGCGATTTCACCAACGCTTCCGGTCAGGCCAACCAGACGGCCTCACGGTCCACCAATACCTCGGGGGCGAATGGCGACGCGGATCTGAACAGCGTCGCCGGCACGCAGACCTTTGACGCCGCGATCTTCAGGGCAGAGTTTGTGCCCGACGGTTCGGTTCTGACGATGCAGATCACCTTCTCGTCCGAGGAGTATCTGGAATACGTCGGGTCGGGTTTCAACGATGCCGTCGGCGTCTGGGTGAACGGCCACAAGGCCGAACTGACCGTGGGCAACGGCGACATCTCGATCAACAACATCAATCCCGGGTCGAACGGTGACCTGTACGTCGACAATGCCAACGACCAATTCAACACCGAAATGGACGGCTTTACCGTCACCCTGACGCTGAAGGCCGAGGTGGTACCCGGCCGGGTCAACACGATCAAGATCGGCATCGCGGACGGCGGGGACGCGGCCTACGACAGCAACCTGCTGATCGCCGCCGACTCGGTCCAGACGTCGGTTGTGGCGGGCGATGACACGTTCTCGGTGGCCTTGGGGGGCCAGACCACGGTCGACCTTCTTGCCAATGACAGCAACTCGGGCAGCGGAACGCTGACGATCACCAAGATCAACGGCGTGCCGGTCACGGCGGGCAGCACGGTCGTCCTGCCCTCGGGGCTGGTGATCATGGTGAACGCCAATGGCACGATCACCGTGGTCAGCGGCTATTCCGATACGCTGGGCGATGCCAGCTTTTCCTATGAGGTGATGAACGCCGCCGGAATCACCGATGTGGGGTTCGTGACCGGGGATGTGGTGCCCTGCTTTGTCGAAGGGGCCCGGATCGACACGGCGCGCGGGCCGGTTCCGGTGGAAGATGTGGTGGTCGGCGATCTGGTGCTGACGCTGGACAGCGGGTTTCAGCCGGTCCGTTGGCGCGGGGCGCGGCGCGTGGCTCGACCGGGGGCGCTGGCTGCGGTGCGCATTCCGGCCGGGACGTTCGGGGACCATGGTTCGCTCGGCGTGTCGCCGCAGCACCGGCTGTACCTGACCGGATGGCGGGCCGAACTTTACTGTGGTGAGGGCGAGGTGCTGGTCAAGGCCGCGCATCTGGTCCGCGCAGGCCGTCTGCGGCAGGATGGGCCGGATGTCGCGGTGACCTATCACCACCTGCTGTTCGACCGGCACGAGATCATCCGGGCCGAAGGCTTGTGGAGCGAAAGCTATCACCCCGGCCCGGCCACGCTGGGCGACCATGACGCCGAGACGCTGGAAGAACTTCTGACGCTGTTCCCGGAACTGGCGACCGATCCGGAGCATGGCTATGGCCCGATTGCCCGGCCCGAAGCCACGGCGAAGGCAGCGGCGCTGCTGGTGTGACCGAGCTATCGCCGGTCAGCGACAGGTCCGCAGTTCACTGACAGACCCATCCTGAATGACTGCGATCCCTTCCGGCAGTCGCATCAGCATGATCCGGTAGCTGTAGCTCTCGCCCTCGCCAGCGCATTGCGCGTCGTAAAGGATGGCGTCCATGCCTGTGACCGGTACGGGGTTGGTCAGGCTGCACTGGTTTTCCACCCCGGTGAACACGTCCCCCTGCACGGCCAAGGCACCGCCGTCCTGACCCACGCTTTGGCAATCCCAGCCTTCGGCCCAGGCGTAGTCCGGGCGGTAAATCCCGTCGAACGGCCCGGCGGCAAGCGGGGCGGCGCCCATGGTTGCAAGTGCAGCGATCAGGGGGCGATGGATCCGCATCTTAATCCCGCAGCAGTTCGTTGATGCTGGTCTTGGACCGGGTCTGGGCATCGACCTTCTTCACGATCACCGCGCAATACAGGTTGATGCCGCCCTTGGAGGGCATGGACCCGGCCACGACGACCGACCCTGCCGGAACCTCGCCATACATGACTTCACCGGTTTCGCGGTCGACGATCTTGGTGGATTTGCCGATGAAGACGCCCATGCCGAGGACCGATCCTTCGCGGATGATGCAGCCCTCCACCACCTCGGAGCGCGCGCCGATGAAGCAGTCATCCTCGATGATGGTGGGGCCGGCCTGCATGGGTTCCAGCACCCCGCCGATCCCGACGCCGCCCGACAGATGGACGTTCTTCCCGATCTGCGCGCAGGACCCGACGGTGGCCCAGCCATCGACCATCGACCCTTCGCCGACATAGGCCCCGATGTTCACGAAGGACGGCATCAGGACCACGCCCTTGGCGATATAGGCCGACCGGCGGACGATGCTGCCGGGAACCGCCCGGAACCCCGCGTCACGCCACTGGTTCGCACCCCAGCCCTGCCACTTGGACGGAACCTTGTCCCACCAGTTGGACCCGCCGTTGCTGCCGGAAATTTCGTACATGTCGGTCAGGCGGAACGACAGCAGCACGGCCTTCTTGGCCCACTGGTTCACATGCCAGTCCTGCCCGCGCTTTTCCGCCACGCGCAGGCTGCCGGAATCCAGCGCCGTCAGAGTGGCCTCGATGGCGTCCCGCGCCTCGCCCTTGGTCGCGGGTGTGATGCTGTCCCGGGCCTCCCATGCGGCTTCGATGGCGGCTTCAAGGGCGGCGTAGGACATGGAAGGTTCCCTTTTCGGTTGGTCACGGCGGCCCTGACCCTATAAGGCTGATAAAAGCCCCACGCAATCCGAGTGCCCGATGAAAGACGAACCCCGCAACCACCCGTTCCGCGACAGTGTCGAAGATATCGCGGCGACGAAACGTATCCCGGATACGCCGCAGACCCGGGCCCCGGCCTATCGGCTTGCCTTCGCCGACCGCGATTTCATGACGCGTGAGGAGTTGCGGCCGGTACGGTTGCAGCTGGAACTGCTGAAGCCGCAGCTGATCATGGACGAACGCGGGATCGAATCCACCGTGGTCATGTTCGGCGGCGCACGAATTCCTGCCCCGGAACACCGCGAGACGGCCCGGACCAAGACCCTTGCCGACCTGTCGCATTACTATGACGAAGCGCGGCGCTTTGCCCGCATCATGACGGAGCGCAGCCTTGCCACCTATGGCCGCGAGAATGTGATCGTCACCGGGGGCGGCCCGGGGGTGATGGAAGCCGGGAACCGTGGCGCGGACGAGGCTGGGGGCCAGTCCATCGGCCTGAACATCGTCCTGCCGCATGAGCAGGCACCGAACGCCTATGTCACGCCGGACCTGAGCTTCAACTTCCACTACTTCGCGATCCGCAAGATGCATTTCCTGATGCGGGCCAAGGCGGTCTGCGTCTTTCCGGGCGGCTTTGGCACGCTGGACGAGATGTTTGAAAGCCTGACGCTGATCCAGACGAAACGGATGAAGGCGATTCCGTTCCTGCTGTTTGGCCGCAAGTGGTGGGAGACGGTGATCAACTGGCAGCATCTGGCTGACGCGGGGGTGATCAGCCCTGAGGATCTGAACCTGTTTTCCATGGTGGAAACCGCGGAAGAAGCTGTCGGCGTGATCGACAGCTGGGTGGAGCCTTGCTGACAGGGCGGGCCAGTCCACCCGGGACCGGGGTCCCGCTGCCCTAGCCGATGGGCTGGATCATCGGTTCGCGTACCCAGCCGTCCAGAAACTCCACCCGATCACAGCCGGCAAAGCGGGCAAGGCGGTCAAGCTCGGCCCCCAGCCGCGCGACCCGGGCCTTGGTCAGCCGCACCCCTGGTTCCGGCCAGAAGCCCTTCACCCGCAGGCTGCTGGCATCGCGGAAGGCTTTGGCGTCGATCCGGCCGATCAGCTGATCGCCTTCCAGCACCGGAAAGACATAGTAGCCGAACGTCCGTTTGGGTTCCGGGACGAAGACTTCGATCCGGTAGCGGAAGCCGAAAAGGAATTCCGCCCGCGCCCGGTCACGCAGCGCGGGGTCGAAAGGCGACAGGATGCGCAGGCGTGCGGGCGGTTCGGGTGGGACGTCGGTCAGCACATCAGGGGTGGCATAGGTTCGGCGGCGTTGGCCGGTGGCGCCTTCCACCTCAACCTCAACAATCCTGCCTTGCGCCAGCGCGGTCTGGCACCAAAGCTTGGCCGCCTCGGGGCCGATGGCGTTCCAATAGGCCGCGATCTCGCCACTGGTGCCGAAGCCGAGGTGACCAAGCGCGCTGTGGCAGGCCCAATCCGTAACCTGTTCGGCCGGGACCTGCGCGCGGTGCGCTTCGGGGATCACCCGTTCGGTCAGGTCGTAGATCTTGCGAAAGCCTTCGCGCCGGGTCACGGCGATCTGCCCGGTCCGCCACAGCCATTCCAGCGCGGTTTTCGACGGGTGCCAATCCCACCAGCCGCCCTTGCCGCGCACCTCACCCTCGCCCACGTCGCTGGTGCCGACGGGGCCGTCGCGGGCGATGCGGTTCAGGATCGTGTCGAACTGCGCCTCGTACCCGTCGCGGAACCAGCGCCGCCAGTTGTGGTGCAGGCGGTCGGCATCGCGGGCAAAGCGGTGCTGCCAGACGCCGTGCAGCCGGGCCGGCAGGATCGAGGCGTCATGCGTCCAGTGTTCCCAAAGGCTGCGGTCGCGTTCCAAGAGCCGCTTCAGCGCAGGCGGGCGATAGGACTGCCGCCGCGACCACAGGATCATGTCATGCGCCCGGGCAACGGTGTTGATGCTGTCCACCTGAACAAAGCCGATCCGGTCGATCAGCGCATGCAGCGCGTCACCGCTGGCAGGGCCGGTCGGAGCCTCGGCCAGGGCGTGGCGGTGCAGGAAATGGCGGCGCGCGGTGGCGTTCGGGATCAAGGGGGCCATCTGCCCTGCGTAGCACTGTGCACCCCTGTGACAAAAGCGGGAAAAACCCTCGAAACGTCGCAGAGAGCGTTGGAGAATTAACTATTTCGACTTAGCGTTACAGTGTCTTCCCTCCCTTGGACCAAGCCTGCGCATCGCCGCGTGCCGTTCACGGACGAAGGCCGGAAAGGACCGCCACCATTGCCCCATGAAACGCCTCTGATCACCACCCTTGTCGCGGGCTTTGGCCTTGCCTTTCTGTTCGGCCTCTTGGCGCAGCGGCTGAAGCTGCCGCTGATCGCGGGCTATCTTTTGGCGGGTGTGATCATCGGCCCGTTCACGCCGGGTTATGTGGCCGACATGGGGCTGGCGACCGAACTGGCGGAACTGGGGGTGATCCTTCTGATGTTCGGCGTCGGCCTGCACTTTTCCCCGCGCGACCTGATGGCGGTGAAGGCGATTGCGGTGCCCGGTGCGCTGGGCCAGATCGCGGTTGCCAGCAGTTTCGGCACCGCGATGGGCTGGCTGATGGGGTGGAGCCTGGGGGCAGGGCTGATCTTTGGCCTTGCGCTGTCGGTCGCGTCAACGGTGGTGCTGCTGCGGGCGCTGCAGGACCGCGATCTGTTGCAGAACGAAAAGGGCCGCGTCGCGGTGGGCTGGCTGATCGTCGAGGATCTGGTGATGGTGCTGGCGCTGGTCCTGATCCCGCCCCTCGCCGGGCTTCTAGGGGGGACACCCCTGCCCGTGGGCGAAGACGCCGAGATCGTGGCCGAGGTGGGCAGCGGCATCGGCATCGGCCCGATCGCGGCGACGGTCCTGATCACGCTGGTCAAGGCGGCGGCCTTTGTGGCGCTGATGCTGGTCGTCGGGCGGCGGGTGATCCCTTGGGTGCTGCATTTCGTGTCGCACACCAAATCGCGTGAGCTGTTCCGGCTTGCGGTTCTGGCCATTGCGCTGGGCGTGGCCTATGGGGCGACGCATTTCTTTGGCGTGTCTTTCGCGCTGGGGGCGTTCTTTGCCGGGATGGTCATGTCAAGCTCCACCCTGTCGTCACAGGCGATGCGTGAGACGTTGCCGTTGCGCGATGCCTTTGCCGTCCTGTTCTTCGTGTCGGTGGGGATGCTGTTCAACCCGTCCATCGTGCTGTCGGCCCCGCTGGCGCTGCTGGGGACGGTGCTGATCATCATCGGGATCAAGTCGGTCGTGGCCTACTACATCGTCCGGGCGTTCGGGCATGACCATGACAAGGGCCTGACCATCGCCGCAAGCCTGGCGCAGATTGGTGAGTTTTCGTTCATCCTGATCACGATGGGGGTGACGCTTTCCATCGTCCCACCCGAAGCCCGCGATCTGGTGGTGGCGGGGGCGATGATCTCGATCCTGCTCAACCCGCTGTTGTTCCATCTGCTGGACAGGCAGTTGGCGCGCAAGGCAGCGGCGCCCCCGCCCGATGCGCCAGAGGCGGCGGCAGAGCCGACACCGCAGGGCTGACGGGTCAGAGACCGGCTTCGGCGGCGATTGCGGCCTTCGACTTCCGCGCCCGCTCGGTGGCCGATTTCAGCTGACCACAGGCGGCCATGATATCTTCGCCGCGCGGGGTGCGGATCGGGCTGGCGTAACCGGCGTGATAGATGATGTCGGCAAAGGCGTGAATCCGGTTGCCGGACGACCGCTTGTAGGGCGCACCGGGCCATTCGTTGAACGGGATCAGGTT
This sequence comes from Tabrizicola piscis, assembly GCF_003940805.1. Taxonomy (NCBI): domain Bacteria; kingdom Pseudomonadati; phylum Pseudomonadota; class Alphaproteobacteria; order Rhodobacterales; family Paracoccaceae; genus Tabrizicola; species Tabrizicola piscis. The sequence goes on from NZ_CP034328.1 coordinate 2,791,538, forward strand.
GACCTTGGCCGGGATGCCTTCCAAGAGCTTCACCAGCCGGTGCGCGTCTTCCTTGGTGTCGTTGACGCCCTCAAGCATCACATATTCAAAGGTGATCCGTTCGCTGTTCGACAGGCCGGGATAGGCCTTCAGCGCCTCAAGCAACGTGGCGATGTTCCAGCGCTTGTTGATCGGAACGAGCTGGTCGCGCACCTCATCCGTGGTGGCGTGAAAGCTGACGGCCAGCAGGCAGCCGATTTCTGTCGCCGTGCGGGCAATCTCGGGCACGACTCCGCTGGTGGACAGGGTGATCCGGCGGCGGCCAAGGGCGATGCCTTCGTTGTCCATCACCACTTTCATCGCGTCGCGGACGTTGTCGAAGTTGTAAAGCGGCTCACCCATCCCCATCAGCACGATGTTGGAGATGAGGCGCACTTCAACCTTCGGCGCGCCCTGCACGGGCCATTCGCCAAGGTCGTCCCGCGCCAGCATGACCTGACCGACGATTTCCCCTGCCGTCAGGTTGCGGACCAGTTTCTGCGTGCCGGTGTGGCAGAAGGAACAGGTCAGCGTGCAGCCCACCTGCGAGGAAATGCACAGCGTGCCCCGGTCGGTTTCGGGGATATAGACCACCTCAACCTCATGCCCGCCGGCGATGCGGACAAGGTATTTGCGGGTGCCGTCTTCGGAAATCTGGCGGGTGACGACCTCTGGCAATTCGATCGTGAAGTGATCGGCCAGCAGCGCGCGGTAGTCCTTGGCAAGGTTGGTCATCAGCGCGAAGTCGCGGACGCCCCAGTGGTAGACCCACTGCCAAAGCTGCCCAAGCCGCATCTTGGCCTGCTTTTCCGGCGTGCCGGCGGCGATCAGGGCGGCGCGCAGCTGGTCACGGGTCAGGCCGATGATGTTGGTCTTGTCGCTGACGGGCAATTTGCGCGGCAGGGTCAGCACGTCTTGCGTGATCGGGGCGGTCATCTGGGTCAGATCTTTCGGTTCAGGCCTTGCGACAGGCGATCTGGGGAAGGTGCGGGGGATATAGGTGATTCCCGGCCAAAACAAAAGCGCCCCGCAACGGGGGCGCTTTCAGCCGTGCAATCCGGATTACTTGCAGCGCTGTTCGGCGTCCGTCATCGCAGCGGTAAACCCGCGGAGCGAGAAGGTATCCACCGTCTGCGTCCCCCGGCCGGACCGTGCGGTCATGACGGCCGTGGTGCCGTTCTTCATCGCGGCAAGCAGGGCGGCGTCATCCTCGGCACTGCCTGGCCAGGCCCATTCACCGTCGGTGAACAGCTGATAGGGCTGGCCGTCGACTGTGACATCGACGGTTGACCCGCCCGCGAAGGGATAGCCGCCGGTAAAGCTGATCTCACCGGGTTTGCCGGGGCGGAAGGTGACGAACAGCAGCACATCGCCGCGCCGCACCGATACCGGCTGACCGTCGCGGGTGTTCACCATTTCCTTCGGCTTCGACACGCCCCAGCATTCCTTGGGGCTTTCCTCGGTGAAGACGTTCCAATCGGTCATGGTGGCGACCCGGTTGGTGGATTCCTGGGCGAAGCCAGCCGTTGCAGCAAACGAGATTGCGGCAACCGCAAGCGTGCGACCGAAAAGGGAAGTCATGTCTGACGCAGCCTCCAGCTGTCTTGTGCCTCTGCGCCGATGCCCGGGGCTTTTTGAACCCTTTTGACTGGCGTGGCGCAGTTCTACCCGATATTCCACCCATAGACAAAAACACCAATCCGCGAAAGCCCTGTGGGCGACAATTCGCGCATATGTGACGGGATACCCTGATGCCAAATCCGGAACCGATGGTCGAGCTTTGGCGCGGCGGCCTTTTGGAAAGCACCCATGCGGGCCATGCGGTGATCTGCGGCGCCAAGGGCGTGGTGCAGGCCTGGGGTGATCCCGGCGCGGTGATTTTCCCCCGGTCGTCGTGCAAGATGATCCAGGCCCTGCCCTTGGTGGAAACCGGGGCCGCCGATGCCGTGTGCCTGACCGACGCGCATCTGGCGCTGGCCTGCGCCAGCCATCAGGGAGAGCGTCGGCATGTCACCATGGCCGCCGACTGGCTTTCGACGATTGGTCTTGCTGAACCCGCCCTGCGCTGCGGCGCGCATGAACCCTATGACCGGGTAGAGCGGAACCGGCTGATCAAGACCGACTCCAGCCCCTGCCAGCTGCACAACAACTGTTCCGGCAAGCATTGCGGGTTCCTGACCGTGACGCAGCACATGAAAGCCGGCCCGGAATATGTCGAGGTTGACCACCCCCTGCAGCGCGCGATCCGTCAGGCGACCGAAGAGGTGACCGGCGAAACCGTCGCGGGCTACGGGATCGACGGCTGTTCCGCCCCGAACTTTGCCGTGTCGATCACCGGGCTGGCCCGTGCCATGGCGCTGTTTGCCAATGCCAGTGAGGGCGGCGACACACGGTCGCGCGCCATGCACCGGCTGACGCGGGCCATGGCCACCTATCCGGAACTGGTGGCGGGTGAGGGTCGCGCCTGCACCGAACTGATGCGGGCCATGGGCGGGAAAGTGACGCTCAAGACCGGGGCCGAGGCGGTCTTTGTCGCCATCCTGCCGGAACAGAAGCTGGGCATGGCGGTGAAAATCACCGATGGCGGCACGCGCGGGGCCGAGGCGGCGATCACCGCACTTCTGGTGCGGGCGGGGGTTCTGGACGCCAACCACCCGGCGGCGCAAAAGCGGCTTGGTGGCACGCAGACCAACTGGCGCGGGCTGCAGACCGGCGAAACCCGCACTGCCCCCGGCTTTCCGGGCTGACCTGCCGGGGTGAATCGCCAGTTGATTCGACAGTCGAAGCGGGTAGACTTTCCCGATGAATGCAGAAGCGCCCATCCCGTTCCCGACCCCCAGCCATGGCACGGATGAGGTTGTCAGCTTCAACCGCAAAGAGCTTGGCCAGATCCTGCGGGTCTATGGCCAGATGGTCGCGGCGGGCGAATGGCGCGACTATGCGATTTCAGCCTTGCGCGATCTTGCGGTGTTCAGCGTCTTTCGCCGGACCGCCGAACACCCGCTATACCGGATCGAGAAGCGCCCGAAGATGCGGCTGCGGCAGGGGCTTTACGCCGTCGTCGGGATGGACGGCCGCGTCCTGCGCCGGGGGCAGGATCTGGAACAGGTGCTAAAGGTGCTGGAGCGCCGTCTGATCGGCCCGGTTTGACGGCGCGCTATACGATCCGCTGCCGCGCCTGCACCAGCCCGCCACCACCTGCCGAAATCCGGCCGACCGCCTCACGGATGCCTTCATAGGCGACTGACATCGTATGGCCGTTGGCGTGGATCAACAGCGTGTCATTGACCACAATGGCCACATGGCCACGCCAGAAGACCAGATCCCCACGCTGCAGGCTTTCGCCCGAAACAAGGCCCCTGCCCATGGCCATCTGCATGTCGCTGTCGCCGGGGCAATCGCGCCCGCAGGCATGGAACGCCACCTGAACCAGCCCCGAACAATCGATCCCGAAGCGGGAATTGCCACCCCACAGATAGGGCGTGCCCAAAAGGCTTTCGGCCACCGTCACCGGATCCGGGGCGTGCTGGTCCAGCGCGCGCAGGTGGGTCATCGGCACATAGCCATGCGGCGTGTTCGCCCAGGCCCCCCAGGACCCAACAACCGCCAGCCGTGACCCGATGGACAGGCAGCCCTTTTCAGGCGCTTGCACCACCGGTTCGGAATAAAGATGCGTCGCGGGGGCGGCCACCCAATGCGTGACCTCGGGCCCGCGACCAACGGCTTTTTCCGATATCCAGCCGCAATAGCCATCCCGCACCGATTGCACGAAGACATGGCCCTGATCCCGGTCGATCAGGGTGACATCGGCCCCCAGCAACAACTGCCGGTTCCGCGCGCCGCCGGGTTTGTCCAGCAGATTGGCGATGGGCAGGATGATCTGCGCCGTCTCACCTTCGGTAAAGCGGGCCGTCATCACGCCCTGCAGGGTGGCAAGGGCGATGCGGCCAGAGAACGGGGTCGTGCGCTTGTCCATTACGCGGCCTCCAGCTTCAGCATGGCGGGAAGGGCACACAGAAGGGCCCGCGCGCCTTGGCCCACGCCACCCTTCGGGCGGGCGGGCTGGTCGGTCGGGGTGTGGCCATAGATGTCAAAGTGGATATAGCGCCGGGCATCGACAAAGCGGCGCAGGAACAGCGCGGCAGTGATTGACCCGGCGAAGCCGAAACCCGGGGCGTTGTCCAGATCGGCGATCCCCGGTTCGATCACCGTTTCATAGGCGTCATGCAACGGCATGCGCCAAGCCGGGTCGCAGCCGGCGATTGCCCCAGCCTCCAGCGCCGCGGCAAGGTCGGCGTCATCAGTATAGAAGGGCGCAAGGTCCGGCCCCACGGCCACCCGTGCAGCACCCGTCAGGGTGGCCATCGAGATCAAAAGATCGGTATCCTCTTCGCAGGCCAGCGCCAGCGCGTCGGCCAGCACCAGACGACCTTCGGCGTCGGTGTCGTTCACCTCAACCGTAAGGCCCTTGCGGCTGGTCAGGATGTCCTTTGGTTTCAGGGCGTTGCCCGCAACCACGTTTTCAACCGCCGGGATCAGAACCCGCAGGCGCAGGGGCAGCTTCAGCGCCATGATCATCTGCGCCAGGCCCAGAACGGTGGCGGCACCGCCCATGTCCTTCTTCATCAGGTTCATGCCGGATGAGGGCTTGAGGTTCAGCCCGCCGGTGTCAAAGCACACCCCCTTGCCGACCAGCGTCAGCGCCGGGCCATCCGTGCCCCAGCGCAGGTCGAGCAGGCGCGGCGCGCGCGGGCTGGCGCGGCCGACGGCGTGGATCATCGGAAAATTCTGGTCCAGCAGCGCCTCACCACAGATGGCGCGAGCCTTGGCGCCAAAGCGGTCGGCCAGCCCCATCAGCGCGCCCTCAAGCTCTTCCGGGCCCAGATCCTGCGCGGGGGTGTTGATCAGGTCACGCGTCAGCGCCTCACCTTCCGCCATGGCGATCAGGCGGGCGGCATCGACCCCCTCTGGGCAGACAAGCAGGGGACGGTCCGCCACCTTGCGCCCTGGGCGATAGCGGTCAAAGCGGTAGCCCGCCAGCAGCCAGCCAAGCGCGGCTTCGGTCTTTTCGGGACCCGTCAGGTCGCCAGTCAAGGCCCAATCCCCGGCGGGCAGCGCCGCGACAGCCTTAGCCAGCCCGAACCGCAGCCGCCGACGCGCCTGTGCTGTGCCAAGGCCCACCACGGCTGCGGCCACACCGCCACTGGCATCGGGCAGAACACGGCAGTCGCCCAGACCCGCTTCGAAGCCCGTAGCGCGCAGCCACCCGGCCCAGCCCGCACCCGGCCCCGAAAGGAAAGCGGTCAGATCGTCAGCCTTGACGACATGCAGCGCCCGCGTGTCGGTTGTCGGGCTGGCAAAGGTGAATCTGTGGCTACTGGTCATGCTGGGGTCAATCACTACTGCTACCTGCGGTTCACGTCAGAACAAGTGCAGGAGGAATCCCCTGCGACGCAAGCATAGCATGTTCATCCCCGTAGATTCCCTAAACAAATCCGCCTTATCCAGGCGATTGACCGCCGATGGGGAAGCAAGCGTTCCCGGCGGATAAACCGTTGGATTGCGCCCTGCCTTCGGAAGACAACCTGACCTTGTGCCCCACACCGATTCGCGCCGGTGTTTGCCCCGCCCGGACTGCGGGGAGAGCCGTTTCAGCCAGACAGGTCAGCAACCCCTTCCTCCAGCGACAAGGACCGTTCGGCCACCCGCAACAGCCGGGCCCAGACGGCCGAAAATGCCGTGCTGTCCGCACGCTCAAGGCAGGTTTGCACATCGCCCGCGACCTTGGCAAGGCTGACCAGTCCGATGTCATCCGCCAGCCGTTGCAGCCGTGTCAGATGTCGCGCCAGATCCCGAAGGTCCTGTTCGCGCACCTTTTCCACGATGCCCGCCATCGTCAGCGCCAGTTCCCGCAGCGCGCGCGTCACCATCACCTCCGCCGTCGGGGCGCCAAGGTTACGGTAGATTTCCGCCACCGCGTCCATATCCTGACGAACCACCTCACGGGGGCGCAGCTTGGCCACCTTTGTCATAAAACACCTGTTCATCCACCACTACCCATCCGCCATGCTGGGACCACATGCTGAAGATTTGGTTGTGCCGCATCCGGGCCAATGGGGAATTGTCTCTCGAATTTTCCTTGAATGCCGCTTAGGCAGGTCACGCCAGCCTGCCTTTCAAGACCGAGGCCCACCAGACGAAGGACTGCCCAGATGACCGAGATCCGCCCGCTGCCAACCTATCTGGTCCAACGCTTCCACGGCTGGCGCGCGACGACCTATCAGGACAACCGCGCCTGGTATCGGCGGCTTGCGCAAAGTGGGCAGCATCCCCGCGCGATGGTGATTTCCTGCTGTGACAGCCGGGTGCATGTCACCTCGATCTTTGGGGCGGATGAGGGGGAGTTCTTCATCCACCGCAACGTCGCCAACCTTGTGCCGCCCTACAACCCGGATGGCGAGTATCACGGCACCTCGGCGGCGGTGGAGTATGCGGTGACCTCGCTGGGGGTGGCGCATATCGTGGTGCTGGGGCATTCGAACTGCGGCGGGGTGAAGGGGTGTCACGACATGTGTCGGGGGCACGCGCCGGAGCTTGAGGAGAAGTCGAGCTTTGTCGGGCGGTGGATGGATATCCTGCGGCCGGGGTTTCAGGCGGTGGCGCATCTGCCGGAGGATGAGATCCTGCAGGCGCTGGAAAAGCAGGCGGTGCTGACCAGTCTGGCCAACCTGTTGACGTTCCCTTTTGTGAAAACGGCCGTCGATGATGACCGTCTGACCCTGCACGGGCTTTGGACCGATACGGGTGAGGGCGGGCTGCAGCAGTATGATCCGGCGCGCGACGGGTTTGTCGAGGTGTAGTGTCCCGGGCAGGGACACTGCGTTGAAACAAATGATTCCAATGGGTTGGCTGGGGTCGTTTACCGACTGTTAACGGTTGCCGGGGCCCCTTAGCGCAGCTCCATCCCGTCTGGCCAGCTGAGCGTGTGTTCCAGCGTGATCGTCTGTTTGCCCCCGGCGGCAAGGTCGAATTCCCATGCGAGGATGCCGCGCTGGCCTTCGACGTCTTCTTCGGTCGGCGCGGGGGTGGCGTTGACCGAAATCTCAAGATCATCCTGTTCGGTATAGGGCACCTGATCCAGAAGCCGGACGGGCCACGCTTCATTCCCGGTGTTTTCCACCGTGATGACGGCGCTTTCGGTGCGTTCGTTCGAGGTGGTGAACACGCCCGTCGCACCTTCTGCCGCCCGGGGCATTTCGCGCTTGATGCGCAGGGTTTCCAGCGCGCCAAAGGCGACGTCGGTTTCAACGCCGGGGGCGATCACGTCCAGCCATGTGGTGCCGACAAGAACGCCTTCGCGAAACAGCATTGCCTCACCCGGCAAGAGCGGTTCGTCGCTGGCATTGGTGAAGCTGGCCATGACAAAGGCGGTGCGGTCCATGCGCGGGACGGCGACGGCCTTGACCACGGGCGCGAAGGCAAGGCTGTCAAGCGCCAGCCGCAGGTCTTCGGCACCTGAGGCGACGGTCACCGGGTCGGGGTAGATGTAGACGACGGTATCGCCCTCAACCGCTGCGGCGGCGGTGATCGGGGCGGGGGCGGCTTCCATCACGACCTCGGGCATGGCGTCATCGGAGGCGGTCAGGGACTTGCGGGCCATATCCTCGGCCTCGCCTTCGGGTTCGATCCGGCGCAGGTCGGGCCAGAGGGCAGAGGGGGCTGCCTGCTGGCTGGGGGTGGAGGAGGACAGGGTCAGGGCCACATCAGACCAGTCTTCGCCGGAATATTGTGTGACAAGGACCGACCGACCAAACGCCAGCGCGTCGCCGCCATCGCGCGTCAGGTTCAGGTCGTAGAAGGGCCGCCAGCTGGCCCCACCGATATACTGGGTGACGGTCACCGAATGATCGCCCGCTGCATCGGCGGTGATGGCGACGGCAAGGGCGGTATAGTCCATGTCAGCCGACGGCAGAGCGTCGTAGGCGGCGCGGGCTTTGGCGAGGGTTTCCTGCACCTCCTGCAGTGCTTTCTGGGCGGGGTAGAGGTCGGCGCGGGCGGCAAGGGCGGCCTGCCGCGCGGTTAGGGTTTCAACCCCGATCATCGCGGCCATGGCCTTGACCGTCTCGGGCGTCGCGCCATCCGGCAGCGCGCCGTTGAAGGAGGAGAGGAACCGCACCTGCGCCTCTGCCGCTTCGACCCGTGCCTGCACGGCGTCGAAAGCCAGAAGGGCGGTTTGTTCGGCGGCCTCAAGCCGTTCAACCTCGGCCTTGGCGGCCTGCTGATCGGGTGTCAGCGGGTCTTCACGCGGGGGCAGGCGGTCGGCGCGCAGGTTGAAGGCGCCAAGCTGCAGACCTGCGGCAGGGGCGATCTGGATCAGGCCGGGTTCGCTGTCGGCGGGCAGGTCGGTGATGATAAGGTCATGGCTGCCGGGCGTGGGGGCGGCAAACGTCACCTCACGCGTCAGTTTCGCGCCTTCCGGGTAGACGGTGACGGCGGTGATGCGGCTGGTGGCGGGGATGGTGTCGGCCAGCGCGGGCAGGGCGGTCGAGGCAAGGAGCAGGGTCAGGACGGCACGCATGAACAGGGCCTTTCAGGCTGGGGTTGGCGGCAGGGTAGGTCTGTTCCGGCGGGGCGCGCAAGTCGGGAAACCTGCCGGGGGTGGTTGCCAAGCGTTGCCCTTTGGCGCGCGTCTGAGGCGATGACGGGAAACCTGCACGTCAGGTGTTGCGCCGGTGGTGGGGCGCTGCGACAAGGCAGCCGACCTTGGGAGGGGCTCATGCGTGTAGGGATTGCGGCGCTGGTCTGCGGCTATCTGCTAAGCCAGTTCTACCGGGCGTTTCTGGCGGTGCTGTCGCCGGTCTTGCAGGAAGATCTGGGGGCGACGGCGGCGGATCTGGCCAGTGCCTCGGGCTGGTGGTTCCTGGCCTTTGCGGCCATGCAGCTGCCGATTGGCGAGGGGTTGGACCGCATCGGCCCGCGCCGGACGGCGGGGGGGCTGATGCTGGTTGGCGCAGCGGGGGCGGCGCTGTTCGCGGTGGCAACGGCAATCTGGCAGATCAAGCTGGCGATGGCGCTGATCGGGGTCGGCTGCGCGCCGGTGCTGATGGCCTGCTATTACATCTTCGCGCGCAGCTATGCCCTGGCCTTGTTTGGCACGCTGGCGGGGGTGACGATTGGCGTTGGGTCGCTTGGGAACGTGGCGGCGTCCTTGCCCCTGTCGGCGGCGGTCGAGGTGTTCGGCTGGCGCGGGGCGGTCTGGGGGCTGGCGGGGTTCACGGGCGTCGTAGCGCTGGGGATTCTGGCGTTGGTGCGCGATCCGCCAAGCCTTGTGCGCGAGGAGAAGGGGTCGCTGCTGGACCTGCTGAAGATCCCGGCGATCTGGCCGATCCTGGCGATGATGGCGGTCTGCTACACTCCGGTTGCCGGGCTGAGGGGGCTGTGGGTTGGCCCCTATTTCAGCGATGTCCACGGGTTTGACGCGGGCGAGATCGGGCGGATCAGCCTGTGGATGGGGCTGGCGATGGTGGCGGGCAACTTCGCCTATGGCCCGCTGGACCGCTGGGTGGGCAGCCGGAAATGGGTGATCTTCATCGGCAATGCGCTGACGGTGCTGTGCGTGCTGGGGCTGTGGGCCTTCGCCGATGGGTCGCCTGCGGTGGCGGCTGGGCTGCTGATTGCGGCGGGGCTGTTTGGCGCAAGCTTTCCGATGGTCGTGGCGCATGGCCGGGCATTCATTCCGCCGCACATGATGGGGCGGGGGGTGACGCTGCTGAACCTGTTCGGGATTGCGCCCATCGGGCTGGCGCAGATCGCCACCGGGCGCATCCATGCGGAGACCCCGGCGGACCCCGCCAGTGCGCCCTATCAGGCGGTGTTCCTGTTCTTTGCCGTCACGACGGCCATCGGGTTGGTGATCTACCTGTGGTCGCGCGACCGCACTGACTGAGCCGAAAGCTCGAATCCGCTTCCCCCCGGACCCGCCATAGGCTAACAGCCGCCCGTCCCCGCATGGGGGACGCACAAAGGAGAACCCCGATGGGCTACAAGGTCGTCGTCGCGGGTGCCACGGGCAACGTGGGCCGCGAAATGCTGAACATCCTGGCGGAACGTGAGTTCCCGGTGGACGAGATCACTGCGCTTGCGTCGCGCAAATCCTTGGGCACTGAAGTCAGCTTTGGCGACAAGACCTTGAAATGCAAGGATCTGGACACGTTCGATTTCACCGGCTGGGACATTGCCCTGTTCGCCATCGGGTCGGATGCGACGAAGATCTACGCCCCCCGTGCTGCTGCGGCGGGCTGTGTGGTGATCGATAACTCCAGCCTTTACCGCTATGATCAGGACGTGCCGCTGATCGTGCCGGAAGTGAACGCGGATGCGATCTTTGGCTATACCAAGAAGAACATCATCGCGAACCCCAACTGTTCCACCGCGCAGATGGTTGTGGCGCTGAAGCCGCTGCACGACCGCGCGACGATCAAGCGGGTGGTGGTGGCGACGTACCAATCCGTCTCGGGCGCCGGGAAAGAGGGGATGGATGAGCTTTGGGACCAGACCAAGGCCGTCTACAACCCCGTGCAGGAAGTGCCGCCGAAGAAGTTCCAAAAGCAGATCGCCTTCAACGTGATCCCGCAGATCGACGTCTTCCTGGACTCGGGCGAGACCAAGGAAGAATGGAAGATGGTGGCCGAGACGAAGAAGATCCTCGACCCCAAGATCAAGGTCACGGCGACCTGCGTGCGGGTGCCGGTGTTCGTGGGCCACTCCGAGGCGATCAACATCGAGTTTGAGGACTTCCTCGACTGGCAGGAAGCGCAGGACATCCTGCGCGAGGCGCCGGGGATCATGCTGATCGACAAGCGCGAACCGGGTGGCTACATCACCCCCATCGAATGTGTGGGCGAATATGCGACCTATGTGAGCCGCGTGCGGCAGGACAGCACCATCGACAACGGGCTGTCGCTATGGTGCGTGTCGGACAACCTGCGCAAGGGTGCGGCGCTGAACGCGGTGCAGATTGCCGAACTGCTTGGCCAGAAGTGCCTGAAGAAGGGCTAAGGGTTTCTTAACCTTGCTGTGGAAGGGTCTTGGTCCATGGCCGAGACCCTTTTCCATTGCGATGACGCCCTGTGGCAGCGGTTTGTGGCGCTGTGCCGGGACCGGGATGAGACACCTGGAGCGGTGCTTCGGGACCTTGTCCGGCTGGAGGTGAAGCGCAACGCCGCACGGAAGGCGAAGAGTGACGAAGTCATCGATGAGCGGCTCCTCGTTCGACTTCGTCTTCTCGTCGCGGAGGCTTTGGCAGAGGCTGAAAGCTGGTCAACCTTGCAAGCCGCGCTGCGGCTGCGTGGGCTGCGCTTTGTGGCCTCTGGTGGGGGCCTTGTCCTGACAGACCTCGCGACTGGCAAGCCTCTGGCCAAATCCAGCGATGTCGGGCCGGCCTATCTTGCCCTTGTGCGCCGCTTTGGCGCGGGTTTTCCCGGACATCCGCGCCCCGGGCTTGCGGCCCAGGCCCTCAGGCCGCCAGCGCCACCATCGGACGTTCGCGGATCGGCAGGTGGACAAGCGCGCTGAATGCCCCCACGCCGACGCCAATCCACCAGACCAGCGTGTAATCGCCGTTCAGATCATACATCTTGCCGCCCAGCCAGACGCCAAGGAACCCGCCGATCTGGTGGCTTAGGAACACGAACCCATAGAGCGTGCCCATATAGCGGATGCCGTAGATATGCGCGACGAGGCCCGAGGTCAGCGGGACAGTCGCCAACCACAGCGACCCCATGACTGCCGAGAACACCAGCACGCTGACCGGCGTGATCGGCAGCATGATGAACACGGCTGCCGCGATGGTGCGCCCGACATAGATCCCGAACAGCAGGTATTTCTTGGTGTAGCGCTTGCCCAGCCACCCGGCATAAAGCGTGCCCGCGATGTTGAAGAACCCGATCACCGCGATACTGACCGCGCCAAGGGCCGAGGTCGTGGTGACCCCGATCCCCGCCAGCATCCCGTTCGGGTCGATCGGGCCGCAAAGTTCGGTCACGAAGGCGGGGAAGTGGGCGGTGATGAAGGCAAGTTGATAACCGCAGGAAAAGAACCCAAGGAAGATCAGCGTATAGGTCGGGTCCTTGAACGCCCGGATCAGGACGGTGCCAAGCGACTCCTCAAGCTCTTGTTTCGACGCAAGTTTCGGGCTGCGCAGGAAGGGCAGGGCAAAGAGGGTGGCAAGGATCACCGCGGCGAAGATCACGAAAACCGACTGCCACGGCATGAACCGCAGCAACCATTCGGCCGTGGGTGCGCCGAAGACTTGGCCAGCGGACCCCGCAGCGGTGGCAATGCCCAGCGACATTGACCGGTTCTCGGGGCTGGTGGCGCGGCCGACGATGGCAAGGATGACACCGAAGCCGGTGCCGGCGATGCCGAAGCCGACAAGGATCGCCAGCAGTTGATGCTGGCCGGGTGTCACCGCGTAGGACGACAGGACCAGACCGGCGGCATAAAGGATGGCGCCCCAGATGATCGCCTTGCGGTCGCCAAAGCGTTCGGCCAAAGCGCCAAAGATCGGCTGGCCGATCCCCCAGGCAAGGTTCTGGATCGCGATGGCCATGGAAAAGTCGGCGCGCAGCCAGCCAAACTCGGCCGCGATGGGGATCTGGAACACGCCAAAGCTGGCCCGGACTGCGAAGGAAAACATCAGGATGACGCAGCCGGCGATCAGCACCGGGGTCAGGAGGGGTGTCTTGGTCATCGGCGCGCTCCGGCAGTCAGGCGCGGAAGGTGCGCCCGGGGGCGGGCGCCGTCAAATGGAGAATTGTGATGGATACAGCGGCGTGTCGGTTGCCTGTTTCCTGGGCGATCCGTGGCGGAAGTGCCGCAAATGCCCGGATTATGTGCGGTTTCCTGGGGCGTGCTGCGGTGTGGACCTGTTGCGAGGGCGAAAGGCCGGCTATGCGCGGCTGAGGGTGGAGCGAGGGGGGCATGATGCAGGACTGGTGGCGCGGAGCCGTGACCTATCAGGTCTATCCCCGGTCGTTTCAGGATTCGGACGGGGATGGTGTGGGCGACCTGCCCGGCATCACGCGGCGGCTGCCGTATCTGGCCGACCTTGGAGTAGAGGCGGTGTGGCTGTCGCCGTTCTTCCGCAGCCCGATGAAGGACATGGGCTATGACGTCAGCGATTATTGCGACGTGGACCCGGTCTTTGGCACTTTGGCCGATTTCGACGCGCTGGTGGCACGGGCACATGACCTTGGGCTGAAGATCATCATTGATCAGGTGTTGAGCCACACATCGGACCAGCATCCGGCCTTTGCCGAAAGCCGGGCTACCCGTGTGAACCCCAAGGCGGATTGGTATGTCTGGGCCGATCCCCGGCATGACGGGTCTCCCCCGTCGAACTGGCTGTCGGTCTTTGGCGGTTCGGCCTGGGCCTGGGACGCGCGGCGGAAGCAGTACTACCTGCACAACTTCCTGACCAGTCAGCCGGACCTGAACTATCACAACCGCGAGGTTCAGGACTGGGCTTTGGACACCCTGCGCTTCTGGCTGCGGCGGGGGGTGGACGGGTTTCGCTTCGATACGGTGAACTACTTCTTCCACGACCCCCTGTTCCGCGACAACCCCGCCGACTACCGCGTGAAGGCCGAGGCGGAGGGCAACCCTTATGGGATGCAGTACCACCTGTTCGACAAGAACCAGCCGGAGAATCTGGCCTGGATGGAACGCATCCGGGGCGTGCTGGATGAATTCGGCGCGGCAAGCGTGGGGGAGATGGGCGAAAGCCATCATGCGATCCGGATGATGGGGGAGTACACGGCCCCCGGTCGGCTGCATCAGTGCTATTCGTTCGAGTTGATGGGCTACGACTATTCCGCCGCCTTCTTCCGTGACCGGGTGGAAGGGTTCTTCAAGGGCGCGCCGGATGGTTGGCCGATGTGGGCGTTTTCCAACCATGATGTCGTGCGCCATGTGACGCGATGGGCCAAGCATGGCGTGTCGCAGGACGCCTTGGCCAAGCAGGCGGGGGCGCTTTTGTTGGCGTTCGAAGGATCGGTCTGCCTGTGGCAGGGTGAGGAATTGGGGCAGACGGATACGCCGCTGGCGCTGGAGGAACTGACCGATCCGCAGGGGATCGCCTTCTGGCCGGAACCGGTGGGGCGCGACAATACGCGGACGCCGATGGTCTGGGATGGCTCGGCGCATGGTGGGTTCACGACGGGGACGCCATGGTTGCCGGTGAAGGCTGAGCAGGCGGCACGGCATGTCGAAGGGCAGCTTGGCGCGCAGGGGTCTGTGTTGGAGGCATATCGCGCGATGCTGGCCTTCCGGAAGGCCAGCGCGCTGCGGGACGGGCGGACGCGGTTTCTGGACCTGGGTGAGCCGCTGCTCGGTTTTCAGCGCGGTGACGGGGCGGGGGCGATCCTGTGCCTTTTCAACCTGTCACCCGTGACGCGCACCGTCACGGTTCAGGGCGTGGGAGAAGTGACCGGGCCTTCGGTATCAGCACTGTTGACGGAGGATCGGCTGACGCTGGGTCCGAACGGGGTTGCGTTCCTGACCGTGACGGACTCAGCCCCGGGCGCAGTGACGGTCGCCGACTGACGCGGTCCCGGGCTTGACCCGGGACCTCGTGCCGCGTGTGGTGCAGCGGGCTGGTGGAGGCCCCGGATCAGGTCCGGGGCGTGTTTGTGCGGTCAGAGTTCGGTCCAATGGACCCCGGCTGGCGGGATCGCTACGCCGCCCCATTCCGCCGGGACCGGGTTGTAGTTGAACAGGAAGCGATGCGTCGCGGTATCGCGGCGGCGCAGGCCTTCGGGCAGGGGGTCGGTCTCCACCCCTTCGGCGGCGCAGGCGCGGTGCAGGATGCGGGTCAGGGCCTGATCGTCGGGCCAGCCCGCCAGATAGTGCAGGCGACCGGAGGATACGAGCGCGGGCCAGCCATCCTCGGCCATCTCGGTCACGGTTGCCGTCGCTTCAAGCTTTTCGCGCCAGTGCAGAAGGTTGCCGCCTTCGGCCAGCGGGACGGGCACATCGGGCGGCAGGCTTTCGACGCGGATGACCTTTGCGTCGAGGCCCGGCAGGTTGGGTGGCAGAGGGACGGGGATCGCGAAGTTCTCGGTCTTGGAATTGGTGCGGGGGCCAAGGATCGCCGTGCCCTGATGCGCGGCGAGGGCGGCTTTCAGGGGCTCAGACAGGGTGAAAAGTCCGGGGGCGAGGACCAGCTTGTAGGCGGACAGGTCAGCCGTATCGGACGGCAGGATGTCCACATTCAGGCCAAGGCGGCGGAGGCCTTTGTAGATGTGGAACACCAGCCAGAAGTAGCTGAAGCTGCGGCCCTGCGGCTGAATTTCCCACGCCCAGTCCGAGGCATAGTCGAAGATCAGCGCGACATGCGCCTGCGCGGTGCCCACGTCCGGCATCTTGGCCAGTTCACGCGCGACCTGTTCCGCCTCGCCAAAGGCCTGCGCGGGGGCAGAGTCGGGGCGCAGAAGGCCCGCGTGCATCTGTTCCTGCGCGAAGGGGGCTTGGCGCCAGCGGAAGTAGCAGACCGCTTCGGCCCCATGGGCAAAGGCCTCCCACGCCCAGAGGCGGGCCATGCCGGGCAGGGGGTCGGGGTTGTAGGGCGCCCAGTTCACCGGGCCGGGCTGTTGCTCCATGATCCACCAGCGGCCCCTTCCGACGGCGCGGTAGAGGTCGTGGTGGAAGGCCTGAAAGTCCGGGTCACCTTGGCGCACGAAGCGCAGCTTGTGGTCGGCCGGCGCGGGGATACGGTCGGAGAGGAAGCCGAGCGGGTAGCTGTCCCAGCTTGCGATATCAAGGTCAGCGCCGGTGGCGAAATGGTCAAACTCCGTCACCGCGCCCATGTAGTTGTGCGCGATCGGGGCGGGGGAGTGTTTGCGGATGATGTCGGTCTGCAGGCGGTTGAAGCTGACCACCTCGTCTGAGGCGAAGCGGCGGAAGTCCATGACGTGGGACGGGTTCGGTTCGGTTACCGTCAGGTTCGGCAGGCCGATGTCACTCCAATCGCTGTATTCCATCGACCAGAACACGTTTCCCCAAGCGCGGTTCAGGGCATCCGGCGACTGGTATTTCTGCGCCAGCCAGTTGCGGAAGGCGGATTTGGCGGCGTTGGAATAGCTGAGCGTGGTGGCGTGGCAGGCATATTCGTTGTCGGTCTGCCAGGCGGCGACATGCGGGTTCTTCCCGTAACGCTCGGCCATTGCAGAAACGATCTTGGCACACTCGGCGCGGTAGCCGAGGTGGGAGAAGCAGTAGTGGCGGCGCGACCCGAAGCCACGGGGTTTGCCATCCTTGTCCAAAGCCAGCATGTCGGGGTGGCGGTCCAGCATCCAGCGCGGCGGGGTGGCGGTGGGGGTGCCGAGGACAACCTTGAGCCCATGATCGCCCAGCGTCTGAATCGCGCGGTCCAGCCAGGCCCAGTCATAGGTGCCGGGGGTGGGTTCCATCCGGCTCCACGCGAATTCGCCGATGCGGACCCAGGTCAGGCCAAGGGCGGCCATGCGGGCGGCATCCTCGGCCCATTGGGTTTCGGGCCAGTGTTCGGGGTAGTAGCAGACGCCTAGTGTGCGTTTCAAAGGATCACCTGATGTTCTTTCTGCCCCGTGGCGATGCCCCGGGCCATGAAGGTCTTGCCGGCCTGCGGGTTGGCCGCTTTCGCGGCGGCATCCATGCCTTGCAGGGCGCTGGTGCAGTACAGCGTATCGCCCCCGAAGGCCGGGCATGAGGTGTGGGGCGCGTCGAAGCTGATCGCGTGGAGGAACTGGCCGTCCGGCGCATAGGCGGCAACGCGGGCAGCGCCCCATTCGGCCAGCCACATGACGCCGGTCGTGTCGATTACGGCACCGTCGGGATTGAGGCCTTGGGCGGTCAGGTCAAGGTAGACCTGCGGGTCGCCTTTGGGCCAGCCGTGGCTGTCCAGCGCCACACGCATGACGCGGCTGGTTTCGGTGTCCGAGAAGCAGGCGCTTTTGCCATCGGGGGCAAAGGAGATGCTGTTGGAAATGGCGATGGGCGCGAAGAGCTTGCGCAGCTCCCCCCGGTAGAAGCGGTAGATCGCGCCTTTGGCGGGCAGGCCGCCGCCATGGGCCTTGCCCAGCGTGCCGATCCAGAAGCCGCCCTGCGGATCGGCGCGGCCGTCGTTGGAGCGGTTGTCGGGAAGGTCCGCCTCTAGTGCTGCGATCAGGGTCTTGGTGCCGGTTTCCAGATTGAAGCGGTAGAGGCCGGATTCCGAGCCGATCAGCAGTTCGTCCTGGCTGACCCAGCCGGCCGCCGACACCATCTCGTCCATCGGCCATTCCTGCGGGCCTGCGTTGGTGCGGGACAGCATGCGTTTGCCGGTGATGTCGAACCAGATCAGCTGCTGGCGCAGGGGGTGCCAGAGCGGGCCTTCGCCAAGCTGGCAGGGGCGGTCGTCAAAGACGGTGGCGGCGTGGGTCATCGGAACGCCTCATCATGGGCGGCGATAATGGCGGCGGCGCGGGTGGTGATCTCCTCCGGCGTGGTGCCGGGGGTGTAAAGGGCAGTGCCGATGCCGAAGCCGGACGCCCCGGCGTTCACCCATTGGGCGAAGTTTGCGGGGCCTGCGCCGCCTACGGCGTAGACCGGGGTGGTTTTTGGCAGGACGGCGCGGATTGCCTTGAGCCCGTCAGGGCCGATAAGCGACGCGGGGAAGATCTTCAGGCCCGTTGCCCCGGCCTGAATGGCGGCGAAACATTCGGTGGGGGTCATCACGCCGGGCCAGCTGGCCATGCCGCGGGCGCGGGTGGCCTTGATGACCGCGGGGTCGCAGTTGGGCGACACGATCAGGGTGCCGCCTGCTTCCTGCACTTGCGCGACGTCTTCGACGGTCAGGACGGTGCCGGCGCCAACCTCAGCCTCGGGACCAAGGGCTTTGGCCATGGCGGCGATCGACCGGAACGGATCGGGGGAGTTCAGCGGAACCTCGATCCGGGTGATCCCGGCGGCGACGAGGGCCCGGGCCACGGGCACCGCGTCATCGGGGGTGATGCCGCGCAGGATGGCGATGAGGTTGCGGTGCGTCATCTGGCGGCCTCGGTCTGAAGGGCAAGGCTGGACAGCCCGGCAAGGGTGCAGTCGGTGACGGACAGGCTGTGGGCGTCCACCCCTTGGGATTTCAACGCGCGGGCGTAGGCGTTTGACAGCCGGGATGCGCCGACAAGGGTGACACGCTGGCCCAGCCAGTAGGGGCGGGCAGCGGCAAGTTCGGTGCCGATCAGCAGACCCGACAGGCGGGCGCGGGCGGCGGCGGGGGTCAGGCCCGCGATCAGGCCTTCGGCGCGGAGCGAGAACAGCCGCGCGCCAAGGCGTTCGGGGCGGGAGAGGGCATCTGACACGGCGGCGTCGAAGGCGGTGTCGTCCCAGCCATCGCCCTGCATCCCGTGGCGCAGGACCGACTGTTCGGACAGAAGGGCAAACATCTCACCCGTCATGAAGGTCTGGAAGCTGACAACCTCACCCGCTGAAATCTGCGCCCATTTGGAGTGGGTGCCCGGCAGGCAAAGGATGCCGTCATAGCCCGGCATCAGGGACAGCGCCCCGGCAATCTGGGTTTCCTCGCCGCGCATCACGTCTGCCGGGGTGGTCTGCTTCAGGCCCGGGGCGATGTGGACGGTCAGGCGCGGGTCTGTGGTGGGGGCGGTGACCTGTGCGGCGGGGGCAAGGGGCGTGCAGGGGACAGTGCGATAGGGCGCCTCGACCCACCCCTGGCGGCTGCCGACCATGCCGCAGGCAAAGATCGGGACGGGACCGCGGTCCAGCCATGGGTCGATCAGGCGGAGGAGGGCGGGTTCGAACCCGTCGCGCGTCAGTTTGCCCATGCCGTCGTCGGATTGGACCTCAGCCAGCACACGGCTGCCGTCCATCGCCCAGGCGCGGAGGTTGGAGGTGCCCCAGTCCACCGCGATCCATGTGGGGGTGATCTGCGCTGCAGTCATGCTGCGATGAACCCCCCGTCAAGGACCAGCGTCTGCGACGTCATCATGCGTGAGGCGTTGGAGGCGAGGTAGAGAACCGCGCCGGAGATGTCGGCGGGTTCGATCGGGTCGGGCAGGCATTGCTTTGCCAAGTGGTTGGCAAGGCTTTCGGGGGTGACCCAAAGTTCCTTCTGGCGGTCGGTCAGCACCCAGCCGGGGGCGATGGCGTTGACGCGGATGCGGTCTGGGCCAAACTCACGCGCCAAGGTGCGGGTCAGGCCGACGATGCCCGCGTTGGCGGTGATGTAGGCGGCGTAGCCCACATCGGCCATCATGAAGCTGATTGAGGAGAAGTTGATAATGCTGCCGCCACCTGCGGCCTGCATGCCGGGGATGACGGACTGACAGGCGAAGAAATAGGACCGCAGGTTCACGGACATCGACCAGTCCCAGAAGGCCTGATCGGTTTCCAGCGTCTTGTGGCGTTGGTCGTTGGCGGCGTTGTTGACCAGAACGGTGATCGGGCCGTGGACCTTGGCCGCCGTCGAAAGCGTCAGTTGCAACTGGTCGGTGACCGAGATGTCGCAGGGCAGGAACAGTGGGCGGTTGCCGGTGGCCTGTTCCATCGCGTCACAGAAGGGCGTGGCGTCCGAGCGTTGGCAGAAGGCCACCTTGGCGCCTTGGCGCAGGAAGGATTCCGTCAGCGCGGCACCGATGCCGGAGCCGCCGCCGGTGATGAAAACCGACTGGCCGTGCAGGTCGGGGAAGGTGGGGTCGGTCATAGTCGGGTTCCTTCGACGACCCACATCGTGGCGGGCCATGCCACGGGGAGCAAGAGGCCGCGTGTCATCAAGGCTTGGCCGGTCAGCGTCAAGGGGGTGGTTTTGAGCGCCGTCGCCCCGCGAGACTGGCGGGGGGCGTCTTCGGGGTTGATCAGGGTGACCGAGTAGCGGGCAGCAGGGTCAAGCCCGGTCAGCCGCAGTGGGCGCGGCAGGATCTGGCGGCTGGTGGTCGCTTGGCCCGCGAAAGTGACGAAGCGGTGGCCGTCCTTGGCAAGCTGGAGTTCGGCGGTCACGGCGGGATCGTCACTGTCCAGCCGGTGGATGGTGCCTTGCAGCGTCCAGTCGCGGTTGTCCTTCCACCAGCGGGTGACTTTCGCCAACGTCAACGCCTCATCCTCGGTCAGTTCGCGCAGATCCATCTCGAACCCCATATGGCGCTGGGCGGCGACCCAGGCGCGGAAGGCCATGGGCAGGACCCGGCCCGAGGTGTGGCAATGGCGCGGGCCGACGTGGGAACCGGTGACGGCGGCGGGAAGGAAGAGGGCCGCGTCATGCTGGATGCGCAGGCGTTCGAGGGCGTCGTTGCTGTCGGAAAGCCAGACACGATGGGTATGGGCGAGGATGCCTGCATCGATCCGGCCACCGCCGCTGGCGCAGGATTCGATCTCAACCGTCGGATGGGCTGCGCGGAGGCGGGAGAGCAGGTCGTAGATGCCGTGGGTCTGGGCCACATCGACCACGGGCAGCAGGCGGTTATGGTCCCATTTGACGTAGTCGATGGGGTATTCGGTCAGGATGGCGGAGACTTGGTGAAAAAGGTTTTCACGCACCTGTGGCAGGGCGAGGTTCAGGACCATCTGGTTGCGGCCGGTGATCTGGTCCGCTGGGCCCAGCAGCCAGTCCGGGTGGGCGCGGTAGAGGTCGGAGTTGGGGTTGATCATCTCAGGCTCGAACCACAGGCCGAAGGTCATGCCGAGCGAATGGATATGGGCGATCAGGGGGTGCAGGCCATCGGGCCATTTGGCGCGGTCGATGGTCCAGTCGCCAAGGGACGTGGTATCATCGTCGCGCTTGCCGAACCAGCCGTCGTCCAGAACGAACCGCTCTGCGCCCAAGGCGGCGGCGCGGGTGGCGATTTCGGCGAGGGTGTCGAGCTTGTGGTCGAAGTAGACGGCTTCCCAGCAGTTATAGTGCACGGGGCGGGGGCGGGCGGGGTCGGGCCATTGCACAACGCGGTCGCGCAGGTCTTGCTGCAGGGTGGCAGCGATGCCGTTCAGGCCGGTGGTTGAGCACGCGGCGATGACCTCGGCCGTTTCGAAATGGGTGCCGGGGGCGGTTTCGGCCCCAAGGGGCGCGCCAAACTGGATCTGGCGGCGGCCGTCGGGCAGTTCCTCGGCCACCATGCGGTGCCCGCCGGACCAGGCGTAGTGGAGCGCGAGGGCGTGGCCTTGGGTGTTGGTGCAGCCCTGACCGGCGAGGATCAGATAGGGCGGGTGTTCGTGGCCCGACCGGCCTGTGCGGGATTCGCGCTGGCGGATGCCGGGGGACCAGGGGGTGCGGATCAGGTGAAACTCGCCGATCCATTTGCCGTGGATGTCGATCATCTCGCCCTGTTGGGGCGCTGGCAGGACGGGGGCGGCAAGCCAGTGGACGCGGATTGGGGCGTCAGATTGCAGCGTGGTCTTCAGGGTGATGACGCCCGTGGGGTGGGCGGTCAGGTGATGCGACAGGGTCAGACCATCGGCGCGGCTGATGAGGGTCAGGCGGCCCAGGGACGCCTCGGCACGGTCGAAGGTGAAGGCGGGCGCAAGGGGCGTGCCGTCGACTTGTGCCAGAAGATGCCCCGGCTGGCCTTGGAAGGCGCGGCCGGGTTCGGGGGAGAGGGACAGGGCGGGCAGCCGGTCCAGCATTCCGCCGGTGATGTCGTTCGCTTGCGCAAGGGCAAGCTGGGCAAGGTCTTCGTCCATCGGCAGGGACGGACCCCACCAGATCACCTCGGGGATACCGCCCGAGGTGGCCAGGGCGATGGTCTGGCCGCCCGCATCAATCCGCCAGTGCATTACTTCACCGCCCCCAGGGTGAGGCCGGCGATGAAGTGCTTTTGCATCAGGAAGAACATCGCCACTGGCGGCAGGGCCGCGAGGATCGACCCGGCGCTGACCAGATGCCACTGGGCGATCCACTGGCCATTGAGCGACGACAGGCCTGCCGTGATCGGCTGGCTGTCGACGCCTTGCGTCAGGACGGTGGCCCAGAAGAAATCATTCCAGATGAAAGTGAAGACCAGCACGCTGAGGGCCGCGATGGCCGGGCGCATTAGAGGCAGGACGATGTACCAGAAGATGCGCCATTCGGTGACGCCTTCGACGCGGGCGGCCTCGATCAGCTCATAGGGCAGGGCCTTGATGAAATTGCGCATGAAGAGGGTGCAGAAGCCGGTCTGGAAGGCGATGTGGAAAAGGGCGAGGCCGTACCAGGTGTCATACATGCCCAGTTGCAGCGTCATGTCGCGGACAGGGACCATCAGGATCTGGAAGGGCACGAAGTTGCCGGCGACGAACATGAAGAACACCAGGATGTTCGCGCGGAACCCGTAGACCGCCAGCGCAAAGCCGGTCATCAGCGAAAGGCTGACGGCCCCGATCACCGTGGGGATCGTGACCCAAAGCGAGTTCACCATGTACTGCCCGATGGGCGTTTCTGTGAAGATGAAGACGTAATTTTCCCACGCGATGCCGGAGGGCATGCCGAAGTAGTTGCCCTGTGCAAGGTCGGACGCCGGGCGAAGCGACGTCAGCGCGACGCCGAGAAGCGGGAACAGCCAGAGCAGAAGCGCCACCGGAAGGGCGATGGTGTAAAGCCACTGTGCGCCGGTGCCGGATTGCTGGATGGGACGTGGGAACATGGGGTCGCCCCTTCCTTACCGTTGGGTTTCGTCGCGCCACATCTTCCAGATGAAGCCCGAGATGAAGATCATCATGATCGCAAAGAGGACCACTGCGATGGCCGCGCCGTAGCCCATGCGGAAGCCGTATTCGCCCAGCGCCTTTTCGTACATGTAATAAGACAGCACGCGGCTTGACCCGAACGGCCCACCGTTGGTCATGATCGACACAAGGTCGAAGGATCGCAGCGCGCCGATGACGGTGACGATGACCGCGATGAAGGTTGCCGGGCGTAGCTGCGGCAGGACGACATACCATAGCATCTTGAGGCCCTTGGCACCGTCCAGACGCGCGGCCTCGATCTGGTCAGGCGCGACGTTGTTCAGCCCGGTGAGGTAAAGGATCATCACATAGGCAATCTGCGGCCAGAGGCCTGCGGCGATGATGCCGAAGGTAACAAGGTCAGGGTCGGCCAGAACGGCGACGCCCTTGCCGGTGATCGCCTCGGTCAGCAGGTAAAAGAGGCCGAAGTTCGGCGCGTAGAACCACGCGAAGATCAGGCCGACGACGACCTGACTGATCACGAACGGAAAGAAGAACAGCGACTTGTAAAGCCGGATGCCGGTCACGGTCTGGTTCAGGAAGATCGCGATGAACAGGCCGATGGGCAGGGCCAGAAGATACAGCGCAAGCCAGTAAAAGTTGTTTACAAGCGAGGTCTCAAACGCTGGGTCGATCATCAGCTCGGCGTAGTTGCCCATGCCGACGAAGGTGCCTTTGAACTCACCATTCGGGCCGTAAAGCCCATCCCAGTCGTAGAACGACAGTGTGACGCTTTGCACGATCGGCCACAGCACATAGAGGCCGAACATGAACAGTCCGGGCGCAAGGAACAACCAGGGCGCGAGGCTGCGTTGATTCCAGCGGACGGCGGATCGTTGCGCCGCGGATGCTGTGATCGATTCCGTTGCGTTTGCCATCTTGCCCCTCCCCGAAACGAGAAACGGGCGCCCCAAAGCCATGGGGCGCCCGCATGTCACCAGATCACTGCGGGAAGATGCGCAGACGGGTCGCTTCCAGCTGCGCAAGGATCTCTTCCAGCGCGTCGGGCTGGACGAGGAACCGCTGGAACCCCTCCATCCCGGCCTTGGCGTATTCGGCGTCGGCGTCACGGTCCCAGAACTGGGCAATGCCGCCCGTCGAGGTTGACAGCGCCTGGAAACCAGCGGTCAGGAACGGGTCAGCCGCGTCAACGGTGGCGTTCTTGTTTGTCGGCAGCTGGCCGACGGCCGCGTTCCACTTGGACTGCGCTTCCGGGCTGGCCATGTAGGCGAGGAAGGTCTTGGCATCGTCCGGGTTCTTGGCGCCCGAGGTCAGATGGATGGTATCGGTCGGCGCTTCTTCGGCGCGGGCCAGGCCAGCGGTGATTTCCGGGAAGACCATGAAACCAAGGTTGTCATTGGTCATCCCGCCTTCCTTGAAGACGCCGACGGCGAAGTTGCCCATGACGTAGTTGGCAGCCTTGCCCTGCACGAAGATTGCCGCCGCATCCTGCCAGTCGATGGCAGCATGGTTTTCGGTGACGAAAGGTTGCAGCTTGGCAAATTCAGCGAACACCGCGCGGGCTTCGGGCGAGGTCCACGAGATCTTGCCGGCGGCAAGGTCGCTGTGGAACTGGTAGCCGTTGGTGCGCAGCGACAGGTAGTCGAAGATCCCTGCGACCGGCCAAAGCGCCGACGATCCGGTGGTCACGCAGTCGATGCTGGCGGCCTTGAACTTCTCGCAGTTGGCAAGGAAGGTTTCCCAGTTCACGCCTTCCGGACCGGGCACTTCAACGCCAGCGGCAGCGTAGGCGTCGCGGTTGAAGTAGATGCCCCACTGATAATAGGTGTAGGGGATCGCATACTGCTTGCCGTCGATCGTGGACGACGGCACCGAAGCGGACAGCGAGTCCATCAGGCCGTTGTTTGCCCAGACATCCGAGATGTCGGCGAAAAGGCCAGCTTCCACAAACGGACGCATGCGGTTTGCAGCGTACCAGTTGGCCAGATCCGGCGGGTCGGCGGTCAGGAAGTTGCGGATCGCGTTCTTGTAGGCCTCGTGGTCGAAGTTGGTCAGCACCACGTCGATCTCAGGGTTCGCGGCCTCGAAGTCGGCAATCAGAGCTTCGGCAGCCGCCAGCGGAATCGGATCGTAGTCCGCGTTCCAGGTAACGACGCGCTTGTCCTGCGCGAGTGCCGACGTGGACAACAGCAACGCCGCCACAAGGGCGAGCGCGCCCGCTTGTCTATGGACCATGGTTTCCTCCCGTTTGGTTCCATTATTTGAAACTTAGTCTTGAATATTGAAAACTATGTCGGCTATCCTCTAGTCTGTCAACACACACGTTGGGCGGGAGGGACGATGGGCGCCGAGGGACATGCAGACGGAACAGTCGGCAAGGCGCTTGACGTGCTGGACATGGTCGCGCGGCATGGCCGACCGGTCCGCTTCTCGGATCTGTTGACTCAGGCCGACTATCCCAAGGCCACGCTTTACCGGCTTTTGCAGACGCTGACCCATCAGGGGATGCTGACGCTGGACCCCGATCAGGGCACTTATGCGCTGGGCGTGCGGCTGGTCCGACTGGCCCATGCGGCATGGGCGCAATCGTCGCTGGCCCCGATCGCGCGGCCCTATCTTGATGAACTTGCGGCGAAAACCGGAGAGACGATCCATCTGGCGCAGATGGACCAAGGGCAGGTGCTGTACGTCGACAAACGCAACGCCGCCCGCCCGGTGGAGATGTTCGCCCAGGCCGGCAAGGTGGGGCCCGCCTATTGCACGGGCGTGGGCAAGGCGATGCTGGCCTGGGCCACGCCCGAGGCGCTGGATCAGGCGCTGGCGCGGCAGTCCTTCCACCGCCACACCGACCACACCCTGGATACTCCGGACAAGCTTGTGACCGAGCTGAAGGCGATTCGCGCCCGCGGCCATGCCTTCGACCGGGAAGAGCACGAGCGGGGAATCATCTGCTGCGCAGTGCCGATTCTGTCGCGCACCGGGCGGGTGCTGGGGGCCTTGTCGGTCACCTCGACCACGGCACGCACGACGCTGGAGGCCCTTGAGGGGCAATCCGGACTGATCAAGGACATCGCGGCGAAGATCGCCACCGAAGCGGAAAGCTGGCGCTTTCCGGAACAGAACTAGGGGGAGGATACGGACATGACGGGCGTGACGCTGGACAAGGTGACCAAGCGATATGGCGATGTGCAGGTGATCCACGGGGTCGATCTGCGGGTGGAGGATGGCGAGTTCTGCGTGTTCGTCGGCCCCTCGGGCTGCGGCAAGTCCACGCTTTTGCGCATGGTCGCGGGGCTGGAGGAAACGACCGGCGGCAAGATCCAGATCGGCAACCGCGACGTCACCAAAGCCGACCCGAGCGAGCGCGGGGTGGCGATGGTGTTCCAGACCTATGCCTTGTATCCGCACATGACCGTGGCGGAAAACATGGGCTTTGGCCTGAAGATGACCGGCCATCCGAAGGCCGAGATTGACGGGAAGGTCAAGGAAGCCAGCCGCATCCTGAAGCTGGACGACTACCTTTCGCGCAAGCCCAAGGCGCTGTCGGGCGGCCAGCGTCAGCGGGTGGCCATTGGGCGCGCCATCGTGCGCGGGCCCGAGGTGTTCCTGTTCGACGAGCCGCTCTCCAACCTCGACGCCGAGTTGCGGGTGGAAATGCGGGTGGAGATCGCGCGGCTGCACCGCGAGATCGGGGCCACGATGATCTACGTCACCCATGACCAGGTGGAAGCGATGACGCTGGCCGACAAGATCGTCGTCCTGCGCGCGGGGCGGGTGGAGCAGGTGGGCAAGCCGCTCGACCTGTACAACGACCCCGACAACAAGTTCGTGGCAGGCTTCATTGGCAGCCCGGCGATGAACTTTGTCGCGGGCGTGGTCGAAAGCGCGGGGAAGGTGCAAGCCAAGGGGCTTGCTCTGCCCCTGACAACCGCCGCTGCCTTGCCCGGCGCGGGGGCAGAAGTTTCAGTCGGTCTGCGGCCGCAGCATCTGCGGATCGAAACATCCGGCAGCACGCACCGGGTGGAGTTGACCGAAGCCTTGGGCGGGGTGTCCTACGTTCATCTGACCGCACCGTCCGGAGAACGGCTGATCGTCGAACGCCATGACCAGATCAGTCTGGACCCTGGGTCAATGGTCGGCCTTGGCTTTGACGGCAAGGATGCAATGCTGTTCGACAAGGACGGCAAACGCCTGCGCTGAACCTGTTGGTGTCAAATTGAGCGCGTTCCGCGCATTCCTTTTGTCTCGCCTCTGCGCGCAAGCGCGCAACCGGCTCGGTCAGGCGCGCGCCGCGCGGGAGTATTTGGAAAAGAGCAAGCGCATTTGCTCTTTTTGAAATACTCCGGGGAGCGCGAGGGGCTGGCCCCTCGCCTGCCTCCTCCCTGCGCCTCTTGGCGCTGGGAGGAGAGAAAAGGTCTTCGCGCCGCGAGGCGCTCCGCCAGATCGACGTCAGTGACCGGACAGGAACTTTTCCGCGTCAAGCGCGGCCATGCAGCCCATGCCGGCGCTGGTGACGGCCTGACGGTAGACGTGATCGGTCAGGTCGCCAGCGGCAAAGACGCCGGGGATGGCGGTGCGGGTGGTGCCGGGTTCCACCACGACGTAGCCGCCGTTGTGCAGGGGCAGTTGGTCCTTGACCAGTTCGGAGGCTGGGGCATGGCCGATGGCCACGAAGAACCCGGCGCAGGGGATGTCCTGAGTGGCCCCGGTCTGCACGTTGCGCGCGCGGACGGCCGTGACGCCAAGCGGGGTTTCGTCGCCCAGAACCTCGGTCACTTCATGGTTCCACAGGACCTCGATCTTGGGGTTCTTGAACAGGCGGTCCTGCATGATCTTTTCGGCACGCAGGAAATCGCGGCGGTGGATCAGCGTGACCTTGGTGGCGAAGTTGGTCAGGAACAGGGCCTCTTCCACGGCGGTGTTGCCGCCGCCGATGACCACAACCTCTTTGCCGCGATAGAAGAACCCGTCGCAGGTGGCGCAGGCGGACACGCCAAAGCCCTTGAACTTTTCCTCGCTCGGCAGGCCCAGCCATTTCGCCTGCGCGCCGGTCGCAAGGATCACCGCATCCGCCGTGTAGGTCGTGCCGCTGTCGGCGGTGGCGGTGAACGGACGTTTGGACAGGTCCAGCGAGGTGATGTAGTCGCTGATGATCTCGGCCCCCATCGCGGCGGCATGGTCCTGCATGCGCACCATCAGGTCGGGGCCCTGAACGTGGCTGTCGCCGGGCCAGTTTTCCACCTCGGTCGTGATGGTCAACTGGCCGCCGGGCTGCAGGCCCTGAACCAGAATCGGGTTCAGCATGGCGCGGGCGGAATAGACCGCAGCGGTATAGCCCGCCGGGCCGGAGCCGATGATCAGAACCCGTGTGTGCCGCGTCTCAGCCATTCCAGCCCCCATTGCTTCGGCCCCCGATATAGTCTGGAGCCGTCGGGGCGGAAAGCCCCTGCATGGCGGCCATGCAGCGCCATCAAGGCAGGGTGAAATGCCGTTTCTTGCGCGATGTTGAAACATTATTGCGCAAGGCTGCGCCGCAACGTAAGTAAGACAGGCAACGGAGGCAGGTATGGCCGGACATAAACTCGACCCCATCGACCGCCAGATCCTGGCCGAGCTTCAGGCGGATGGGCGCATGACCAACGTGGAACTGGCCAGCCGGGTGGGCATTTCTGCGCCGCCGTGTCTGCGCCGGGTGCGCGGGTTGGAAGAGGCGGGTTTCATCCGTGGATATCATGCCGACATCGACGCGCGCGAGTTGGGGTTCGAAGTGCAGGTCTTCGCCATGGTGCGGCTGAATTCACAGGCCGAGGCGGATCTTTCGGCTTTTGAAGCGCGCTGCCGAGCCTGGCCCCTGGTCCGCGAGTGCCACATGCTGAACGGCGAGATCGACTTTATCCTGAAATGCGTGGCACCTGACCTGTCCAGCTTTCAAAGCTTTCTGACCGAGCAACTGCTCAAGGCCGATCATGTGGCGAATGTGAAGACCAGTCTGGTGATCCGTTGCGCCAAGGACGAACCCGGACTGCCGTTTGACGTTCTGGAAGCGCGGTTGGCGAAGAACGCCTGACGCGGCCTAGCGGGCGGCGTCGGCCAGCGGGCGGGTGGCAGCCTTCAGCCGCATCGCAAAGCCCTTTTGCCCCGGGTTCATCCGGTTGCGCCCGGTCGTGCGGCGCACGGTGGCGCTGACGGTCACGCGGGTGTCGGAGGATTCTGCGACCGCTTCGAGGACGGAGACGATCCAGCGGCGCTTGGTTCTCAACTCGATGATCATTCAGTTCCCCGACGGCAAGACTTCCCTGACAACAGGGATGCAATTGGAATACGGCGGGGGTTGGGAAAAGTTGCGCTGCAAACGGTGCATTTTCATGCCCGATTGCGCCGCATTAAAGCCTTATTGTCGAGATGAGCCGTCCATAGTCCACCTCGCCCGCATGGGTGGTGCGCCGGAAGGAGTAGAACCGCCCGGCGTCGCGGTAGGTGCAATGGCCGGTCCATTCCGCGTGGCCGACGCCCGCCGCGCGCAGGCGGTAAAGGCCATAGCCCGGCAGGTCGAACAGCAATCGATCACCCTTGCCATTGGCAAAAAAGCGCAGGCTTTCAGGGTCTTCGTCGCGGAAACGGTCCAGAAATTCGGGGCCGACCTCATAGGCGGGCTGGCTGATTGACGGGCCGATGACGGCACGGATGTCGCGGCGGCGGGCGCCCAACCCCTCCATCGCGTCAAGGGTGGCTTCAAGCACCCCGTCGACAGCGCCACGCCATCCGGCATGGGCGGCGCCGATGACACCGGCGGTGGGATCGTGAAACAGCACGGGCTGACAGTCGGCCGTCAGGACGGCGATCAGGACGCCCGGCGTTGCGGTCACCAGCGCATCGGCTTCGGGCCGGTGGGTCAGTGGGCCGTCGACGGCGACGGCACGGGCCGAATGGACCTGATGCACCGTGACCATGGCCGTGGGGGCGACGCCCATCGCCTCGGCCACGCGGGTGCGGTTGATCGCCACGATCTCGGCCTGATCTGACGATCCGGTGCCGCAGTTGAGGCCAGCGAAGATGCCAGAGGACGCGCCGCCCTTACGGGTGAAGAACCCGTGGCGGGTGGACAGGGCGTCCGAGGTGATGATCTCCAGCGTCGATGGCATCAGGGGGCAAATCCGGGCGGCAGGGGGGCATTGGCGTGGGTCAGGGCAAGCACCTTGAACAACGAACCCATTTCCTGCGGATGGGTCAAGCGGCGATGCGCGGCATGGTGGCTTTCCAGCTTTTCCCCGGACAGGTTGCGGGCAAGACGTTCGGCCCGTGCCGCAATTCCAAGCCGGTTCAGAACCGCCCCTTGCGTGTCATAGGCATATGCTGGGGCGAGCGCTGCAAGCGGTTCAAAGTCCACATGCGCGGTCAGGTCGGCCTGACCGGGATGGGCAAGCGGGGCGTCAAAGGCATGGGCGCGCAGGGCTTGCAGCGTGTCACCCTGCGACCGCCAGCCGCCATAGTCGATCAGGTAGGCAAGCCCGCCCTGCCTGTCGATCCGCGCGGCGAGCGCCGCGACGGCATGGCGCGCGGGGGCGCAGTCTTCGACCACGG